>CANOIR010000008.1 GCA_947566125.1 uncultured Ruminococcus sp. | reverse complement strand
TCAGAAAGAACGAATGTTTTCATATCATTCTTATCAATGCTTCCACTAAACCTGCGGTTCTTATTTTTAAGTTCAGATAATGATGATGGTATCGGCATTTTTGAAAGTTCAGACAGAGTATCAACCATTTCATATTCATCATCTGTTACACGGCTGCTGTCAAGTGCAGACAAAACACTGCCGCTGAATTTATAAGGACTTGCAGTAGATGCTATCAAGGTCTTTGTGGTATCACCGGTTTCAGCCTTATAATCTTCATAAACCTTAACAGCAACAGCTGTGTGAGTATCACAAGTATAGCCATATTTCTTATATATATTTCCTATAGTTTCCTTTGTAGCAGCATCATCGCAGTAACCGCCATAGAACAATTCTTTCATAGAAGCCTTAATATCATCAGAAATCTCATATTTTCCTTCATTTGCGAGCTTTGTGAACCAATCACGAATCATCTCATCATTTTCACCTGAAAGCAGATAGAGAAGTCTTTCCAGGTTGCTGGATATAAGAATATCCATAGATGGTGAGCAAGTAGCATAAAATTCACGATTTCTATCATATACACCTGTACGAATAAAATCAGTGAGAACTTTATTTACATTAGAAGCACATATAAGCTTAGCAATAGGCACACCCATCATTTTTGCATAATAAGCTGCAAGAATATTTCCGAAATTTCCAGTAGGAACAACAACATTTATCTTTTCTCCCCATTGGATCTCGCCCTGAGAAGCCATTGTAACATATGATGATACATAATATACTATCTGTGGAACAAGTCTGCCCCAGTTTATAGAATTTGCACTTGAAAAACGCATACCGCCATTTTCAAGAGTATTTATAACATCACTGTTTGTGAATATTGCTTTAACACCGCTCTGGCAATCATCGAAATTACCCTTTACAGCACATACTGTAACATTTTCGCCTTCCTGAGTAACCATCTGGCGTTTCTGCATATCGCTTACACCTTCTTCAGGATAGAACACCATGATCTGTGTACCCGGAACGTCTTTAAAGCCTTCGAGAGCAGCCTTGCCAGTATCACCTGATGTTGCAACAAGAATTACGATCTTGCAGTCAAGATTCAATTTCTTAACAGATGTTGTCAGAAAATAAGGCAGGATCTGAAGAGCCATATCCTTAAATGCACAAGTAGGTCCATGCCACAATTCAAGCATATATGTTCCATCAAAAAGATGAGCAATCTCCGCAATATTTTCAGTTTCAAAATTCTTTGAAGAATACGCACTTTCTGTACAATAAACAAGCTCAGCTTCTGTAAAATCAGTAAGATACTTTGCAAAAACCGCTGCTGCTCTCTGAGCATATGTCATATCAGAAAGACTTTTGAGTTCTTCCATAGTCATACTCGGTATAGATTCCGGTACAAATAATCCGCCATCCTCAGAGATACCTTTTGAAATAGCAGCTGCACTTTCTATACGCAGACTGCTGTCACGTGTACTTTTGTAATACATAATTACCACCTTTTTCATTTGTTTTATTTATATTTAAATTAAAATAATGAATTAAAATCTGACAGGTCAAAGGCATTTTCCAGATAATCTATACTCTGAACATAGCCATTTTCCATACAAACCAAAGCCACATCAAAACACGGCTGCAAGTCAACAACATGACAGGAACAATATTTTAAAGCGGTACATATAATATTTTTTTGCTTACGATTATTTACAGCTTCAAAACCGCTTGAAATTCCGCTTTGCTTTCTGGTTTTAACTTCTACAAAACGAATCTTATCATCATCAACAGCAATAATATCAATTTCGCCGCCTTGTATAAAGTAATTTCTTTCAAGAATCATACAACCCTTTTGCTGAAGGAAATCTGCAACGGCATCTTCGCCCATATTGCCTTTATCTTTTTGATAACTGCTCATTATTCACACGTCTTATTTATAAAGTTTTTTTAGAAATGACATTCTATGCACAGGACTCGGACCATATTTTATAAGTGCTTCGTAATGTGCTTTAGTGCCATATCCCTTATGCTTTGAAAATCCGTATTCAGGGTAAATTTCATCAAGCTCTATAAGCTTTTTATCCCTTGCAACTTTAGCAAGAATAGATGCAGCTGCTATACTTGCAGAATTTGCATCGCCTTTTACTACAGTTTCAACCATAATAGAAATATCCGGCATTTTGTTGCCATCAACAAGAACATATGATGGCACAACGCTTAATCCTTCAACAGCACGTTTCATTGCAAGCATTGCAGCATTCAAAATATTGATTTCCTCAATCTCTTCAACAGTAGCTGTTGCTATTGAATATGAAACAGCTTTGCTGCATATTTCTTCAAACAAAAGCTCTCTTTTCTTTTCAGTAAGCTTCTTACTGTCATTTATCCCATCTATAGGATTCATAGGATCAAGTATAACTGCTGCTGCATAAACATCGCCAGCCAATGGACCACGACCAGCTTCATCTACACCGCATAGTATAGAATAATCATTTCTTTTTTCAGCATCAAAAGCATAAAGCTCTTCGGTGCTTTTTTTTGCTTCTGATGTTTTAGCCATTGTCAATATCCTCCGGAGATTCCAGAGTCATTCTTCCAAGCTTTCCGCTTCGATATTCATCTATAAGAGTTATTGCGGCTCTCTCTATATTAACTTCACCGCCAGAAATAAGCATACCTCTTTTTCTGCCCATTGTTTCAAGAAGTTCTATTCCACCCATTTCACTAAACTCTGTCATTTTATATCTTGTTTCAAGTGTATCTGGATAATTCTTTGCCAAATACTCAAGCAAAAGCATTGCAAGCATTTCTATATCAACAACATCGTCATTTATAGCACCTGTAAATGCAAGCCTTTTAGCAACTTCTTGGTCATCAAATTTCGGCCACAATACACCCGGCATATCCAGAAGCTCCATATTGCTGCCTATTTTTACCCACTGCTTTGTACGTGTTACACCAGGTCTATCCTCAACCTTAGCACGTTTTGACTGTGCCATTCTATTTATAAAAGATGACTTGCCTACATTTGGTATACCAACTATCATAAGCCTTATAGGTGTACCGATCATTCCGGCATTTTTTCTTCTTTCAAGAAGTTCTGACAACAGTTGTTCTATAGCTCCTTTAAAATTCTTAACACCTTTGCCGCTCTTACAGTCCATAGCAATAGCAGCTATTCCCTGCTTTTTAAAATAAGCTATCCACTTATCTGTCATCTTTGGATCTGCCATATCAGCTTTATTCAAAATAAACAAACGAGGCTTATTATTCACCATGCTGCTCATATCTGGATTACGGCTGCTCATTGGTATACGTGCGTCAAGTATTTCAACAACAGCATCAACCAGCGAAAGATTTGATGCAATCATTCGCCGTGTCTTTGTCATATGACCAGGAAACCATTGTATATTGCGTATTGTCAATTCAGACATTACGTCACTCCTTTCGAATATCGAAAAGCTTAGAATTTGCTTAAAACCTATTATTCATAAATTTTTCCAAATGATGACAGTGGATAAAATCTAAAAAGAGCTTTTCCGATAATCTGTTCTTCAGATACAAAGCCAACTGATGTGGCACGACTATCGGTAGAATTCTGACGATTATCACCCATTACAAACATATATCCATCAGGGATCCTTACAGGATAGGAAAATGCACCATAATTTGTAGTCGTTGGATTATTTATATAATCCTCTTCAATAACTTCACCATTTACTATTACTTCACCGGTTGTAAAATTGATATCAAGTTCATCTCCGCCTACAGCAATTACACGCTTAATAAGTCTTTTATCTTCTGCAATACCATATCCTTCACGCAGATTTCCACTGCTATCATATGTCCATGAAGAACTATTATCAACTATAATTATATCGCCACGTTCAGGTTTATAGAGAAAATCGGACATAAACAGTCTGTCTTCACTTTGTAATGTAGGCTTCATAGATTCACCTTCGACCGTAACAGGACGCGCGACATATGCAAAAAACAGGATAACAACAAAAATAGAAATAATCACTGCTTCCATTATATCTAAAAAATCGCCTAAAAACGATTTTTCCTTTTTATTTTCATCTGACGTCACTGTGTTATTTATCTTTTCCATAACCGTCCTCTTTTCTAATGTATCATGCAAAAATACCTTTTCAAAATACAAAATATAATAAAAAAAGGACATAACGTCCCCCTTTTACTTTCGTTGTCAGGTACATCGGAAGCACAGATCGATACATCTTGCTTCCGCCTGACCTCTCGCAATTAGCGAATTTGTTCCTTAACCTTTGCAGCCTTACCTACACGGTCACGCAGGTAATAAAGCTTAGCTCTACGAACCTTACCCTTACGGATAACTTCAACCTTTTCAACTACTGGGGAGTGGAGTGGGAATACACGCTCTACACCGCAGCCGTGTGAAAGACGGCGAACTGTAAATGTTTCGCTGATACCGCCATGCTTCTTAGCAATAACTGTACCCTCGAACATCTGGATACGGCTCTTATCGCCTTCCTTGATTCTAACGTGAACCTTTACAGTATCACCGATAGAAACAACTGGTACTTCCTGCTTCATGCTTGATTCGCTTATTGTTTTTAATGCATCCATTTTTCTTTCCTCCTGATTTTCAGACATTCATTCACGTACAGGCGGTCAAATTCCTGCTTGCAGCCTACATTTATAATTCACATAAATATAAGCTTGTCCGTCAGCGGATTGTCTGATTTAATGTCGTTTATGGCATTACACTCACCCATCTAATTTTAGACGAGCGGATTTAAAATGCTATATTATAATACCACATCTCAAGAAAAATTGCAAGTGTTTTTTTAAAAAAATTCAGTTTTTTCCGTACAAAGTAATTTTTTACGGCAAAATTTAGGGAAATCAAAAGGAATCTGAACGTTTTTACCGAATTCTTCTATAAGAATCGATGGATTTACATTGACCGTACTGCCTGCCGGAAGACGAATTTCCAGTATGATCTTATCATTTTCATTTTTTTCTGAAATACATTCCGTCAATTCCTTTAAGTCTATTTCACGATACCCTCTTTTAGTCTTCTTCTGAACGATTATCTTATCACTTGAAATAAACTTTTTCCAATCATACAAAAGCTTCTCTCCATCACTGCAAGGAAGAGTAATTTCATATTCAGCATATGAGATCTCTCCCATTTTATGCTTAGGTGCATAACAGCTGATAATATCTATTCCATCTGGAAGAACAGCCTGCATACGGCTTTTCAAATCATAAAGTGATAATTCTTCACTAAATCCCAGCTCAATTACTTCATAATTGCTTTCAAATCCCAAAGATAATGCTGCTGCAAATATTATATGCATATGTGGATGATAACCCTCTGAGTACGCTATAGGCAGCTCTGCACACCTTATACATCTCTGAAAGCAACGCATTAAATCAAGATGAGAAATATATTTAGCTCGTCCTGTCTTTGTAAATCTCATTCTTACTATAAATTTCAAAAGCAAGACCTCCCAACTTCACGATTAACACCACATCCGCTGCAATTTTCACGACAATGAGGTGTAGTTTCAGCTTTAAGTGCCTTTTTATGTTCACGGATCAAAAACGACTTATCTATCAAATAATTAAGGTGATCCCACGGCATTGTCTCATCATAACTTCTCCTGCGGCTGGCATAAAATTCAGGAGCTATGCCGCATTCTTCAAAAGCACTCTCCCAACACTCCCATTTGAAACGATCACTCCAGCTGTCAAAATGACTGCCATTTTTCCATGCTGCATAAATAACACTGGAAAGTTTTCTATCTCCTCTTGCAAGCACACCTTCAAGCTGACTGATTCTAAATTCGTGCCAACTTACCTTTATTTTTCTTGCATTCCTTGGATTTATGGAATTCATAAGATGTTCCTGCTTGTGAATAATTTCCTCTTCTGTAGCCTGAGGTTCAAATTCAAACGGTGTAAACGGCTTGGGTACAAATGTAGCAACACTTACTGATACTTGCACCATTTTACCTCTTGGTCTGTTAGGATTTTGAAAAAACAACTCAATTATCCTATCAGCTATTTCTGCAATACCTGCTATATCTTCATCTGTTTCTGTAGGAAGTCCCATCATAAAGTAAAGCTTTACATTAAAATAACCGCCTGAAAATGCAATTTCAGCAGTACGCATTATTTCTTCATCTGAAACATTCTTATTTATTACATCACGCAGTCTTTGCGTTCCTGCTTCAGGTGCAAATGTAAGTCCGCTTTTGCGAATACGCTTTATTTTCTCCATTAAAGTATCTGAAAAATTATCCACTCTAAGAGATGGCAGTGACATATTAACACGTTTTTCTTCAGTTACTTCAAGAAGCTTTGTCAGCATTTCATCTATTTCACTGTGGTCACTTGTACTGAGAGAAGAAAGCGATAATTCCTCATAACCAGTGTTTTTACATAAGTCATCAGCCTGTTTGCAAATAGTATCAGGTGTCTTTTCACGAAATGGTCTGTATATAAATCCTGCCTGACAAAAGCGACAACCTCTTATACAACCTCTCAAAACTTCCACAACCGAACGATCGTGAACTATTTCAGTAAATGGAACTACAAATGTTTCAGGATAATACACCTTGTCAAAATCTTTTATAATTCGTTTTCTAACAGTTTTCGGTGCATTTGTCAGAGGTTCTATTGATTTTATTGTGCCGTCATCATTATAGCTCACATCATATAATGACGGCACATAAACACCCTCTATTTGTGCAGCTCGACACAAAAATTCATGTCTTGATGCACATTGTTCCTTCATTTCAGCATACAAATCCATTACTTCAAGATTAACCTCTTCGCCTTCACCTAAGATAAAAAAGTCAAAAAAATCTGCTATAGGTTCTGGGTTGCATACACAAGGACCTCCGGCAAATACCATTTGCTCCATTGAATCTCCTCTGTCTTTTGCATATATCGGAATTCCCGCCAAATCAAGCATATTCAAAATATTTGTATAAGCAAGTTCATACTGAAGAGTAAAACCGATCATATCAAATTCTGCAACCGGTGTAAGACTTTCAAGAGCATAGAGAGGTATTTTTTCCTCACGCATAAGCTCTTCAAAGTCAGTATCGGGAGCAAATACTCTTTCACAGCAAAATTCTTCTCTTCTATTTATCAGACCATAAAGAATTTTCATTCCAAGATGTGACATTCCTATTTCATATGTGTCAGGAAAACAAAATGCAAAGCTAACTTTAACATTTTCTTTATCCTTTACAATACTTCCTACTTCACCGCCGATGTATTGAGCCGGCTTTTGAACCTTTAATAATAGTGGTTCTATTTTTGAAAGAATACTTATAGCACTCAATCCTTTCATTTATTATTCCTTTATCTTATATTTTACTATAAATTTTAAAAACAATCAACCATTATTTAAAAATTTCTGATAACAAAAGGTAACACATCAATACATAATATGTAAAATTAGAAATTCCTGTAAAAAGTCCTACGATAATTAGAATTACAGGGGTAAATATAAAAATAAATTTCAAAATACTTTCTACTTTTGAATCGCAAGCTTTACTCATAGAAACAATACAGCAAATAGCGGCTCCGCCGTCTAAACGTCGACACGGCAGCAAATTCAAAATGCCAAGCACAAGCTGTGCATTTGCAAGTTCTGGATCGAAATCATCCAAAAAAAATCTAATTATAATATACGCAATTATATTTACAACAGGTCCGGATAAAAGTATAATAAATTCTCGCCAATAGCTAAACAATGCCTGTTCGGGACATATACGTATACCGCAACCGTGAAAAGTTATGCTTTTAAGCTTCATGCCAAGAATAACCATAGCCATCAAATGTGCCATTTCATGCAATATTACAGCAAGGAATCCATACATAAGAATATTTAAATCACCTATGGCAGACAAAACAGCACATACCGCTATAAAACTAAATTCCACAAAAATTTTAACTTTTCCCAAACAAAAAAATATCATTTCTTAAACCACGTTTCCACTGCTTCTACTATTTTAATTATAAACGGTTCAGCAGGAGCATTCATCTTTTCAGAATAAATAGACAAAAGCTTATGCTGAAAATCAGCACTTATAAATTTAAGCAGAAAAACTGATAAAACAAGCACAAGGCAAAGTATACACTGAGTAAGCATAACATCATCGCCGGAGGTCTTTTTCTTTACTGATTTATTTTCATCTATATATATTATCTCTCCATGCTGATTTAAATTATCCTGAACTATTGTACTAAGTGCATTTTCCATACTATCATTTTTGCTATCATTATTTTTGTCATTCTTCTTGATCTCATCGTTCTCCATAATCTCACCTCATTATTAAGAATATGCAGAAAGGGACTGCATGAGAACTTTTTTCTCTGCAATCCCTTTAATACTGCTGTACCCACAATGCATTTAAGCATTGTAGATAATTTTCAACTTATAGTTATTATAATTCTTCCGGCTGCTCACGCTTTATTTTGAAAATTATCCTGAATATTCCAGACAAAAGCCTCGGACTTTTTACGACTACGATTTTCATCTGTAATCCCTCCTTCTTCTGATATGGTCATCAGATATGTTCAAAAATATGTTGTGTTTATTGTGCGTTCCATTCATTCTATTCAGCAAATGCAAAATTGGTTCAGACTTCCTTTGATTCAATAACAAGCATACAACCGCTTTTAATTGAAAGCTCTGCAAAAGCTTCTTTTATATGATTGCTCACTCCAATAGGGAAATCATTTGTAATAGTTCCATTTGAAAGATTATACTCCGCACCGCTAATGCAAACGCCTGTACATTTTTCAGAATATGAAAAAACAGAAAAATAAAATCCTTCACGCTTTTTAAATCGTCTGCTTGTATTATCAATGAGCAATGAAACGTATTCATTATCACTAATGAGCATTCCTTTTGCTCCGTTATTTTCTATAAACATAAGCGTTTGAATATTTGCAATTGTATGGTCCAGTCTTCCGCCTAATGCACCATATATAAATATTTCATCCGCACCCATTTTTATTGCTTCCTTGACTGCAAGCAAAGTATCTGTATCATCTTTTTCACTTGGAAATGTCTGTACATTTTCGACATTTGGAATAAAGCCAAGTGAATCAAAATCACCTATAATGAGTGCCGGCTCTATTCCCAGTGCATTTGCTGCACTATATCCACTGTCTGCACACAAAACAACAGCATTTTCCGGAATATCAACTGAATTTAAGTTTATATAACCGCCTGCAAGAATAACACATTTCTTACCTATCATTGCTTCTCCCAATCCTTTATAAGTTTTGCTTCTTCATACATAGCTGCATATGAACTGTGACGGCTCTTTTCAATTTTACCATCATGTACTGCCTCTAATACTGCACAACCCTTTTCACATATATGGGCACAATCTGAAAAGCGGCATTTTCCTGTAAAGGATGCAAATTCAGGAAAACAATCTGCTAGTTCTTCCTTTTTTATATCAGCATACTGCTGAGTTTCAAATGTGGAAAATCCCGGTGTATCTGCAATATATCCGCCAAGTATAGGATATAAAAATGCTTTTCTTGTGGTGTGTCTGCCACGACCAAGCTTATCGCTTATCTCACCTACCGGAATATCAAGTTCAGGTGCAATATGATTTAGAAGAGTGGATTTTCCAGCACCGGTATTTCCTGTAAAGGCACTTATTTTTCCTTCTATAAGTTCAGCAACAGATTCAATAGTCTTTGGATCATCATAATCAATAGAAATAATTTTTATCTCTGCCTTTTCATATATCCTACGCAGCTGCTGGTCAGATGAAAGATCTGTCTTTGTTATCACTATTACCGGCTCAATATTCTTATACCTTGCTACAGCAATAAACTTATCAAGCAGCAGATAATTGGGTACAGGCTTGCAAAGCGAAACTACAAATATAAGACTGTCAAGATTTGCAAGCGGCGGTCTTATAATGCTGTTCTTTCTTGGCAGAACCTCATTTATTACACCATTTTTAAATGCCACCATATCACCTGCATATGGCGTTATGCCTTGATTTCTGAATACTCCTCGTGCCTTACAGGCGGTAATTATACCGGAAGAGGACTCTACAGTATAGAGTCCTCCCACACATGATAAAATTCTTCCGTGCTGCAAGGCTGTATTATCAGCCTTTTTCATTTTAATTATCCTCTTATCAATAAAATTATCCAACAACAGATGTTACTGTCACTACGGCAGGCGGATTGTCCTGAACTGTTACCGCTTCAAATCCACCGTCTATATTTTCAGAAACAACTGTAAATGTGCTGTTTGCAAAGTCAAAATTATACGTACCAAGACGTGAAGTGAGTCCGGATTGATCACTTGTAACAGATACAACTACCTGCTTTATACCTTTATCCTTAATATATACAACAACCATGCCATCAGCAGCACTTTCTGTTACAAATGACTGCGATTTTACTATATTGCCGTTTATAGAGAAATCAAGAGTATATTTGCCTTTCGCAACAGATGGTAAATAAAGACCAAATGCAACTTCACCTTCAGGTGCTTTGCCGTTACTTACCTTAACATGAATTTCTGTACCAGAAACTACAATCTCATCAGGCTCAATGCTTTGCTCAATGATCATATCCTTATCTTCATTTGAATCAACTTCTTCAACAACAAGTTTAAGATTCAGACTGGCTACATCTACTTCCACATCCTTAAGAGTCTTGCCGACAAGCTCAGGTACTTTTACTTCTTCAACAGCGACACCGGTGCTGACATACAGAACTATAGTCTGACCTGCTTCAGCCTCAGTGCCTGCCTTTGGTTCAGTCCTTATCGCCTTGCCCTTTTCAATGTTTGCTTCCATTGTACTTTCTTCCGAAACCTTTCGCACTGTAAATCCAAGTGCTTCAAGCTGTGAAACTGCTTCTGTTTCATCAATATTAGCAACATCAGGCACTTCATGTTTTTGCGTTCCAAGACTTACTGCAATAGCCATGCGAACCTTACCATCCGCATCACGCTCTATCTCCTGTCCTGCTGCAATGCTCTGGTCAAAGATAACACCTTCTGCATATTTATCATTATAAGTTTCTTTTTCAACATTAAGCACAAGGCTGTCTTCGTAAATCTGAACAGCATCTGTATACTGCATACCTACAAGATCAGGAATAGTTGTAAGCTTATCACTGCCGGGACGCCATGCTCCAGCAATAATAGCAACTACAATAACTGCACATATTACAACGACTACAATAGTTACTGATGTAAGAATAGGGACAAGCATGGACTTCTGTCTGCGTGGCTCGTCTTCGTAATCTTCATAATCATCATCATTTTCATAATCGTCAAATTCTTCCTCTTTAACATAATCATCACGCCTCTGAGGCTGATTTGATGAAGATACAGGAACTGTTTCACGCTTTGGAGCTACTGTGTATACCCTGTTCGGTACTTCTTCCGTTCTTGCTGGAACACGATAATAACCAAATACGATTTGATTGTTATTTTTAAAGGCTTCTATATCCCGAATCATATCGCTTGCAGTCTGATACCTTACTTCAGCATCTTTTTCCATAGCGTGCATTATGATCTCTTCAAGACCTGATGGAATATTAGGATTTATATCACGTGGACGCCTTGGAACATTTTGCATATGCATAACTGCAATTGAAATCGGATTATCAGTATCAAATGGCTTCTGACCGGTAAGCATTTCATAAAACATTACGCCAACAGAATAAATATCACTTTTCTCATCAGTAACATCTCCACGTGCCTGCTCCGGACTAATATAATGAACAGAACCTATAGCCTGATCCGTAGCAGTCATGCTTTCCTCACGTGCAAATTTTGCAATACCAAAATCCATGACTTTTATAGTTCCATCAGTCAAAAGCATTATATTCTGAGGTTTTATATCACGATGTACAATTCCACGATTATGAGCAGTTTGAAGTGCTCGAAGTATCTGTATGATAAAGTGTACTGAGTCTTTCCAGTTAAGCACTTTTTCACTGTCTATATAATCTTTTAGAGTTATACCATCAATATACTCCATTACTATATACTGTAATCTTTCAGAAAAACACATATCATATACTTTTACAATATTTGGGTGAGAGAGAACAGCGATCGCCTTTGATTCATTACGGAATCTACGCTGAAATTCCTCACTGCTTGAAAATTGTTTTCTTAAGACCTTTATAGCTACTTCTTTATTGTCAAGCACATCATGTGCCTTATATACTTCTGCCATACCGCCTTCGCCGATAAGCTCAGTAATTTCATATCTGCCATCAAGACGGCTGCCGATCAACTTATCCATATATAATCTCCTTTACACATTATGGCTGCATAACAACTGCAACCGACACATTATCACGTCCGCCCTTATTAAGAGCAAGCTCAATAAACTGATCCGTCTTTTCCTGTGCCGAAATCTGCTGCTCAAGTATATGAGCTATCTCAGCATTTCCACAATAACCTGACAGACCATCAGAGCAGAGCAAAAGATTATAATCCTCACCAAGATGATCTATTCTGAAAAAATCAGGTCTTACCGTTTTTTCAACACCAACCGCTCTTGTAAGCATATGTCTTTGCGGATGTGTTGCTATTTCTGACGGCGATATTCTTCCATGTTCAAGAAGCATATTTACAACTGTATGGTCATTGGTAACTTGACGCAGCTCACCATTTCTATAATAGTATGCACGACTGTCACCTACATTTACAATAGATATTCCCTTTTTATCTATAAAAGCTGCAACACAAGTTGTTCCCATTCCAAAATTCTTATAATTTATTCTTGCTGTTGTATATATAACAGAATTTGCAGCCGATACTGAAGATATTAAAAGATTTCTTAATGCGTGAGCATCCATATCTTCTCTATATGACTTGTTAAAATGTGTGATAAATTCTTCTTCAGCAATGCGGCTTGCTTCTTCGCCGGCACGTTCACCGCCCATACCGTCAAATACTGCCGCCAAAATATTTTCACCATAGGCATAGACAATAACTCTGTCCTGATTTTCTTCCCTTACACAGCCTATATCGGTATATGCTGCGTATTGCATGGCATTCACCTCCATAACTCTTTATTTCTCAATTGCATTTCTTCTTAACTGTCCGCAGGCAGCCTCTATATCACTGCCAAGAGTTCTGCGAACAGTAGCATTTATCCCATAATTTGAAAGAGCATCCATGAATTTTTTTGCAGTTTTTCTACTGCCATGAAAGCTTCGTTCAGCTATAGGATTTATAGGTATCAAGTTCACATGACACTGCATACCCTTTAAAATTCCAGCAAGTTTTGCAGCATCTTTTTCAGCACTGTTCACATCTTCTATAACTGCATATTCAAATGTGATCCTGCGTCCCGTTTCCTTGAAAAAACTATTTGCAGCCTCTAAAAGCTCTGATATATTATATCGTCTGTTTATCGGCATTATCTCACTTCGATTATCATCTGATGAACTATGCAATGATATTGAAAGAGTAATTCCGGCTGCATCTTTTGCAAGTTCATATATTCTTGGAACTATTCCGCAGGTTGAAAGAGTAACATGACGCAAACTCATTCCTCTTCCTTCCGGATTTGAAAGGATCTTCAAAAAAGATATTACATTATCGTAATTATCAAGAGGTTCTCCAATTCCCATAAGTACTATACTGTCAATATTTTTACCCATATCACGTTCTGCTTCATATATTTGAAGAAGAATTTCACCAGTTGTAAGATTTCTTACGAAACCTGCAATAGTTGATGCACAAAACTTACAACCCATACGACAACCTACTTGTGTGGAAAGGCAGACACTAACTCCATGGTGATATTCCATCCAAACTGTTTCCACATAATTGCCGTCCGGAAGCTGATATAGATATTTTACAGTATCATCTATAGATGATGCAAGCCTTTTCACAATTTTTAGTCGATTTAGACAAAATTTCTCTTTAAGCTTTTCTCTCAATTGTAAGGATAACGTTGTCATTTCTGAAAATGACGTTACCTTTTTTTCATGCAGCCACGAAAATATCTGCTTTGCACGAAATTTAGGCTCACCCATGAGCAAAAGTTCTTCTAAAAGCTCATCATATCCAAGTGATAAAATATCAATCTGCGTCATAAAACCTCCGTTATTTCACACGTCTAAATTTCGCCATAAAAAATCCGTCACTACCAAAAAATGATGGCAAAAGAGTTTTCATACTGCCACTTAATTCGTCATGAAGTTCCGGCAACAGTGGTTCAGGCTTGAAATCAGGATAATTTAACAAAAACTTCTCTGCAATTTCTTCGTTTTCTTCCTTGAGAATAGTACAAGTAGAATATATCAAAACTCCTCCAGTTTTTACATATTTAGCTGCATTTTGAAGAATTCCCCATTGCAGATCCGGCAGACTCGATATCTCTTCTTCACTTTTATAACGAATCTCCGGCTTACGTCTTATTACACCTATTCCAGAGCAAGGTACATCGCAAAGAACTCTATCCGCCTTTGGCAATTCTTTATTATATACCAAAGCATCTCCCTGTTTTGCAGATACATTTTCAAGATGAAGTCTTTCTGCACCTTTTTTTATAAGACCAACTCTTTGCTCAAATAAATCAAAAGAATAAACCATTCCAGTACCATTCATATTCTCTGCTATGGTAAATGTCTTTCCTCCGGGTGCGGCACATAAATCAAGAATTATTTCGTCGTCCTTTGCACCAAGTGCTGCTGCACATAATTGTGAAGCTATATCCTGAACATGAAATCCGCCATTTTTGAAAGATTTACAATTTCTGATATTTCCGCCGTTTTTAAGAATATAAGCATTAGGGACAAGTTCATGTTTTTCTATACCTCTGCTTTCTAAATCCGATGTCAATTCTCCTACTGTAATGGCCAAAGGATTTCTTCTTATTGTAAGCGGTGAAGCATTAAAAGAATCCTTTAAAAATTCATATGCACTCTCTTCACCAAGATCTGAAAATAATCTTTTAACAAGCCATTCAGGTACAGAATACATTACAGATGCCTTTGAAACAGGATCTTCTGGATAATCTATTTCTTTATCATCTCTTATAAAGCTTCTAAGCACTGCATTCACAAAGCCAGACGCACTTGCTTTTCTAAATTTTTTAGTAAGCTTTACACTCTCACTTACTGCCGCAGTATCCGGAATTTGCTTCATATAAATCAACTGATAAAGTCCTACTCTTAATATCTGCAAAACAGCTGTGTCAAGTTTTTCAGGCGGTTTTTTACTATATTTTCTTATTATATGATCAAGTGTAAGCTGCCTTTCTAATACACCGTAACAAATTGCTGAACAAAATCTTTTATCTCTTAAATCAAGCTCCGAACTTTCAAGAGCATGGTCAAGCATAAGATTTAAATAACCATCAGTATTTTCACGCTGTAAAAGCAGATTCACCGCAAGTTTACGTGCACTCATTCTTTTCTACTATTTGCAATAGCAAGCAATCTTATCAGCTGGAATAATGCATTGGCAACAGCTGCAACATATGTCATAGCAGCAGCAAAAAGTACTTTGCTTGCCTGTGAAAGCTCTTTATCTTCCAAAATATTATAACTTCTAAGAGTATCAATAGCACGACGGCTTGCATTAAATTCAACTGGAAGTGTAGCTACCTGAAATAATACTACTAATGCAAAGAGAATAATTCCGGTATAAATCATTCCAACGCCAAAACTTGTACTTGCCAAAGCAAGACCTAGTACAAATACAATATACCATAAATGTGAACCAATATTTGTTATAGGAATTATTGCTTGTCTTATACGTATGGGAGTATAATCAGTTGCATGCTGTACCGCATGACCGCATTCATGGGCAGCCACGCCGATTGCTGCAACAGAAGTTGAATTATATACAGATTCAGATAAGCGGACAACATTAGCTCTAGGATCATAGTGGTCGGAAAGACTACCGCTGACCATTTCAATTGCTACATAGTTAAGCCCATTGCTGTCAAGTATCTGTCGTGCAGCCTGTGCTGCTGTAATTCCTCTTGAATTATGAACAGAAGAATAACGCTTAAAAGTCATTTTTACACCTGCTGATGCTATCAGGCAGATGACCATACCTATTATTATAGGCCAAATACTCATCCAAAAATCTGTTGTACGCAAATAATAAGGCATAATATTTACTCCTTTACCTTTTTAAAATTTACTTACCAAGAATCGTTCCTGGATCTATCTTTTTACCCCTTAAATAATCCTCTGTTTTCATACGCTTTTTACCTTCCGGCTGAATTTCATAAAATTTCAAGCCCATTCCATCGCCACATTTTACTATAAATTCATTCGTATCTGCAACAGTACCATTTTCAAACATCTCTGCATTTGAAATTTTTGTAATACGTGAATCATAAACTTTAAGTCTTTTACCTTCAAGAGTTGTAAAACCTGTAATTCCTCTTATTATGTTATGCAGCTCTTTTGCTGATTTGCTAAAATCAAGTTCTGACATATCTTTAGTAATTCTTGAAGCATAGGACGAAAGTGAATCATCTTGAACTTCCGGTATAATACTGCCTTCTTCAATACCCTTTATAGTATCGATCAAAAGCTCTGCTCCTATAATTGATAATCTGTCATGCAGACTGGAAACGGTTTCATTTTCACCTATTTCAGTTTCTCTTTTTAAAAGCATATCACCGGTGTCAAGTCCTTCTGCCATAAGCATTGATGTAACTCCTGTTACCTTTTCACCATTTAGAACGCTCCACTGAATAGGTGCAGCTCCTCTATATGATGGAAGAAGTGATGCGTGAATATTTATGCAACCATATTTCGGTAAATCAAGTATCTCTTTTGGAAGGATCTGACCATATGCAACTACGACAATAAGATCCGGATTTGTTTCTCTAAGCATTTCCAGTGCATTTGATGCATCATCGCCCTTTCTGAGTGAAAGCGGCTGATATACAGGTATGTTATATTCAAGAGAAGCAGCTTTTACAGGAGTTGGTATCATTTTATATCCTCTTCCCTTTGGCTTGTCAGGTTGTGTAAATACCGCAGCTATTTCATATTCACTTTCAGCCAAATTACACAAACATGGAACTGCAAAATCCGGCGTACCCATAAATACTATCTTCATTTTTATTCCATTTCCTCCGGTGTTAAAAATCTTTCTACTAAATCAACAAAAAGCTTGCCGTCAAGGTGGTCATTCTCATGGCAAACACACTGTGCACCCAAATCAGTAAGAGTCATTTCATACCATTCGCCATAACGATCCTGTGCTTGAAATTTACACTTCTTTGGACGTATCACATGACCCCATTTATTAGGACATGATAAGCAGCCTTCCACTACCTTTTGTCTGCCGCTTGTCTTAATAATTTTTGGGTTTATTACTTCGATCATTTCATCTCCGCCAAGATCCATTATAAAAAATCTTCTGCAATAACCTACCTGTGGTGCTGCAAGACCAACACCTTCAGCCTTTTTTAAAGTTTCATGCATATCATCAAGCAGTTTATGAAGTTTTTCATCAAATACTTCTACCGGCTTACATACACTACGGAGAATCGAATCTCCTTCTTTTACTATTCTTCTAATTGCCATAAAGCTCCTCCATTTATTATATTATGCTTATAAACCAATATCACCATTCATATCAGCATAAATATGTATTTTTGAAAATTCTTTTCGTGCATACACTGCTTTAAGTATTTCACGTATAAAATCACGATATTCTTTTGTATTTTTACACTTAAGTATAATACGATAGCGATATTTGCCGCCAATTTTTCCATAAGAAAAAGGCATAGGTCCTAAAACTCTAAGCGGCTTATTAAAACTTGTTTGACGAACAATTTCTTTTATGCATTGTGCAGCATAATTCGCAGCTGCCGCAACTCGTTCTTCAACCACACCTAAAAAGCCAATTACACATATATCACATATCGGAGGATAAACAAGAGTCCTTCTAAGTGTTATTTCCTCACGATAAAAGCTTTCATAATCTTGTTTTGCCGCAAGCTTTAGAACATAATGTTCCGGCATAAATGTTTGTAAAATAGCTCTGCCCTTTTTCTCGCCTCTGCCGCCTCTGCCAACGACCTGAGTTATAAGAGAAAATGTTCTTTCGTAACTTCTAAAATCTCCTGCAAATAATGCCTTATCAACAGATAAAACACCGACAAGAGTGACATTTGGAAAATTAAGTCCCTTGCCTATCATCTGAGTGCCTGCCATTATGTCATATTCACCACGTGCAAATGCAGAAAACTTTTGCTCATATGCATAACGTGACATTGTTGTATCAGCGTCCATACGAAGAATTCTTGCATCTGGAAATATCTTTTCAAGAGATTCTTCTAGAGTCTGTGTACCAAATCCCATTTTCTTAAAACGTTTTCCAGTGCAAAAACTACAGCTTTCAGGCATTTCCTGAGTATGTCCGCAGTAATGACACATAAGACTATTATTGACTTTATGATATGTCATAGGAACACTGCAATTTGGACAGTATACAGGTTTATTGCAGTCACAGCAGCTTATAATAGTATGATAACCTCTTCTGTTTAAAAGTAATATAGACTGCTGACCAGCAGCAAGATTTTCTTTAAGGGCTATCATAAGTTCATCGCTGAATTCAGTGTCATTTCCCAAAAGGCGTTCTTCATTCATATCAACTACCGTCACCGTTGGCAATGGCATATCAGCATATCTCTTCTTCATTTCCAAAAGAGTGTACACGCCCTTTTTAGCGTAATAATAACTTTCAACTGATGGAGTTGCAGATGCTAAAAGTAATATACAATTATTTGTACGACATCGTTTTTTTGCAACATCTATAGCATGATACCTTGGAGAACTATCGGATTTATATGCCCTTTCACCCTCTTCATCAATTATTATCAAGCCAAGATTTTCCATAGGTGCAAAAACGGCACTTCTTGTACCAATTACAATTTTTACATCGCCCTTTTTAATTCTTTTATAGGCATCTGCCCTCTGTCCCAATGAAAGCTCACTATGTATAACAGTTACTTCTGAACCAAATATACTGCAAAATTCGCTGACAATCTGCGGCGTAAGTGCAATTTCGGGTACAAGCATTATAACCTGACGTCCCATTTTTATAGTTTCATGAATAAGCTTTAAAAAGACACTTGTTTTTCCGCTGCCTGTAACTCCGTGGAGTAAAAAGCAATGCGGTTTTTTCTCATTTGCAGCAGACAATACTTTTTCAAATACATTCTGCTGCTCCTCTGAAAGCTTAATATCAACCACATCACGAGTTCTTTTAGTATTTGGAACGTCACGAAAGACTTCACCAATATAACGCTCAACAATACCAGACTTTACAGCTCCTGATACTACCGCAGAGGTTATACCGCAAAGATAACAAGCTTCTTTTTCAGAAATTGAAGATTGTTCCTCTAACAGCTCTACAAGCCTTTTCTGTTTTGCTGTTATACGACATTCAATCTGTGCCGTTTTATAGTCTTCTTTAAGACGCAGCATTTTTATACCGGAATCACTGACCTTTTGTTTCGCATAGTTAGTCATAACAAGAACATTTTTTTCAAAAAGCGAATCGATCACATTCTGTTTTTCTTCATTTCCTTCAGAATGCAGAAGTCTGTCAAAACTTCTTTGGCTTTTGGCAGATTTAAGAAATTCTACAAGACTTTTCTCCGCATCATTAAGAGAAATATTTGCAGGCACTGGCATAAGCTCCGCCTTCTGAAAAATCTGAACCTGCATACCAGCAGGCAGAATAGTTCTTATAGCGTCTGAATATGTGCAAAATGTCATTTCCTTAAGCCAAAAAATAAGCTCAAGCTGCTCTTCATTCAAAAGCGACTCATTATCCATAACAAAAATAATCGGCTTGATATGACTATCAAGGGGTTCACTTGTTTTTTCTACGCCAAGCACCATTCCGACTCTTTTTGAATTATTCCAGCCAAATGGAACTGCAACACGGCAGCCTATTTTTACATTTTCAAAAGACGTGTATGTGAACAGCTGGTCAAAGGAATATGCTGTATCCCATACAGCAACAGAAACCTTCCAATAGGTATTCATCACACACGCCTCTTTTCTTTAATCAAAGATTAGATTTATCCTCTACAATACGATATTTGCCTGCTGCAAGTTCTTCAACCGCTGTTTTTACCGGCTTTTCCTTCAAAACTTCACCTTTTTCGTAAAGTTCATCAGCAACTTCTCTTGCACGCTTGGCAACACCTACTACCAAAGAATATCCGCTTTCATTCTTTGATATTAACTGATTCATTGATGGTCTGAGCATATTCATGAATTAAGCACCTCAACTATAATTTTTTCTTTATTTTGAGCAGAAATTTTTTCTGCTGTTATAACAGATGAAACATCACTGATAGCTTTTTCAAGCTCTCCGTTTATTATTATATAATCATAATACTTTGCACATTTTATCTCACGTTCAGCCTGAGAAACACGTTCTGCAATAACCTTTTCAGTTTCAGTAGCACGCTTTCTCAATCGTCTTTCAAGTTCCTGAATAGACGGTGGAGCAATGAAAAGTAAAACAGCATCAGGACATAAACGCTTTACATTTTTACCTCCATCGACTTCTATCTCCAGAAGAACATCTTGTCCCTGAGCAAGTCTATTTTCCACCTCTTCACGAAGTGTTCCATAATAATTGCCGCAATATTTAGTATATTCCAAAACTTTATCTTCAGCGATAAGCTTTTCAAATTGGCTTTCTTGCAGGTAGTGATAATTTACTCCATCGACTTCACCTTCACGCATAGCACGTGTAGTTGCAGAAACAGCATAACACAGTCCTAACTTATCCTTGTCGATCTTTCCGAGAACAGTTCCTTTGCCACATCCAGATGGTCCTGATACAACAATAAGCAATCCTTTTCTCATAATTTTCACCTCTATTCTATATTTTGAATCTGCTCTCGCAGTTTCTCAATTTCTGACTTCATATCCACTACAAGACGAGTTACAGCAAGGTCTTGTGCCTTTGAACCCATTGTATTTACTTCACGATTCATTTCCTGAACAAGAAAATCAAGCTTTCTTCCTATAGGTTCATTAGAATCAAGAAGTGAATTAAACTGTTCAATATGACTTGCAAGACGTACTGTTTCTTCATCTATAGCAATACGGTCAGCAAAAATTGCAGCTTCTGTAGTAATTCTTGACTCTTCAATATCTCTTTCCGAAAGCAATTCAGAAAGTTTTGAATAAAGCTTATTATAATATCTTTTAGCTGTTTCAGGAGCATATTTTTCAACCTGATCAAGCATTTTTTTCAAAGAATCCAATCGATTCTTAAGATCGCTGCAAAGTTTTTCTCCCTCAATTATACGCATTTCAAGAAACTTATCCAAAGCATCTTTAACTACTGGCAAAACTGCTGCCCAAAGAGCCTCCTCATCAAGCTGAACTTTTTTAAGAGAAAATATATCTGAAAAACGTATAAGAGAAGAAAGTGTAAGGTCATCATTAAGTCCAATACGTTCATTGGCATTACGCAATGAATTTACATAAGCTAATGCTAAATCGTCATTTACTTCAACTTTTACATCATTCAAACCGTGATGCTGGATTGTAAGTACAATATCAACTTTTCCTCTTGCGACTTTTTGTTGAACTTGTTTTTTTAGTTTATCTTCCAAGTAACTATAAATATGCGGTAATCTAACAGATGTTTCAAGGAATCTATGATTAACCGACCGCAGTTCAACGATTACATCCATATTTTCAAGAGCAAGACTTGACCTGCCAAATCCTGTCATACTTTTTACCAAAATATATCAATCCTTCCGATATATAATACATATACATTTCATTATACCATCTTTCACATTAAAAATCAATAGTAGATTTTAAATATTTTCTGTATCAATATATCACAGTAATTTAGTACTTAATACAAAAAGGCAGTACGAATAAATCGTACTGCCTTTATAAGTGAAATTAAAACATTTACTTTATAATTTCAAATTATTCACTAACAGGAAGTTCTTTAATCTGTTCAGCAAGACGCTGCATAAGAGCTGTTGAGTCCTTAGCATCGATTGAAGCGTCAGTAAAGCACTGAGCGTTTCTTTCCTGCTGCTTGTTGAATGTCATAGAAGACGCAATGTACTTGTTCAAGTATACAAGGTCGATCATAGAAATATTTCCATCAAGATTGCAGTCACCGATAAGATCCTTAAACTCTTCATCAGTTACAGTTACAGTTACAGTTACCTTGTTTCCATCAGCATCTGTTACAGTGATAGTTGTAGTACCTTCAGATACACCTGTTACTGTACCGTCCTTATCAACAGTAGCGATAGAAGAATCTGCTGATTCAAATGTGCAGCCATCCTTATTAGGCTTAATAGTATCAGTTTCGTCAACCTTAACAGTGATCTTATCCTTATCAACCTTAAGATCTTCACTAATTTTTCCATTATCTGGAGTAAGATCTGGATACAGCTCAAACATAGTACCAAGAGCCATCAGAGCGTCGCCTTCATGCCAGAATCTGTGAAGCTTGAAGTAGTAATTATCTGTATTGCCAGTAGCATCATACTCAGCCTTAGCCTTCTGATACATCTCACAATCCTTATAGTTAGAACGAATATCATAGAATGATACACCATCCTTGATAGTATCGCCGTTAGGCATCTTACCTGTGTAACGATTAGCATCAAGAACCTGACCATGACCGTTCTGGCGCTGTCCATTAGGAAGAACAAGCTTTGTTTCCCACATTCTTGGAAGATTTGTGTTGTGATCTCTAAGAGAAAGACCTCTGTCATCACGTGCTCTTGTCCACTGACGGTCAATGAGCTGCTTAGCAAGATACAGAGCCTGTGCCGGATAATCAGCTTCACTGCTCTTTGTACCCTGATTTGCCTTATAAGACTCTTCGCCCTTTGAGAGATCAGCAGCTGAGATGCCTCTTGCCTTTGCATAATAGATAAGAGTATTAGCAAGTGAAGATACGCATCCGATATCGCCGTCACCATAACCTACGATAGTACAAGTCAGGTTGTTGTTTTCCTTAAATGTACCTTCCCAGTTTTCAGGCTGACCACTCCAAATGAGTGATGCAGGGATAGAATAAGAAGCACCGTCATCGGTAACGCCCTTAGAAAGGTCTGGAACTTCAAACTCAGTTTCAGTAGTATCATATGGCTCATACTTTGCACTAAATGTCTTAGTAGCATTAGCAGTACCAAGAATTGTGTTATCGAGGAACCAACCTACCCATCTATCAAGAATCTTTTCAAGAGACTGTTCGAGGTTCATGCCACCGATGTTAACGTTGCTTGCTGCTCCGCCATCCTTAACGATATAATAAAGTTCTGCAAGACGCTGAACTGCCCATACCTGGTTACCAATCCAGTGGTTAGAACCTGGGTCTGCATATACCGGGTGTTCCAGATAAGCCATCTTGTTGAATGTTGCCTGACCAGCTGGATACTTCTCATAACGACCTGCCCATGAGTTTGTACAACCACCGGCGATCGGACCATCCTTAGACATAAGCCAGAGATAGAGTTCCATCTGCTTCTGAAGAGATTCTTCATAATCCTGTGTAGCACCCTGTGCCTTCATACCAGCATTAAGATCCTTATCATTAATAAGAGCATAAGCTGCGAGTGGGTTCTGATAGAATTCGTGGCAGTGAGAAGCACCGATCTGCCAAGCCCAGCCGCCATCAAGAGCTCCGCCCCATGATGTATACCAGTTCATCAGATAATGTTTACCATTATCAGTACCGCCACCTGCGTTCTTATTCTGAGCACCAAGCTGAATATAATATTTATCGTACATATTGTTACGGCATTCGTCACCCATCTTACCTGCAAGAGCAGAAAGGGTCTGGCTACCGCCCCATTTAGAATCAACTGACTGATCGCCTACGCCCCAACGATTTGCAGCGTATACAGCCTGAATTGCACGGTCTTCTGCGTCAGGAGCATTTGTATATGCGAACTGAGCTGCAACCTGCTGTTCAGTATTGAAGAATGCCTTCATACCGTTTCCAGGAACACCAAATGTAAGCGTTTCAACAGATGCATGTGGAATTGTTTCCCAACAAGATTCTTGTTCACCACGCTGGAAGCTGTTGATAAGTGTAAAGTTACCACTTACGTTCTTCTGCTTATACTGACCTACACCGCTGCCGAAGCCATACCAGTCATCAACGTCAGCCAGCCAGTTCATAAGATAAAGGCCCTCATCGTTAGCATATGCGTTGCAGAAAAGACTGTGAATTGGGTTTTTGCCTGTAACGCCGCCATCCATGCCAGTTGGGTACATTTCAATCTGTTCCCATTCATCAGAATATGTAGCACTAAGCTGGTCACCCATTGTCATAATTCTGCCCTGTGCATCAGGAACCAATGTAGCTTCCATTGTCTTCCAAGCCTTAGCTGTATCGCCAATCTCTTCTGTAGAAGCATCCTTTTCACCCTTAACTGTTACTTTACCACTCTTAGCTGCGTTTACAATGTTATCACGCATTGCAGCAACCCATACCAAGTAAGACATAGCTTCAGATGTTGTTTCGTGACCATAGTCAGGAGCCTCGATACAAAGTTCCTCAGCTGAGTGATAAGGAACACCAAGACCACCGCTTACAGTAGATGTAGAAGACATATAGCCATTCTCAACACCATTTGTAATTACGTCATCATAAAGTGACATAAAGCGCTGTGCATAAGTTTCGTCACCATATGCTTCAGCTTTTGTTCTTCCGTCCGGATCTTCGCCATTAGCAACTGATGCTGCAGATGCTACTGTAGGCATAATTGTTGCACATGTTGATGCAACAGCAAGAAAAGCGGCCAGAAAAGCTTTACTTTTTTTCATTTGCATTGAAAAATTCCCCTCTCATTAAATATAAATTAAGTTTTTAATGGAAATACTGACTGTTATCATATTATACAATAGTACGCAGTCAATGAGCGACTACCATTATGTATGTTTTTTCACAAAAGACACACACAATATGCACTCTTTCATATCTAAATTATATACTACTTCACATTTTTTGTCAACCCAAACACACTAACATATTAGTCAAAGCTGCCTTTTTTGTAGCCTTTCACATATTCGCCCTTTATTATTTGTGCATTTTTACCACAGATATTTTCATTTAATATATTTATTTAAGTGAAAAATGCTTTTTTTCATTTCCAGCACATATTTCTCATTATATTCTCACAAGCACCTATTATAATGTATATGTTTTGTCGTATTATCAGTTTACCCATATTTTATCAATTAAAATTATTTAGTTTATAGTTTTTTTCTTCGATTCATATAATAGTTACATTTACTTAATCACTGATATATATTATTTTGCAATAATAAAGGTAACTGCTTAAATATAAGCGGAAAGGAGATTTTTATGGTTGAAATCAAACATCTAACCAAATATTATGGCAGCAAAGCTGCTGTAAAGGACGTAAGCTTCACCATCAATGACAATGAAATCCTAGGTTTCCTTGGACCAAATGGTGCCGGAAAATCCACTACTCTTAATATTATGTGCGGAGTTATCCCATCAACGAGCGGTACGGTTACAATAAATGGCTATAATATTGAAACAGATCCAGTTAAAGCAAAACGCTGTATCGGTTTTCTGCCCGAAATACCACCCGTTTATGTTGATATGAAAGTCAATGAGTATCTTATGTTCGTTGCAGGTCTGAGAGGTATTCCTGCTTCAAAGAAAAGATCTCACGTTGAACGTGTTATGCGTAGGCTTAACATATTGGACGTTAGCAAACGTCTTATCGGAAATCTTTCAAAAGGTTACCGCCAGCGTGTCGGATTTGCTCAGGCACTTATAGGAGATCCTAAAGTAATTGTTTTGGACGAACCTACAGTAGGTCTTGACCCATCTCAGCTCATTGAAGTTCGTGACCTTATAACTGATTTAAAACGTGATCACTCTGTAATCTTAAGTTCTCATATTCTTTCAGAAATAAGTGCAGTATGTGACCGTGTAGTTATAATAAGTCATGGTGAAATCCAAGCTATTGATACAATTGAAAATCTTGAAGATTCATCTAATGCAAACACTGTTCTCAAACTTAAGGTTCAGGGTAGTTCACGTGATACAGTACGTGTCGCAAGAGGCGTTGAAGGCGTTGTAAATGTATCTAATATTACATTTGTAAAAACAGGAATTTATACATACGATGTTGAGATCTCAAGTCTTGATGTTAGAAATCCTCTTCTGTCAGCACTTCTTGTAAATAAGCTGGATGTACTGGAAGTTTCTGAAGAACGCAAGAGCCTGGAGCAGGTATTTGTAAAATTGGTAAATCAACCTGCCGGCAAAAAGAAATCTTTAAAAGATCTTCTTGATGAAATGACTGATGAAACACAGGAAAATAAAGATTCTGAATCTGCTTCAGATGACAATAATAAGAGTGAGGAGGTTTAAGCTATGTTTTCACTTTATAAAAAGGAACTTCAGGGCTACTTTTTCTCGCCCATTGCCTATGTTTTCATAGGTCTTGTAACACTTATTTTTTCAGGCTTCTTTGTTTGGTGGATCTATACCGCAGCAAGTACACAAATTGAGTTTAGTTTTTCATATTTCTTCTATTATAATATATTATTCACAACGATCTTGCTTATACCTATCCTTACAATGAAAGCATTTGCAGAAGAACGAAAAAACGGCACTGAAGTACTTCTGCTTTCAAGTCCTCTTTCGGTAACAAAAATTGTTATGGCAAAGTTCCTGGCTGTTGCAACTGTACTCGTATTGGCAATGATAATTTCATTCATTTACCCAATAATAGCGTCAATTTACGGCTATGTTGTAATGCCTAATCTCATTGCAAGCTACATAGGATACTTGCTTTACGGTCTTGCTTATATTGCCCTGGGACTGATGGTTTCATCATTTGTAGCAACACCTGGTATAGCAATGCTGCTTTCTGTTGCAGTATCACTTATACTTTTCTTTATGGAACTTATGCTCGGTTCAAGTTATATTGCATCTATTCCGGTTATTTCAGATATTCTGTATTGGTTCTCCAATCAGGCTAAGTTTGAAAATTTCACTCAGGGTTTCTGTCAACTATCAGACCTTGTAAGCTATGTAACAGAGATAGTTGTATTCCTACTCTGGACTATTATTTCAATTGAAAAAAGACGCTTCAGCCGCAGCTAACGGACTGACAAGCATTAAACTCGCCGGAGGTAATTAAAAATGGCAAAAATCCGAAATACAAAAAACAAGATTTTTACCAGTTTTGCATGGATAATCGCAATTCTTATTCTTACAATTGCGATCATCGTAAATATAGTAGTAGCAAAACTGGATTTTAATATTGACGTTTCTGTTCAAAAGCTTTTTAGCCTTAGCAAGACCTCAACAGAATATCTTGATAAGCTTGACAGTGATGGTACAAATATTGATATGTACTTTCTTATGGAAATGAATGATATTGAAAATGACAGTAAAACACGTTCACTTTATCGTGCACTCATTGAGTATGATAAACATGATTCAATAAATCTGATTGACTTCGATCCAAATAAAAACGAAGAAATGTTGGAAAAGATAAATCCAGACAACACTTATACATTAAATAAAGGTGATATTGTAGTTGTATGCGGTGATAATAAACGTCATATAAACGGTATTAGTATGTATAATACAAAAAACAACTTCGACATCAACGGAAATATTACAGAAAGCGAAGAATTCTTTGCAGGCGAAAATGTTATCACAAGTAATATTCAAGCTGTAGTTGACGGTTTTACACCAACTATTTATTTCCTAACAGGTCATGGTGAAAAATCTATGCAGGATAATTTTGACGGCATATCTTCACTCATGAACAGCAAAAACTATCATACTATGCCGCTGAATCTTTCTGAAACAGAATCTGTTCCAGATAATGCTAAAATAATCGTTATTGCTGCACCTTCAAGTGATATAACCACTATGGAATATGATAAATTATCTAAATTCCTTGATAATGGCGGTAATATTTCTATAATGCTTCCTCCTAATGGCGGAGAATTCGATTACAATAATATTCAAAAGCTTTTGAATTCATTCTGCCTTAAAATCGATTATGACTTTGTAAGTGAAACAGACAGCAATAATCATATATCTGGTGATGATACAACCATACTCTGCAATCTTGTAGAACAAGAGGAATCATCAGGTTTATATGCAGATATGCAATCACTTATAGATTCAGATTTCTATACATATATGCCAAAGTCACGTTCCTTTAATATAGATATAGATAATAAAAATGCCAACTCTGTTGAAACAGGCGTTCTTATCAGTTCAAATGATACAGCTGTTGGTGAGCCTTTTGGCGGTACATATGACACTGATGCAATTGAAGGATATGAACTTCCTCTTGCAGTTTATTCAGAAGACAAGGGCAGAAATAATTCTAAAATAACACTTTTCGGCAATGCGGAATTTATTGATGATGAACATATAAATGATGTTTCTTATCTTTCATCTTATTATGTATATCTTGCATCCATAACATGGATGGCTGATCAAAACCTTGATATGGGAATAAGCGATAAAAGTGCCGCTACGGATTATCTTAGTGTATCAAAATCCACGGCTGAAATGTTAATATTTATATTCATTGCTCTTCCTATTGTAATTATGACAGTTGGTGTGGGAATATGGCTTAAACGCCGACACTCTTAAAAGAGGATAGATACTATGAAAAAACAACTTATTCTTATTTTGACATTGATTTTGCTTGTTGGTATAACTGCTGGTGTTCTTCTGCTTGTAAGCAATATGGAAACAAAGCAAAAAGAAGAAAAAGCTCGTACCGAACAGGAAAAAATACTTATATCACTTAATTCAAATGATATAAATAAAATAAACATTGAAACTTCTGATAATACTTATTCTGCTTATCTTAATGATGATGGAAAGTGGGAACTTGAAAATAAACTTGATTTTGAGATAAACACATACTTTCTCAATAGTCTTGCATCCCAGCTTTCTAATCTTACAGCAGAAGATATAATTTGTCCTTTATCAGAAGCAAACCTTGCTGATTACGGCTTAAGCGATCCTGCAAATGTTATTACTCTTCACACAAATGATACTACTAATGTTATAAATGTAGGTAATGTTAGTGCTACCGGAGACTTCTATTACGTTACAATTGATGGCAGAGATAATGTATATGGTGTATCAAGTGATTATGCTGATTATATATGTGCCAATAAGAATTCACTTAAAAGCATATATATTCTTAGAAACAGCGATTCTGAAATAGACAGTATATCGCTTGAAGCACATGGTAAACTTATTTACGACCTGCAAATGAACGACCAGAATATGTGGGAAATGAAAGAACCCGTCGCATTAGCTGACCGTGTCAATACTGCAAATGTTAATAATCTGCTTACAACTATTCGCCAAATGATCGTTGACAAATTTGGAGATGAAAATGTAACAGAAGATAAATATAAAGATTATGGATTCGATGATCCGGATTATACTTTTACATTTACTCAAAAAAATGGCGAATCTACCACTTTGCTCGCTCAAGATTATGACGTTGACGGAACTTCATTTGTAACACTTATATGCAAAGAAACCAGACAGATATTCTATATGCAGTCAAATTATACTACATTCCTGCAAGATGCAGCAGACACATTTGTTACCAAGACGGTGTACAGCGAACCTGATTCTGATGTAGATAAAGTAAATATAGAATGGAAAGACCGCAGCAACGCTGAGATTACAATTGATGAAGAAAACAGCAAATACACTCTCAACGGCAAAACATTAAAAGATGATGCTGTAGAATCTTTTAATAATTTCTATAATAAGCTTACTGCACTTCAATATGATGATTTCGTTCTTGAGAGTCCAGTTGACAAAAATGCAGATTCTGAAATAACAATTACATATGTAAAAAAAGACGGCACAAAAGCTGCATTTGATTTTTATAAAGTTGACGATGAAAATTATGCTGTGTTTATGAACGGTGAATATCAAAACTTCACTGTAATTAAAAAGAATTTCACTGCAAGAGAAGGAATATATGATTTCTATGATAGATTGCTTGATGCTGCTGAAATGAAATAAAAACGAGTTGCTGCCAGCTCGACTGCTTTATAATCCTAACTTTTACTTTTTAATAATTTAAAGTACATATCGCCCACTAGCAGTGGGCGATATTTTTGTTTTGTAAATGGAAATAACAAAAGGGCTGCTGCAACTAGAATCTTTGCAACAGCCCTTATATTCAATTTATATATTTTATTTTAATTTTGATAAAAGTCCTTTTTTCTCATAAGGTTCTCTTGTTACAGAAATAAGCTTGTATCCTGCCTTTTCTATAACTTTTGCAAGTTCTTCATCTGATATATCATTTTCTGTAATGATTATAGTACGATCATCCTTATGAGATGAAGTTACTTTTTTTACTTTCCAAGCATTTTGAATCGCTTCATTTGTGTGAGCTTCGCACATACCACACATCATGCCTTCAATTTTTAATGTGATTTTCAACATATTTCTCTTCCTTTACATATATCATTAAGCGTATTATTTAATACTATTTAATTATATACAAAATATCAAATTTATCAGCCTATAACAACTTTATGAAATACTTTTTTACCCTTTTTAATAATAGTTTCTCCATCAATATTTATAATAGTCTTAGGATCTGTGATCTTAACATCATTTACAGATACTCCACCTTGCTGAACCAGACGTCTTGCTTCTCCATTAGACGCTGCAAGTCCTGCCTTAACCATTAAGTTAAGAATTCCTATGCTGCCATTTTCAAGCTCATCAGCTGAAATATTTGTAGTTGGCATATTATCATCTGAACCTGCACCGCTAAACACTGCCTTTGCAGCTGCGTGTGCCTTTTCAGCCTCTTCTTTGCCGTGAACCATCTCGGTAAGATTATACGCCAGAATCTCTTTTGCTTTATTAAGTTCCTGACCTTCCAGTGTACGTTCCATTTCTTCAATTTCTTCGATAGGAATAAATGTAAGAAGTTTCAGGCAATTGATAACATCGTCATCAGAAACGTTTCTCCAGTACTGATAAAAATCATAAACAGAACATTTTTCTTTATCAAGCCACAATGCACCATTTTCAGTTTTGCCCATTTTTCTGCCGTCTTTTGTAAGAAGCAATGATGATGTCATAGCATAAACTTCCTTGCCTTCAACACGGCGGACAAGATCAACACCACCAAGCATATTGCTCCACTGGTCATTTCCGCCAAGCTCAAGAACACAATCATAATTATTGTACAGATGTAGAAAATCATAACTCTGGAGAAGCATATAATTGAATTCAAGGAAAGATAATCCCTTTCCTTCAAGACGTGACTTAAAACATTCAGCCGTAAGCATCTGATTTACAGAAAAATATTTACCAATATCACGCATAAATGTAATATAGTTCATATTGCGAAGCCAATCGCCATTTTTTACCACTTCTGCCTTGCCGTCAGAAAAATCGATAAAGCGTGACATCTGATTGCGAAAACATTCAGCGTTATGATCTATTTCTTCAACGGTCATCATTCTACGCATATCAGTTTTTCCAGTAGGATCACCTATCATTGCAGTGGCTGTACCAAGAAGTGCGATCGGTTTGTGTCCATGCATCTGCATATGCTTCATAAGTATCAGCTGAATAAAGTGACCAACGTGCAGACTGTCTGCTGTTGCATCAAAACCAATATAAAAAGCAACTTTCTTATTGTTAATAAGATCTTCAATTTTTTCTTCATGTGTGGTCTGTGCAACCAGACCTCTTCTTTTCAGTTCTTCAAAAAATGTCATTGTGTTTTCATCCTTTCATTTTTTGCCGGAAAATAAAAAAACCTCCGGCGTAATTATATACAGCCAGAGGACGATGATTTTCACCGTGGTACCACCTCAGTTTATCAGATGAAAATTGCAGCATATACATTCTATGCATTCATCTGACCTCAAGACGCTTTAACGGGCGTACCCGTGTTTTCCTACTGCTATTTCAAAAAACCTGCTCCGAGATGTATTTCACAATGCGACGCTGTTCTTTCCACCACCCAGAACTTCTCTTTGCCGCCCGCTGTATTGTTACTTCTTCTCATCAACGCTTTTTTTACATTATATCATGATTTTCAGTTATTGTCAATAGATTAAAAAAGGCAAATTTACCACGGTGCTGATATATTCCAACCATATAATTTTATTGAATATTTTTCTAAATTATCCACCCATAGCAGCACTTAAAGAAGCATAAACTCCGCCCTTTTTTATAAGCTCAATATGAGTTCCCATCTCTATAATACTGCCTTTATCCATAACAAGAATAAGATCTGCATTCTGTATAGTTGACAGTCTGTGTGCTACAATAAAACTTGTTCTGCCTTCCATAAGCTTTGCAAAAGCAGACTGTATTTTTATTTCTGTTCTTGTATCTATAGAAGATGTGGCTTCATCAAGAATAAGCACTGGCGGCGGACTAAGCATAAGTCTTGTTATGCAGAGGAGCTGTCTTTGACCTTCAGAAAGACTTGCTGCACCGATAACTGTATCGTATCCGTTTGGCAATCGATTTATAAAACCATGTGCATGAGCCTGCTTTGCAGCATTTATTATTTCTTCATCTGTAGCATCAGGTTTTGCCATGAGTATATTTTCTCGTATTGTACCGCTTTTCAACCATGTTTCCTGCAATACCATTCCTACATGATCACGAAGTGCTTCTCTTGTAATATTTTTTATATCAATACCGCACATACATATCTCACCGCTTTGCACATCATAAAAACGCATAAGCAAATTGATTAGTGTTGTCTTTCCACAACCAGTTTTTCCAACTATAGCAACACGCTGTCCACGTTTAACTTTAAAATTACAGTTAGTTATAAGCGGTCTGTCTGGTACATAGGAAAAATCCACATTTCTAAATTCTATATCACCTTGCGGTACTTCATTAAAAGCATTATCATTATCAGGTATTTCCGGTTCTTCTTCAATAAGTGCAAGTATTCTCTCTGCACAAGCAAGTGCATTTTGCAGTTCAGCTATAACGCCTGATATTTCATTAAACGGCTTTGTATATTGATTGGCATAGCTGAGAAAACATGAAAGTCCTCCTACTGTTATATTGCCACTGACAGCTGTAAACGCTCCGGTAAGGGCAACTGCTGCGTATACAAGTGCATTTACAAAACGTGTTACAGGATTTGTAAGAGAAGAGAAAAACGTTGCTTTAAGAGAACTCTTTTCAAGACGTTCATTTATCTCATCAAACTTTGCAAGAATATTATCTTCCTGTCCAAATGCCTGAACCGTTTTTTCACCATTTATAGCTTCATTTATAAGAGCCGTCTGCTCCGCTCTTGTTTCAGACTGTTCATGAAACATTGCATATGTTTTTTTAGCAATAAAGCTTGCTGCGATCAATGAAAGCGGTGTCATTATAACAACAACAAGAGTTATCCATACATTTATATAAAGCATAAACAAAAGCGTTCCTATGATAGTCAAAACACCTGTGAAAAGCTGCGTAAATCCTAAAAGCAAACCATCAGACAAAACATCTACATCTGTAATAATGCGGCTTACTGTTTCACCAGCCGGATGAGAATCAAGATATCCAAAGGGCAGCTTCTGTACTTTTTTAAATGCCTCTTCTCTCATATCTCGAACAACTTCACAAGCTATCTTATTATTTATCATATTCATAAGCCATTGTGCAAGTGATGTTATAGCAACAGAAATTCCAACTGTAAGAAGTATTCTAAAAATATTATCAAAAGCTACTTTTCCCGGTTCTATAATATTATCAATCGCTCTACCCACTAAAATAGGAACGTAAAGAGTAAGTGCAGTTACAAGTACAGCCATTATAAGAGTTGTTATAAGCCATATTTTATATCTTGAAATGTAATGCAGGACTTTAACAAATGTCTTTAGCTGAAAGTCTTTTTTATTACGCTTCATTACTACCCACCTCCATTATCTGCTGTGAATTATAAATCTCCCTATAAACTAAACAGCTTTTCAAAAGTTCACTGTGAGTTCCAACACCTACGAGTTTTCCATCATCAAGCACAAGGATCTTATCAGCATCTTTTATAGATACTGTTCTTTGTGATACTATAAATATAGTAGGTTTAAAAGGCAATGATCTAAGTGCTGCCCTAAGCGATGATTCCGTGCCATAATCAAGAGCAGACGCACTGTCATCAAGAATTAGAATATCAGGCTTTCTGACTAATGCACGTGCTATACAAAGTCTTTGCTTTTGTCCACCCGAAAGATTTCTTCCACCCTCTGTTATCAATTCATCCAAGCCTTTAGACTTAGACTGTACAACATCAAGTGCCTGTGCTGATTTTAATGCATCATTTAATTCTTCGTCATTAGCGTTATCCTTACCCCAAAGAAGATTGTCCCTTATAGTGCCAGTCATGAGTTCGGATTTCTGAGGAACTACGCCAAAACATTCACGCAGCTGCTTTTTTGGATAATCTTTTACATCAACACCACCTACAGTAATTTTTCCACTGTTTGCATCATAAAATCTGGGAATAAGATTTACAAGAGTGGATTTACCCGAACCAGTGCTTCCTATTATGCCGATTATATCACCCTTTTCAGCTGTAAATGAAATATTTGACAATGACGGCAAGGATGCACCATCATAAGTAAATGTTACATTTTCAAAACTTACAGCAGAAGGTTTTTCTATCTTCACTTTATCTTCATTGACAGCAAACTTTTGTGACGGCTCTATTTCCAAAATTGCCTGCAAACGATTTCCGCAAGCAGCTGTCTTTGTAAGATTTATTATTAAATTTGCAAGCTTTATAAGCTCTACTAAAATCTGTGACATATAATTATAAAGTGCAACTACTGCACCCTGTGTTAAAAGTCCTGCTTCAACTCTTATTGCACCAGTCCATATAAGTGCAATTACTGCAAGATTTATCACCACATAAGTAAGCGGATTCATCAATGCAGATACTCTTCCAACTGTTTTTTGCATTGATGTAAGTGATCCCGCTTCTTTTTCAAAACTATCTATCTCTGCTTGTTCCTGACCGAATGCACGTATAACACGTACACCGCTTAGATTTTCTCTGGTTGAATTCATTACACGGTCAAGACGATTTTGAACTTTCTTGAACATAGGAATACTTATAAGCATAATTCCAAAAACTATTACTGACAAAACAGGTATCGTTACTGCAAATACTAAAGCACCTTTTACATCAACTGTAAAAGCCATGATCATTGCACCAAATACAATAAACGGTGACCGCAGCAGCAGACGAATAGCAAGATTAGTACCGGTCTGAACCTGATTTATATCGCTTGTCATACGTGTAATAAGCGTACTGCTTCCTATGCTGTTTATATCCTGATATGAAAGCTTCTGGACATGAGATAAAAGCACATGGCGAAGTGTAGCAGCAAAACCTGTGGCCGCCTTAGCTGCAAAATATTGTGCAAAAAGAGTATTTGTAAGACCAATAGCTCCAAGTGCTGCCATAAGCAAACACATTCTAACAATATAACCTTTATCCCCATCGGCAATACCGTTATCAATAATAGACGCAACTACAAGCGGTACAAACAACTCGAAGATCGCTTCCAGCATTTTAAAAAGCGGACCGAGTATGCATTCTTTTTTATAGTTACGCAAATATTTGAATAGTTTAACCATTTAGAAAAATACCTCCAATTTGATTTTCATTCTAATTTATTATACCACATTTTATAGTAGATTCAAAGAACATATAGTAAAAAAGCTGTTGCAGCTCAAATCTCTGCAACAGCCAATTTTTTTAATTATTTATTGTTTATTATAATTGATAGAGAAATAAGAACCATTTGTCATTAAAATATGTATTATTCCATTTTCAGCACTAATTGCTTCTATAGAAAAGCCTTGACTTCTAAATACATCAGTCACCTGTACGATATTATTTTCCACCTCAGTATTAGATGCATAAATATTTCCGTCATCAGTTATTGCAAACAAAATCGGATTTTGCAAATTACCGCTTTCCCATATAAGTTCCTTTACATTCATCCAAGAAGATACAGGCTTATATACAGTTTCATAATTCATATTTGACGATGAAAAAATATCATATGATACAGTTCCGTTTTCCATAACACCCAAAAGCATCTCACCATTAGGAGTGCTGTAAAGATGTGCTACATCGCTCCATGTAAAATAATCAGATTCATATGGAGATAAATTAAGAGTAAAACTTGCTCCATTATTTTTCGTCTCTTCTGTATTGGAAACCGCATCACTCATTTGACTTAGATTTACTACTTTGCCATTTCCATTGAGTGTAAATGCCATATTTCCTGCAACGCAAAATTCCTTATTTTGCTCTGAACCATAATCAATATCATCAGGTGCTTTTTCAATTTCTAAAGTATCAATGGTTTTCGTATTATCCGATACAGAAATATTCGCTTCAAGATTATTATCCTGATCCTGCTTATCATTACTATTTATAAAAAATGAAAAAATAATTACAACTGTTAAAACAAGCAGTGTAATCAATGCGAATATTGCAACAACACGACTTGAAATAGGCTTGAATTTCTTTTGCCCTTTATTTGATATTTTATCAGACATATCAAAATCATAATAATAATTGGCACTGACCATTCTTGTCCCAAGCGTATCTGTTGTGATTCCAAGATTAACAGCTTCACGACAGCCCATTACAAGCTGAGCTTCACGCACCATAATAGCACGTATTTTTCTATCGCAAAGGGCGAGATACTCTCTTGCACGTTCATTTTCGCAAACTTCCATAAGAAGTTTTTTCACGTGTTTCCAATCATCAATAGTTTCTGCACATTTTATATGCTCAACAGCCTGATATAATATTCCCGAATCACGATATTTTCTTAATCTGTCACATAAAAGTTCATTGCCATACTTTAAAACATTATTATAATTTTCTGTTTCCAGAATGCGCATACCCGTATGCGAAAGTTCCGACTCACGTCTAACCTGCAATTCTGCCATCATTTTTCCAAAATAAGCAAGTGAATTTTCAGGCTCATCAGCAAGCACACGGTCAAACTGTGCCATTGCAGCATCCCACGCTCCGTCTTCAAGGCACAAAAATCCTCTGTTAAGCGGACGCTCCGCTTTGCTTACTACATCATGTTTGCCAAGCAGCTCTAAACGTGAACTTTCAAGGATACTACCATCCTTTTCAAAAATACCACGTTGTGCCGGACTTGCATAATTAAGCACCTTTTGAAATCCATCGTTTTCAAGAACACTGATCTCATCGGCTTTTCCACATACAATAGTATATTTTCCGTCAATGTCTGCTTTATATACCGCTCTGTAATCAATAAGTACACCAAGCCAATGAAGTGCCGCATCGACTCCGCCTTCTAAAATCAAATGTTCAAAAAGCTCTTCAGCTTCTTCAAACTGTCCGCTTTGCTGCAATACAATAAGTTCAAAATAACATTTAAGATATTCATCGCTTAAAGATATAGGCAGCACCTGTCTTGAACCACACGAAGTGCAGGTAGCTATAACTGCACCATCTATCTGGTCAATCTGCTGACCACATACCTTACAACAGAATTTAGCCATAACTTACTCCATAATACTCAGTTTAATAACTGCAAAAAATTATTACACATTATTTATTATAAACCTTTTTCCATATGAGGTCAAGAGTATTCTTACATTTTATTGCATATAAAAAATTTTTTGAGCATTTTATAAAATATCAAATGAGTTTTTTCAGGCAATTTGACCATTGAATTTGTATTTAATTTTACCTCAATGACAAAAGGTTACACAATTTTAAGAAAAGTTACAAAATATATACAAAAAATCCGTTAAATCTATCATTAATGCTTTACAAACTATAAAAAATATGATATAATTAAAATAATTGTTATCTTTTATATAACTATGAGGAGTCACTTTTTTTATGAATAAATATAAGTTTTTAATTGCATTATCTTTAAGTATAACACTACTTTTAGGATGCGGCAGTATAGATCCTTCAGAATCTATCACAAGTGATGTTTCTAGTGTTTTAGCAACAAATGAATTAGATGATATAAAGGAAGAAAATACTGATCTAGAAGCAGCAATGGCAGATACTGTACCTACTGAACCGGAAACAACAGTAACAGGCAAAGAACCGCTTATAACTGTAGATGCACTTCCGGACAGTTATCAATTAGATGTTGAACCACTTATGCAAAATCCAGAACTGCCTACAGGCTGTGAAATAACATCACTTACCTGCCTGCTAAATTATCTTGGATTCCCTGCTGACAAAGAGATGATGGCAGATACATATCTTGATTACGTACTCGAAAACGGAACGAATTATACATTCTTTGAAAAATATATAGGCAATCCTTATGCAGATGGTTACGGCTGTTATTCTCCGGTTATAGTAAAGGCTGCAACTGAATATTTAGCTGATCAAAACAGTTCTCTTGAACCTGTAAACCTTTCAGGCAGTCCTAAAGAAGAATTATTTCGTGTAATTGCAAGCGGTCACCCTATAGTTATTTGGGGTACTGTATATAATCAATATCATGATTCATACCTTGCTTGGACAACTCCTGATGGTGACGATGTATACTGGAACACATACGAACACTGTATGCTGCTTACAGGATATGATACTATTTCAAGTACAGTCACCGTATGCGATCCGCTTAGAGGCGAAGTTCAATATGATTTAGAACAGTTCTTTTATGTATATGATGATATGTATCAACAGGCTATGACAATATATTAAAATCAAAAAAGTCCTTCTCGTAATGCTGATATTCAAAATTCAGCTTAGAAGGACTTTTGTATTTTATTTATTTTCAAGAAAATATTCAGCCACTATTTTAGCTGACAATCCGGCAAGGTCTTTGCAAGGACGTTTTTTGTAATATTCATCTGTACGCTTTTCAGGCACAAAGCTATCCGCACCGCTTTTTTTCAGACCAAGAAGTTCACGGCAAATTATACTGCCCTCTGCCTCTTTAAATTTCTGTGCAAGTTCTTGAATACGCTTATAATGCTCCTTTTTGCCTTCATAATCTTTTGGCTCTGAATAACCGGAAATCAAACCTGCTACAATAAACATTCCGCTTACTGTACCACATACCTCCCTTAGTCTGCCCATTCCACCTCCAAATGATGAAGCAAGCTTTGCGGCAATTTCCTTTGGAAGTCCAAGTTCATCTGCAAATGTCAGTACAACCGATTGACTGCAATTATATCCTTCTAAAAAAAGTCCTTTTGCTATTTCACAGTACTCTTCAGGTGATTTTTTCAGTACTATCTTTTCCATAAATATTTTTCTCCGTTTTATAATTTATTCAATGTTTTTTCTCTGCTATTCCGATGTTTATATGTGCAGATTTCAAATTTATATTTGTAATAAAATCATCTATCTCACGCTGGGCATTACAGATCTCTTCATAAAATTCAGTAGCAGACATTCTATAAGCTCCGCCGCCTAAAATAATTATCTGCTCAAGCCTGTCCGAAGTTGCAACTCTAACTCTGTAATCACGACTCAAATCATGGGCTGTACGCTCTATATATGAATCTGCCGTTTCAGCTTCTTTCGTGTAAACGATATACAAATCATCTATCTTTTCTTCCGAACCGGGATTGCCTTTAACACGATAAGCATCAAATACTATTATCATACTGCATTTATGAACACCTCTGTAATTTATCATCATTTCTATAAGTCTATGACGTGCCGCTTCTAAATTATCAGCAGCAATTTTATTAAGCTCATCCCATGAAAAAATTATATTATAACCATCTACCAGAATATATTCTTTTGTTGGCTTTTGCGGTGCGATCGGTGCATTAGAACGCTCTTCGTCATGTCGTGTATGCATTGCAGTACGTTCGTCACGATTTATTTTACCATAAGTTCGTTCAAATATTGCCATAAGCTCTTTATCTTCCTCAAGACTTCCTCTATATAATGAACGACTTGTATGATTATTTATATTGCTATATTCATAAGATCTTATTTCATTTTTCTCTAAAGAGCTATACTTCCCTTCCAATTCTGTTTTATACGGTAAATGCATATGATTTGGAACATCATCCCATTTTACAAGATAACCTGCTCCATGTGAGCAAAATACCGAATCCGCTGAATTTTCTGTATCACTGTCAGCGTCATAACCTATGGATTCAATCACCTTTTCGGGTTCTTTGCACTCATCATAGCCATCCGGAATACAGCTAAGCTGTCCTTTGCCTTGAGTATAAGCTGTCACCTCTTCAGCATATGACAACATCTTTTCAGCCGCACATCTGCCTGTTATAATAGAAATATCGCCATCTATTTCAGGAGAAGAAAATTCAGCAGACATCTTCTCCAAATCCGTCATAGCACGTCCTATTTGAATACTTGGAATGGTCAATCGAAATGCATAAAACGGTTCTAAAATAATACTTTTTGCCGAACGTAAGCCTTGTCTTACTGCTCTATATGTAGCCTGCCTAAAATCACCGCCTTCAGTATGCTTTTGATGTGCCCGCCCTGATACAACAGTAAAGCGAACATCTGTTATAGGAAAACCTGTAAGAACTCCCAAATGCTCTTTTTCCTGTAAGTGAGTCAGAATAAGCCTTTGCCAGTTTTTATCAAGAATATCTTCTGAACAGTCTGTGCAAAATTCTATTCCACTGTTTCTTGGCAAAGGTTCAATAAGAATATGTGCCTCTGCATAGTGACGCAGCGGTTCATAATGACCCACGCCTTCTACTGCTTCTGTAATAGTTTCTTTATAAGAAATCCCGCCTTTATCAAAACTTACGCTCATTCCAAATCTTTCATAAATAATATCTGAAAGTATTTCCAGCTGAACACTTCCCATAAGCTCTGCGTGTATTTCAGAAAGCCGTTCATTCCATATAAGATGAAGTTCCGGATTTTCTTCTTCAAGCGGTTTAAGTTTAATAAGTGCTTTAGCATGGTCTATATCATCATTAAATACAAGTCGATAGGTCATTACAGGCTGTAATATAGGTTTTCCAGCCTGCTCTTCAAATCCAATTCCCATTCCGCATTGAGTAAATTTAGATCCAAGTACAGTGCATATCATACCAGACTCAGCTTCATCAATAGTCTTATACTTATTTCCGGAATATACACGTATCTGATTTACCTTTTCGCTTGCAATCGTACCATCGGGCAGAGTGAATTCAATTTTAGAACGAACTTTAAGACATCCGCCGGTTATTTTCATAAACGTAAGACGTTCACCATTATCATCAGCTGCAATTTTAAAAACACGTGCACCAAATTCTTTCGGATATGGCTTTATATTTGTGTAAAGCTCAATATCACAAATAAGCTCATCTATAGATTTCAGCTTTCGTGCAGAACCAAAATAACATGGAAACAATCTTCTCTCCATAATAGCATCAGAAATATCTATATCTGAAATAATACCATTCTCCAGAAAATTATCAAGCAGTACTTCATCGCAAAGAGCAGTCTGTTCAAAAAACATATCACTATTTTTATCAGTAAAGTCCGAACACGCCGGACTAAGCCTATCCTTTAAATCAAGAATAATTTCATCAGATTCAGAGTCGGATATGTCCATTTTATTTACAAATATAAAAACTGGAATATTATATCTTGAAAGCAAACGCCAAAGAGTTTCAGTATGGCTCTGTATTCCGTCAGACGCACTTATAACAAGCACAGCAACATCAAGCACCTGCAACGTTCTTTCCATTTCAGATGAAAAATCTACATGACCAGGTGTATCAAGCAGAGTTACCATTGTATCTTTAAGTTTAAATACAGCCTGCTTTGAAAAAATAGTAATACCTCTCTTTTTTTCAAGCGAATGTGTATCAAGAAAAGCGTCCCCATGATCTACTCGTCCAAGTTTTCTTATTTCACCGCTTCGATAAAGCATTGCTTCCGAAAGAGTTGTCTTACCGGAATCAACATGGGCAAGCAGACCTATTGACAGTCGTTTCATCAAATCCTCCTTTGCATTATGATATATTTATTATACCATATAAACTATAAAGGTTCAATAGGATAATTAGCTGTCATTGCCGCATCGCATAAAAAATAAATAATGTTTTTATCAATAGATATTGCTGCAAATTACTGCTGCTGTCATAACTTCTGCTTCAAATTCCTCGGAATCCGATTCAAGCAAGGGCTGCAATCTGCAAATACTCTGTTGAGCTTGACAAATTTTATCAAATGGCACAGTATAAGAAATCAACTTTTCTACACTATTCCATTTATCGTTTACCATAATGCATATCTCTAATGCCTTTTTCTTATCATCAATTTCCGAGGCATCTTTCAAATCATAAAGCATACATGTAAGCTCATTGCATTCGCTTCTAACCGCATATTCTGAAAATATACTTACTGCTAAAATAACTGTAAGTATTACAAATGCCCATTTAACATGATTCATGACTTAATCTTACCCTCTTTCTCAATTACAATGCAGATTCCATTTTCATCAGCCATTGCAAGAAATGTTTTCTCTATTGTAAGCTGCCTATGTTCAAGTTCTGAGCCGATCCAAGCAACATCCTTTCCAATACTATCAAGTGCTTTATCCATTAAAACTCCATCAGATATTATAACGCACGGAGGATTCTCTGATTTGTTGTAAATTCCCATATCTTCCTGTGTTACATTTCTATATGCAGCCTTTGGATATACCGATATAGCACCTGTAGTTTCAACAATTGCAAACTGAACTTCTTCTGGATTGAATATTTGATTATTTCTAAGTGCCATAAGTAAATCATCTATTGTAAGACGAAGTTCAAGCATAGTATCCTGAAGAATTACTCCATCCCTTATTACTATTTTAGGACTTCCTGAAACAAGCTTTCTTAGCCTTTTAAATTTCATCGCAAAAAATGACATTATAACTTCCAAGCATACAAGAATCAATATAGGAAGAATTCCTGGCAAAAGCGGCAATGCAGGATTCTCTATAGGAAGAGTAGCAATATTGGATATGAGAATAGTTATAACCAATTCACCCGGCTGCAATTCGCCAAGCTGCCTTTTTCCCATAAGTCGAAGGGCAAATATAACTATTAAATATAAAATTACAGAACGCAGCAATACAACACCCATTCTAATTCCTCACCTTAAAAAAATAAAGGCGGCATATTCTAATGTCGCCTTTTTTATTATGTACTGCTGTGTTTTAATTATTCTGATTTACTTTGAGCTGTTTTCTCTTCTGTTTCACGAAAAACAAAAACCTTACTTATAACGTAATTTATTATAAGTATAATGACCTGTGCTGCCAGTGTTATTAAAAATGCATTCCATCGGAGCCAGCCTATAAAAACAGCTGTCATAAGTGCATCTATTCCAAGAGAAGCCAATCTTCCAACATAAAAATTTACAAACTCTTTTAAAAATGCCTTTTTTGTTTTTGCAGTGCTTTTAAATACATATGCACGATTGGTAAAATATGCAAAAGTAACAGCACATATCCAAGAGAAAACCGCACAACCAGTTGAATAAACAGTGTAAAAATCACCCATTGCGTCCTTATCAACAAGATAAAGCGGTACAAGCTTTGTTATAAATGAAACTACTGTTGTAAGTCCACCATAAAAAATATAAAGCAAGACCTCTTCGTGATTAAAATAAAAGCTTTGAATTTTCTTAGGCATAAGGCCTACAAACCATAAAATAAGTCGATTCATATTAAAAATTCCTTTCTTTTTATTGCAAAATGCAAAAATTAAAAATAGCCCCTTGATTATAGACATAAAATATGATATTATTATAACATTATATTATTAAAAAATCAACCTCTGGAGGAACTATATGATTGCTATTTTAATATTTTTGATGGTACTTTCCGCACTTTTTTCAAGCTTGGAAACTGCTTTTGCATGTGTCAATAAAATAAGACTAAAACACAAGGCTGATATGGGCGATAAAAGAGCCGATCGCGCACTTAAAATTGCAGACAAATACGAAGACGCTCTTACTGCAATATTAGTAGGCAACAATATCGCAAACATTGGTGCTTCATCTCTTGCAACAGTAGTATTTACTAATTGGGTAGGCGATGCAGGTCCGGTCGTTTCAACTGTTGTAATGACGCTTTTAGTTCTTACATTCTGCGAAGTCCTGCCAAAATCTTATGCCAAATCACACGCCGAAAGTCTTGCTTTAACATTTGCCTCTGCACTTTCCGGACTCATTGTTATAATGACTCCTTTTGTAAAAATATTTGATCTTTTATCAAGAGTATTCAAGTCAAAAGACGATTCACCATCTGTAACAGAAGATGAACTTAAATACATAATCGATGAGATTGAAGAAGAAGGTGTTTTGGAAGAACAGGAAAGCGACCTTGTAATATCTGCACTACAATTTGATGAAACAACTGTAAATAAAATACTTATTCCACGTGTAAAAGTAGTAGGCATACCACTTGGTGCCGATATAGAAAAAATTAAAAAGTTATTCCTAAGCAGCCATTTTTCACGCTTTCCTGTTTATGACAAAACTCTTGACAACATAGTCGGAATTATAACAAATAAGGAATTCTTCAGATTTTTAAATGGCATTTATCAAAGCATTGATGAGATAATGCAAGATGTTATATATGTTCCATCAACAAAACTAATAAGCGAAATACTTCAGGAAATGAAAAAGGCAAAAACTCACATGGCTGTAGTTGTAGACCAATATGGTGGTACAAAAGGAATTGTAACTCTTGAAGACGTTCTTGAAGAACTTGTTGGGGATATTTATGACGAAAGTGATGAGATACTAAATGAATTTGTAAAAGTCGCTCCTCATACTTATGAAATAGAAGGTTCATTCAGTATAAGTGATATGCAAAGCGGTCTTGATGATGAAGATATACCATTGGAAAAACCAGAAGCAGCTTCAACATCTGTCGGCGGATGGATAACGGAGATTCTCGGTCATATCCCTGATAACGGTGCTTCTGCAAAGTGGAACAGATTTAATTTTACCGTACTTGAAGCCGACAATCTAACTGTAAATAAAGTACGTTTGGAAGTAGAACCCGAACCGGAAAATGAAAACAATGAAGAATAAGCTAAAATATATATTGCATATTTTTGAAAAATATGATATAATAAATATAATAGATTTTGAAAGGAGCTTCGGCTATGTCAGTACGTTTAAACGAAGATAAAGAAATGGTAAAAAGGCTGCGTGAAGGCTTGAAAAATAAAAATGGATACTGTCCATGTAAACTCGAAATTATTCCTGAAAATAAATGTATGTGTGAAGAATTTCGCAAGCAAATAGCTGATCCTGAATTTGAAGGTTATTGTCATTGCAGATTATATTATAAAGAAAAGGACTGATAAAAAATGAGCATTGTACACGTTAATGAAAAAAATTTTGAAAATGAAGTAATAAAGGCTGACTGTACTGTACTTGTCGATTTATATGCTGATTGGTGTGCACCATGTCAAATGCTTGCACCAATACTTGAAGAAATCGCCGATGAACATTTAGAATACAAGATTTGTAAAATAAATGTAGACAAATCTCCTGCAATAGCTGCCGCATTCAAAGCAAGCAGTATTCCTATGCTTATCGTAGTAAAAGATGGCAAAATAACAAATCAATCCGTAGGATATATGGACAAGGCATCAATTTTAAAAATGTTCTAACCCATCATTTAATTGCATACAAAATAAAACGAAAATAAAAATCGAGTCGAATCAATTAAGAATACGGCTCGATTTTTTATTATAATATTATTTTATTCATCGCTCAACAATTGGCAATACATTTCCTTATAAGTTTCAGCAGACTTAGCCCAACTAAAATCACAATTCATCGCTCTCTTTACAAGCCCATTCCACTTACGCTTATTTTCAAATAATGCTATTCCACGCTTAACAGCCTCCAACATATCCAATGCGTCAAATGTTTTAAATGTAAATCCATTGCCATTTGTTCCGCCTGCATCATTTACAGAATCTTTCAGTCCTCCTGTTTCACGCACTATCGGTATTGTACCATATCTCATTGCAACCATTTGTGCAAGTCCGCACGGCTCATTTTGTGACGGCATTAAAAAGAAATCAGAACCTGCATATATTTTTCTGGAAAGTTCAGGCAGGAATCCTATATTAGTACTTACTTGCTGTGGGAATTGTTCCTGCATTTCTATGAAGAAATCTTCAAATAACTTTTCACCGCTGCCCAGAATCACAAACTTACAGCCCATATCAAGCATTTCATGAAATACTCTCTGTATAAGCTGTATTCCTTTATGTGCCACAAGACGTGTTACAATGCCTATAACCGGAGCATCATCTACCGGCAAATTCATTTCCTTAAGAAGTGCTTCACGACATTTCTTCTTTCCGGACAAACTTGAAGATGAATAATTTTTTGCAATGATAGAATCAGATTTAGGATTATAAAGCTTTGTATCTATACCGTTTAAAATACCTTTTATTCCATCTTGTCTGCGTACCAATGACCTATCCATTCCATAAGAATACCATGGGTCAAGTACCTCTTCTGCATATGTTGGACTAACAGTAGTTATAATACTTGCTGTTTCGATAGCACCTTTCATAAGGTTTACGCATCCGTCAAATTCGAGTAAATTCGTATGATAACTTGGCAGTCCCATAAGTTCTGTCACTACTTCTTTTCCATACACGCCCTGATACTGAATATTATGAATAGTATATACTATTTTAATATTTTCGTACTCTCTATGATACTTATACATAGTTTCATAATACACAGGAATCATAGCTGTCTGCCAGTCATTACAATGGATAATATCAGGTTTCCAATCTATAAGCGGCAATATTTCCAGCACAGCACGGCTAAAAAATACAAATCTTTCGCAGTCATCATAAAAGCCATACATACCGTCACGCATAAAATAATATGGATTATCAATCAAGTAATATGTCACATTACCATATTTAATAGTGTAGACTCCACAATATTGCTTTCGCCATGCTACATCAACAGTAACATCTCCTATATATGTCATTTTATTGCGAAGTTCAGGCTTAACACTTCTGTACATAGGAATAACCGTGCGGCAATCACAATCAAGACCGCCTACCGCTTCCGGTAATGAGCCAAGTACATCTGCAAGGCCTCCTGACGCTGCAAAAGGCAGTGCTTCACTTGCTGCAAATAATATTTTCATCGACGTTTCCTTCCTTTATCTCATAGATATTCAGCACCGCACATAGAATTGATGTACGGTGCTGATTTTAATCACTTGTTTTTAATCATTTTTAAATTGTAGTGCAGAAAAATTTATGTTCACTTTAAATTTTAGCTTTTTTGCCAAGATACAGCGGATATTCAAGAGAACCTGTCAAAACTCTGTCATTTGATATCTCTACTTCCTTATCTGTAACAATATGTTCAAGATTACAGTTTTCACCTATAGTAGTACCCTGCATGATAACACAATTCTTCAAAACAGAACCCTTGCCAACCTTTACTCCTCTAAACAATACACAATTTTCTACAGTACCTTCAATTACACAACCGTCTGCAATAGTAGAATTCTTAACACTTGTTTCCAGACCATACTTAACCGGTGCATTGTCACCTGTTTTTGTATAAATAGGTGAACTTGCATTAAACAAATCTTTTCTTATCTCTGCATTCTGCAACATAAGATTTGTCTTAAAATATGATTCCAGACTATCGATCTTAAAGAAATAACCCTTGTACTCATAAGCTTTGAATATAAATTCATCTTTACGTCCTTGAAGAACATCACGTATAAGACTATGCTGATTCTTGCTTGCAGCTTCACGAACAATCTTCTTAAGGAAATCTGTTCTCATAACAAACATATCAAGGCAAATATTACACTCGCCTGCCATATCAGGATTTATAAGAACTTCAGTTACATTATTATCCTCACCGATTGTCAGTATATTTGTACTGATATTTTTTTCCATACGATAAGGACCTTTTGCGTATACTATAGTAATATCAGCATCTGAATTAGCGTGCTGAGCTATTGCTTCACTAAAATCAACATTTGCAACAACATCGCAGTTTGACATTACAACATATTCAGACTTTGCATAGTCAATAAAATTCCATACATTATTAAGTGCTTCAAGTCTACCCTGATATACACCACCGCCTACATGGCTAAAAGGTGGCAAAAGATGCAGTCCGCCTTTTTTTCTTGCAAGATCCCATTCTCTGCCTGAACCCAAATGATCCATAAGAGAACCGTAATTTGACTTTGTGATTACGCCAACTTCCTGAATACCAGAATTTACCATATTAGACAGAGGGAAATCGATAAGACGATATCTTCCGCCGAATGGGATTGAACCCATTGTACGCTGTTTTGTAAGGTCAATGACTGTTGAATCATTTATACTTGCAAAAATCAAACCTAAAACATTATTATTCATACCCATATTCATTCACCGCCTTAAATATTCTCAGAAATAATTTCCTTTGGAAGTACTGGTTTCTTTCCGGAAACTGTAATATTATGACCTACAACAGCAATACCCCAGTCATCTCTGTTTTCAACACATTCAGGACTCATACCAATCTTAGCTCCTGATTCTACAACGCTGTCCTCACCGATAATTGCATATTCAACAACTGCTCCGGACTTGATAACAGTACCAGGCATTATAATACTATACTTAACAGTTGCCCCTTCTTCGATAGTAACACCTGCTGAAATTACTGAAAAGTCAACTGTACCATCTACAGTGCTTCCTTCTGTAATCATTGAATTCTCAACATGGGCATTTGAACCTATGTACTGAGGTGGCATATTTTCATGACGTGAATAGATCTTCCACTTAGGATCATAAAGGTCAAGCGGAACACTTGGACTGAGCAGATCCATATTTGCTTCCCAAAGACTGTCAAGAGTACCAACATCTCTCCAATAGCCCTCAAACTCATATGCAAACAAACGCTCGCCATTGTTCAGCATTGCCGGAATTATATCCTTACCAAAGTCCTTTGAACCTGTATTTGCATTTTCATTCTCAATAAGATATTTCTTAAGTTTTTCCCATGTAAATACATATATACCCATTGATGCAAGTGTAGATCTTGGTTCCTTTGGCTTTTCCTCAAAGTCAACTACTCTTAGTTCTTCATCACAGATCATGATACCAAATCTTGATGCCTCTGAACGTGGAACGTCAATAACTGCAATAGTACTGTCTGCATTGTTTGCAACATGGAAATCAATCATTTTTGAATAATCCATTTTATAAATATGGTCACCACCAAGAACGATTACATATTCAGGATCATAACGCTCAATAAATGCCATATTCTGATAAATAGCATTTGCAGTGCCTTCATACCATGATGCACCCAATGATGTCTGATAAGGCGGCAGAACGTGTACACCGCCATTCATTTTATCAAGATCCCATGGCTGACCGTTGCCAATGTAATCATTGAGTACCAACGGTTGATACTGAGTAAGTACACCTACAGTATCGATACCAGAGTTAATGCAGTTGGAAAGCGGAAAATCAATAAATCGATTCTTACCACCATAAGGAATGGCAGGTTTTGCAACCTTTTGAGTCAGTGCATAAAGTCGGCTGCCCTGACCTCCTGCCAGAAGCATTGCTACGCACTTCTTTTTAGTTTTCATAATATTCCTCCTAACAATAATGACGTATTATTTTATATATTATTTTATATTATGATAAATAAAGCTTAGATTATTTTTTCTTTTTAGAAGCTGCTGTCTTAGTTTTACTTGATGATGCTGTACTCTTCTTTTTAGTAACTGCTGCACGTTTCTTTGGAATTGGCTTATATTTAAGATATACAACAGAAAGCGGTGCGAGTGTCATAGAAATACACTGCTGCAAACCATGCATTTCTTCTGATATAGTTACAAACTCCTTTTCAGAAACGCCGCTGCCGCCAAATTCCGGTGCGTCAGTATTCAGTTCAACAACATATTTGCCTTCAAAAGGAACACCAATGCGATAATCATTTCTTTGTACCGGACAGAAATTGCATACTACAACAAGTTCATTTCCTTCTTCATCTATTCTTCTAAATGCTATTACACTTTGCAGGTAATCGTCATGAGCTATCCAACTAAAGCCTTCCCATGAATAATCGATCTGCCACAAAGGGGAATTTTCAAGATAAAATTTATTAAGGGATTCAGTAAATTTAGATATACGCTGATGGTCAGAATCATTGAGCAGCTCCCAATCAAGCTGAGTTTTATAATTCCATTCATTCTGCTGAGCAAATTCCTGTCCCATGAAAAGCAGCTTCTTACCGGGATGTGCCATCATATATGCAAGAAATGCACGATAAGTTGCAAACTTTTCTTCTAAAACAGAAGATGACATTTTATTTATCATAGAACATTTTCCATATACTATTTCATCATGTGAAATAGGCAGAATATAGTTCTCTGAAAAACAATAGAAGAATGAAAATGTGAGTTTATCATGATTGAAAGCACGATAAATCGGATCAAGTGAAACATACTGCAGCATATCATTCATCCAACCCATGTTCCACTTAAAGTTGAATCCCAAACCACCAACATCTGTAGGCTTTGTAACTAAAGGCCATGCTGTTGACTCTTCGGCTATCATAAGCACACCGGGATAACGTTCAAATGCAGCTTCATTTAAATGACGCAAAAATTCTACTGCTTCAATGTTTTCATGTCCGCCGTACTGATTGGCTCTCCACTGACCGTCTGGACGGTCATAGTCCAAATAAAGCATTGATGCCACCGCATCAACACGAATTCCATCTACGTGATAATCACCAAGCCAGCTGCAAGCACTTGATATAAGGAATGAACAAACCTCGCCTTTTCCATAGTCAAAAACTCTGGTACCCCATGCCTTATGTTCCATTTTAAGCGGATCAGTATATTCATAGCAATAAGAGCCATCGAATTCACAAAGACCAGCTGCATCTTTAGGAAAATGAGCTGGTACCCAGTCAAGAATTACACCTATTCCGGCTTCATGGAACATATCTATCATCTTACGGAAGTCATCAGGTGTGCCGTGACGTGATGTTGGTGCATAATAACCAGTAACCTGATAACCCCATGAACCATCGTAGGGATATTCTGTAAGTGGCATAAGCTCAATGTGAGTATATGACATTTTTTTAAGATACGGTATAATGCTATTTGCAAAACCTATATAGCTTGGGAATTTTTCTTCAGGATTATGCTTCCACGAACCCAAATGTGCTTCGTACACATTCATTGGAGAACTGTATGGAGAACGTTCTGCCCTATTCTGCATCCATTCTGCATCATTCCACTTATAATTACTTTCATAAAGTTTTGAAGCTGTACCAGGTCTGCGTTCAAAATGCTGTGCATAAGGATCGGATTTATCAAGAATCCTTTCGTCCTCTGTTTCGATACTGTACTTATATACGTCAAATTGCTTCAAGCCGTCTATAGTAATTTCCCATACAGTTTCGGAGATTTTCTCCATAGGATTTTTACTGCGATCCCACTCATTAAAATCACCAATTACTGAAACGCTTTTCGCCTTTGGAGCCCATACTCTAAATCTCCAGAGTTCACTGTCTTTTATTTTATGTGCACCAAAAAACTTGCCTGCCTCATAATTTTTACCCTGATGAAACAGATAAAGCGGAAAATCATTATCTTTATTAGTTTGTATTAAAGGCATAGCTTTCCCTCCTTTTGTTTTAATTTAAGGACTGTGCCTTATATTAAGAAGCATAAACTGCAAATAAACGCTTCTATTCTTACGTATAATATTTTAACATATAATAATATTATTTTCAAGCATTTTTTGCCAATGCTCTAAATTTTCATAGAATCAAACATATTACTCCCTCTATTTTGTGCATTTTGCACAATCAGCTTTGCAACATTTATTTTTATATTATTAAATTCTAACCGCCTTTTGAATATTTAATATAACGCATCCAAAGCTTTAAAATACCCGTCTGCAAACCTCTATTACTGTAACTGTAACATCATCACGACATTTGCCGCCATTGAATATCTGTGCCTTTTGACATATTTCTTCTGCTATATATTTTAAATCCTTGGAAGTAAGCAGAAGCTCTTTTATAAATGGATATTGACTTTCCGGCACACCGTCAGACATCATTACAACAACATCACCCGGTGACAATGAAAAACTTTTTGAAAATACATCAGGCGAAGCACCTGCACCTATAGGAAAAGTAGGTGCACATATACGAATGATATGTTCACCCTGTCTTATAATAGTTGATGCAGCACCTGCTTTCATAAGTGTTACCTCGCAATCATCAAGGTCAAAACAAGCTGCATCAAGTGTTGCAAAACTTTCTTGTTCGGATTTTGTGAGCATCAAGCCATTTATAATACGTACTGCTGCTGCTCGGTCAATTCCGCTGCTTATAAGTTTACGAAACATTTCAGATGTCATTCTGGATTCAACAGCTGCCGCCTTTCCTGTACCCATTCCATCTGATAAAACTCCATATGCAAAACCAGTTCCATCATAAAAAATTACAGATGTATCTCCCGAAACAATTCCATTTTCAGCACAGCTACCTGCACTTTGAGATTTTAAATAAAATGGTGCTGCCTGACAAAGACAAAATCTTATTGATTTTTTAGTTTTAACCTTTTCCAGCTCTTGAAGCTCCATTCTAAGCATATTAGAAACGATTCTGCATACAGATGTCATTTCTTCTTCAAAACTTTTATCTTCGCTGTACAGTTCAATCATAAGTCTTTCTTTATCATTATAATAAGCAGCTATAGAATCACAATAATATCCATATCTTTCAAGTCGGCGTTCTATCGCATCGGTAAGTTCACTGCTATATCTTACTGCCATACTTGCACCAAATGACGAAAGCATCTCTTCTGATGCAATAAGCTGCTGAAAAAGAATGTGTCTGCTTTCCGCTTTATGTGCTGTATTTTCTCTTTGAAGCTTTAGACGGTTTTGCTGATGTTCAATAACTTTACAATTTTTTACAGCTGAATCTTGTCCGGATATTTCTTTTATATTACATCTATCACGTATACCACAAGCAGAGCATACGGGTATTTTTTGATTTCGAGAAGATTTTTCATAAAATGAATTTGATAAAAGTTCCGATATTTTTTCTGTATCAGTACGAACACTTCCTATTGATTGTGCCATAAAATCCATTCTAACTACTATATTTTCAATAATTTTCTGAGAAGATGATTCTTCTGCCACAAGCCATTTGTCAATACAAATCGTATGCAGCAAAAGATAAACTATACAACCTATCATAAGATTTCCAATAGATGAATATGTTGCACTGCTGCTTTGAACAGTGAGCTGAGCCAATGAATTAAACAAAAAGAAAATACCGGACGTTGCCACACTTCCATTTTCAGACATATAACCTGCAATAAGTCCAGTTACAGGAAGAAACGCAAGACTCATTCCAAGTTCCTGAGCTGACAGCATAGCTCCACACGCAGTAAGAGCACCGCATATCACACCGCCAGAATAACGAAATCTCTGAGCAGCCATAAGAGTTACCGCAACTCCTATTACATAACCTGGATTTAAAAGTGAAAACTCAAATGAACACAAAGCTGAAATGAGTACAAAATAAACTACAGCTGCGGCACATCCTACAGAAGATTTTATACGTATTTTATTATGATTTGAAATGCTTATAACAACTGTATTCAAAAAGTAAGCCGTTGTACCTGTAAGTATTGCACTCATCAAAGCTACAAGCATACCGCCAACATTATTATTCTGCAAAACAGAATAAATAATACCTGAAGCTAATACACATAAAGCAGAGGTTATTGAAACAAATCCGGGAGAATTATATTCACGCAAAATAATTCTTATGCTGGCTGCAAGCATAAGCGATATTATAAGAGGAAGCTGAGGAGTAAGCGTTCCTGAAATAAAACAAGTTGTAAGTGAGCCTATAAGAACAGCTACAGAACCTAATGAACCAGTACAAAAAGCTGCCGCCACCGGAATGGGAGATGCTATATTTCCAAGCTGAGCACAAGAAAAAATCAGACCGCAAAGAAATGATGCAAAGGCATCACGAAGTACTGATAGAGATGATTTTGTTTTTACAGGTTCATTTGACATAAAGCTCCCATCCTTTCACGCCGGTGCATATATAATGTATGTGCAATAAATTATACATGACCAAATAAGAAAATCATGTCGAAAACCGTTGTCGTATTCAGGAATGTGCTATTGCTTTTAAAAGAAAAAATATGAAAAAATTATGGAAATTGATTAGGGAATAAATAAACGCCATATAGTGTATGCAATATAAAATTATATATTTTTATTACTTCCTTTTTAATTTTTAAAAAAAGCAAAAAAAGACTTGACTTTTTTGATTCAATCTTGTATAATAATAAGTGTTAAACTTCAATTTTTATATATTGGGGTATAGCCAAGCGGTAAGGCAACGGACTTTGACTCCGTCATTCGCTGGTTCAAATCCAGCTACTCCAACCAACATTATAATTTGACCCTGATTTTAATAAACCAGGGTCTATTTTTGTTTTTATTTAAATTAAATAAACATATAATTATGTTAAATTTAATTGAGATTTAAATTCAACAAGAAGAACACTGTACGACAATATTAAGAAAGCCGACAGCAAAAACTGTCGGCTTTGATTTCATCTGTTATTATCTGATAACTGAATGAGAGTGAATATAAAATTCCTCCTGACTTGGCTGCCATGCCTTGACTTTAGGCGGGAATTCTGCATCAAATTGTGCAAATTTTTCCTCATCATTAAGCAACTCTGAAACATGGCTTTCATGATAATACCATCTTCTGCCATCAAGTATTCCATTACGAAGTTCCCTTACAAGAAGTGCCGCAGGGAAAATATCACCCTCAAGGCAAATATTATATTTCGAACTGCTTTTGAATCCTCTTGACACATAATTATCTGGATTGCCGAAAATCACAACTGTATCATATCCCATTTCAACTGCTTTTTCAAAAGAGTGTTCAATGAGAATTTTGCCATATCCCATACGCTGATATTCAGGCAAAACACAAATTGGTCCAAAAGAAAGTATCTCTTTTTCCAATCCCGATTCGTCAATAAGTTTAGATTTAGTGTACATTATGCTTGCAATCACTTCTCCACCAACTTCAATAACAAAATCAAGTTCGGGAATAAAATCAGCATGATTTCTCATAACGTGTGCAAAATAATGCTCATTAGCTCCTGGAACGCTTAAATTCCAGAAAGCTTCACGATTTATATTTTCTACTGTTCTATAGTCTGCTGATGTTTCTAAACGGATAATATAGTCATTTTTATTCATTATTTTTCCTCCTGAAAATTGTTGACTCAACGGGAGGTTTGTGTGAGAATGTATTCGCAAACTTCCCGTTTACGCTACTATCTCAGGTCTATTATTTTTATTCAAACAATGCTCTCCTTAAATTAATTTTTATAAAACTTAAGACAAAGCTACATTTCGTAACTTTGTCTTTGGTGCGGGTGACAGGACTTGAACCTGCATGCCTTGCGGCACAAGAACCTAAATCTTGCGTGTCTGCCAATTTCACCACACCCGCATTATTTTAATTTATTATAACATAAATTTATTTTATTGTCAAGACAAAATAATTATATTTCCACAGAAGTCAATTTTAATGCGTTTTCTAACTATATTTACAGCAAAGATATTCTATTTTTCTTTATATGCATTTATATTTTAACATAAACATATTAATTATATTATATTACTTCTTATCAAATCCTTATTAAATCTTATACTATATATGTATAATAACTTTATTTTTCTGAATATTCTATGAAACATCAGGAAAAACTATTTCCATTATGATGTGTTTGTGGTATAATGTGATTAGTGAAAAAAGAAAATGTCAAACGGAGGTTTAGTTATGAATCAAATAGAATTATATAATCATTGGGTTTTAAAAGCAACTGACGATCCTGATTTACAAGCTGAACTCAATGAAATAAAAAATAATAATGATGCAATAAATGATCGCTTTTATCGTGATCTCGAATTTGGTACCGGTGGTCTGCGTGGTGTACTTGGTGCTGGTACTAACAGAATCAATATCTATACAGTACGTCGTGCTACTCAAGGTCTTGCTGATTATGTAAATGAATCATTTAAAAATCCAAGTGTAGCTATTTCATATGACAGCCGTATAAAATCTGATACATTTGCTCGTGCTGCTGCTGAAGTTTTAGCTGCTAACGGAATTCGTGTTCATATTTATCCTGAACTCGCTCCAACACCAATGTTGTCATATGCAGTTCGTGCTCTTGGATGCAATGCCGGTGTTATGGTTACTGCAAGTCACAACCCTGCTAAGTACAATGGCTACAAGGTTTATGGTGCTGATGGCTGCCAGATGACTATTGATGCTGCTAACGCTGTACTTGCAAAAATAAATGCTCTTGATATATTTGACGATGTTAAATTTATGAATTTCGATGACGCAATGTCCAAAGAACTCATTTCCTATATTGGCAACGATATTATTGAATCATATTTTAAAAATGTTCTTTCTCAAGGTATAAATATTGACCTCTGTGCAAAGAGCGGTCTTAAAATAGTTTACACTCCTCTTAATGGAACTGGAAATAAACCTGTTCGTACTATTTTAGACAGAATCGGAATTACTGATGTTACTGTTGTAAAAGAACAGGAAAATCCTGATGGCAACTTCACAACTTGTCCTTATCCAAATCCTGAAATTCGTGAAGCTTTGGAACTTGGTCTTAAATATTGTGACAAAGTAAAACCTGATCTTCTTCTTGCAACTGATCCTGATGCTGACCGTGTAGGAATTGCTGTTCCTGACGGAGATGACTATGCACTGTTCTCAGGAAATGAAGTAGGTGCATTACTTCTTGAATATATTTGTGAGCAGAGAATAGCTAAGGGTACAATGCCTGAAAATCCTGTAGCTATAAAAACAATCGTTACTACTGATATTATTAATGCTATTTGCAAATATTATAATGTAGAAATGATAGAAGTTCTTACAGGATTTAAATTTATAGGCGAACAGATTGGTTTCTTAGAAGCTAAAAATGAAGAAAACCGCTATGTATTTGGCTTTGAAGAAAGTTATGGTTACCTTGCCGGAACATATGTACGTGATAAAGATGCTGTTGTCGCTGCAATGCTTATTTGCGAAATGGCTGCTTATTATCGCACAAAGGGTATTTCAATGATTCAGGCACGTAAGAATCTTTATAATAAATATGGTGTCTATGTTCATTCTCAGCATAGCTTTACATTTGAAGGTGAAAGCGGAATGATCAAGATGTCTGAAATAATGAATAATCTTCGTACAAATCACCTTGATATTATCAATGGATTCAAGGTTATTAAATTTGAAGATTATCAGGAAAGTGTTTCAAAAGACTGCATTACAGGTAATATTTCAAAAATCGATCTTCCTAAATCAAATGTTCTTTCATTCTCTCTGGAAAATGGTGAAAAGGTTATAATTCGTCCTTCCGGAACAGAGCCAAAAATAAAAGTTTATTATACAGCTACTGCTTCTACTCTTGAAGAAGCAAATGCAATGAAAGATTCACTTGATGCCGAATTTAGTAAATACCTTGCATAACATTCAATATTATATAATAAAAAACGCCATGCACTTAACAAATCCAGTGCATGGCGTTTTATTGTTATTCTAGAATATATAATTATTTCTTACTGTCAGTTAATTTTTCAACATCTTCAACGTAGATAGACACTTCACCACATTTAGGGCAAATTGCAACTTTAGGCTTTCCTATTCTTCCACCAAACAACTTATTTTCATTAGTTGACATTACAATTCCATATCCTCCGCCTTCAACTTTAATTGTGCAATTTTCTTTCATTTCTGTTCCACATCTTAAGCATGCTCTCATAATTATACCTCCATTTTATTAGTTCTATAATATAATAATACCAGCATGAATTTATTGCTCCAATACTTTCTTTAAATCAAGAACAAATTGCGTTTGTTGCTTTTTCAAGTAAAATTTTACAAAAGGTTTCATAAACCACTTTTTAGGTATTACATTTTCTGTAAGGTCAATTTGAGTTTTATTTCCTTTGGAGATAAAAACACCAATCCAATGACCTTTCATATTGCTATTTTCTATATCAAACTCCCATCGCTCATATGGATCTACCATAGTAACAGTAAATGTAGTAGCATATCCCTCTTTTGTATACTCAACAAATTGCTTGTCATTTATTACTTCTGTTCTGATTAAATCACTTCGCCATATGCTGTATTTATCAATAGCTAATACAATATCCCAAACTTTATGAATATCCTTATTGATAATTGCATTTATATTTGAAATCGCCATTTTTATCAACCCTTTCCTAATTCTTCCAACATAATTCATTCCTCCAATTTCACAAACACCGATTTGTCGCATCGCTAATCAGCTCTGAGCCTGGCTCTTTGATGATGTATTGGTTCTTTCCTGCAAACTGGAAGTTGCACCCCTATTGAGAATCTTCTAAATATACCATACATTTATTAACATCTTTGGAAGAATAAAAAACCGGAACTTCCTTCTTTATAAATAATTCTTTGTCCTTTTGAAGCATATTCTTTAACTCCGGCTCTATTCCTTCTTCGTAATCTCCATAATGCCCAATCGTAAAGACACACTCATGTTCATCATTATCTTTTGTCTTAAACATAATATGAGCCTCTGTGCAGGGCTGATCAAAATCATTAAGTAAAGTTACATCTTCTATGATTCCCTCAACCAGATTCCATTTTATAATCATGAAAAATTTATCAGCCAAATAGATTATAGGAATAATGGCAAAAATAACAAATAACAAAAGCCATCTATTAAAAATACCAATAATGATGCCGGGGATTGCCATTATAATCACCGCAATAATGCATCTTTTAATTGTTCTCTTTAATACTTTGCATTTATATTCATGTACATTCATTATCTTTCGGTTTCCTTCACTATTTCACCATCACGGAAATTTCCGATTTATCTATTTTTTATTTTTAAGTTTTGGTTCTGGCAATTCATCTACTTCTACTACTTCTTCGTCAGAAATTTCTTCATAAGCTTCTTTTATACCATTCTTTACCGCCCACTTGATGATAAAATATAATGCTATCAAAACAATTATTGCAGTTCCTCCGCTTATGCCTAATTCTTCCAACATAATTCATTCCTCCAATTTCACAAAAGTCAATTTATAGTAAATAACCCATAGCGATAAAAAAGTAACTATTCAAGTATTGCCTGTTTAATCTTAAATACATTACACCGCTAAGAACAGAAAATATCATAGTAGAAATTCCATTCCATATTTCAAGTCCTACTCCTCTTGATACGAAATGAAATGCTCCCCATGTTACCGATAATATAATACCGCCAAAAGGAATTTGGCTTTCTTTTTTCATCAAGGTTTCAATCGCTTTTTGCCCATATATTATGATTAGAACAACAAGTACTACTTCAAATATATAGTATAAATATTGCATGCAAAATTGGAATGCAGTTTTACCCTGTGCTTCTCCGACAATCTTTAATGTATGCCAATCAATGAAAGT
>CANOIR010000007.1 GCA_947566125.1 uncultured Ruminococcus sp. | reverse complement strand
GGATAATTGGTGGATTTCTGGGATAATTTGCGTATGATTTCACATAGAATTCATATATACAAAATTTGCAATACATATCTGTGCTTTTAGTCAAGTAAATTCAAAATTGCAGCATAGCAGTTTGCATTGTAAGGCATAATTAAACCGGGGGATTGTTTATTTATTTGACAATTTAAGCTAGATGTGCTATAATAATCGAAAATTATATTGAAAAAAATGGCATATATTTTTTTCTAGAAATCTGTCGTTCTTTACAAAAAGGTTATAAACAGTTTTCAAGAAATACACTTTTTTGTTTTATACTAAATCAATGTATTATTCATATTATAATAGGAGTGTATAATGAAAAGCTCAAGCATAATTAAGTTTGTAAAAGATGAATCAGGATATTGGATTGGATTCATATCTGGGATATGTGGAATTATAGATTATTTTGTTGATGCACCTAAATGGTTAAAAATGACGTGGTTTTCAATAATAGCTTTATTTTTTTTAATATGCATTTGTAAACTATTTTTTTATATAAAACAAACCTTCATATCACAAAAAGAATGGGAATGCTATTATAAAAATCAAGTAAAAGAGTACAAAAAAGATTTTAATGAATCATTAAAAGTACTATTCCGAGAAGTTCATGACTTTCACCATTATATGAGAAATGAATTATGTAAACCCACTTCAAAAAAGATTGAAGAAGTATATTTTGTAAACATATGTAGAAATTTATGCAATGAAATAAAGCAAATATATAATAGCTTATGGGGAAAAAATAACAGTGTTTCAGTATGCATTAAGCAAATTATAACTAATCAATCTATAGATAAAGACTGGAGAAATTGGGAAGTTGAAACAATTGCACGGAGTGCTGGAACAGATTCTAATCGCAGTAAAAATGATGAAAATAAAAGATTACTAATTGCTGATAATTCTGATTTTTTTATTATATTATCTCCAGATAAAAAATACGGTGATATTTCATTATTTGCCTCACAAAACTTGACAACTATTGAACAAGATTTTCTTAATTACTATGATATGAAATATCTTAATTCAACAAAAAATTTTATAGATTTTTATAAATCAACCATTGTAGTTCCTATACGAACAAGTAAACGATATCTAAACTCTAAGTTACAGAAATACATAGTTGGAGATGATGCATACCACTTGGTTGGTTTTTTATGTATTGATACAAAAGAAATTTTATCAGACGATAAAAAGTTTGAAGCAGGAATAGAGTTGGCAAAAGCATTAGCTGATTCTATGTATAAATTATTTGAAAATAAAATTATTCATTCTCTGACTGTAGATGCTAATAATAGAAATGAGGAACAATTGTGATAAAAAAAATAATTGATAAGACCAGAAAACAAATAAAAAAGTCATTTCTTTCTAAACATGATATAAGTAAAATAGTAATTGAAGATAATGTAGATTCTTCTATCTGTTCTTATTATATAAAAAGAGGAAATATTTTGATTCCTAATTCTAAAAATGAAATTACACCTAAATACTATGCTTCTACAGTCATACGGAGAAAATGTAAAGAGCAAATAACTAACGCATAAAATTTAATACATTGAATGATTTATTTATAGAATATATAAGTTTCTAATTCCTTATTTGCAACTACATTAGAATAATATGATACCACACAAAAATAAAATATTGCTTATATGACACAAAAAATGACATAATACTAAAAATGTAACCTTATTTTGGCATATTTTGATTTTTGATTTTGGGTTCGAATCCCTCTCTGTCCGCCATATAAATTAGGATTACTGTTTTGTTGAGTATAAAATAGTAATCCTATTTTCTTATCTTTTAAACTTATAAACTTAGCAAAAATCACTTGCAATTTTTCATATTTCATGATATAATGAATCATTGTAAGGATATTCCCTACAATATGCGCCTATAGCTCAGCTGGATAGAGCGTCAGACTCCGACTCTGAAGGTCGTGCGTTCGAATCGCATTAGGCGTACCATAAATACTAAAAAATCTCCGTCGGCAGCTTTGTCGGGCGGAGATTTTTTGTAAACTTTCTATGAAACTTGAACAAAAGTATTCAAGTTTCACCCTCTGCGAGATTATTTATGAGAGGTATTTTTCTCATTAATTTTTAGAGGGTAATTCTATGACATTAGAAAACTTTGAGTACCGAACTGATTCGTTATTTTTGCGGAATCAACTCGCTGATAATCCAGATAAATTTGTCATTCCAATCATTCCCAAGCCTCATTTTGCACAAGAGGAACTTAGGAATCTTAGGCTGCTTGGTTTTAACCAGGTAAAACAGGATAAAGGTGCACATAGAAATCGAATGGTACACTTCTTTTTATATGATTATAACTTTGAAAAAATCTGGAAAGATCCTGCACCGTTCGTAGAGCTACTTCGTTCGTATCGAGGTGTGTTGACACCTGATTTCAGTATGTACACGGAAATGCCGCCCGCTATTCAGCTGTACAATACATTCCGTAATCGATGGTGCGGTGCATATCTGGCACAGAATGGTCTGCGTGTTGTGCCAACAGTCAATTGGGGAACAGAGGAAAGCTTTGATTTCTGTTTTGCAGGAATTGAAAAAGGTTCTGTTGTATCAGTTTCAACATATATGTTTCATGAACATGGCAATCACGCAGATCAAAAAGATATATTCTTAAAAGGTTACAGAGAACTTTTACGGCGTATTGAGCCGGAATATGTGATTTGTTACAGCGAGCCTTTTCCTGAAATGGAAGGTAATTTGATTTATGTAGATTATGAAATGAGTTCATGGAGGCATATGGAAGATAACATTGTTCCCGAAGAATCCATTAAACATACATATGGAGTATTGACAAGGCCACCTGTTTATGATATCATTAAAAAAACAGGATACATTTGTAAAGGCGGCGGCAGTGCATATGGAGGCAGCTGGAAGCCAAAAAAGCCAGATGATGAAAGATTTCTAGGGAAGCCTGGAGAAATAAAAACAAGTTATATTGGCGGATATAAAAGAGAAACAAAAATTGGAAGCAGCGGATATGCAATCAAAGAACGACACTACAGTACTGCTCCCAATGCCAAACATCACACAAATCCACATGATCACCAAATAACATGGGAAAATAATCATCCTAATTTAAGTGAGGCACAGAACTATTGGGACGGAAATGTGCCGGAATTTAAATATTATAAAAGAGTGGAGAATTTAAAAAATAATATGAATATGGAAAATAAATTTTACTCCCTCAATGAAGCAAAAGAAAGCATTCTTTATGGTGGCGAACTCATATTTCGTTATGAAAATAAAAACTATGGAATTACACGTTTGTCATCTGACTGTATAATTCTTGCAGATGAGGACGGTTCTAATGAAATAAAGTTTACTTCATTGGAGGCATTGCTAAATCATAAAATTGGAGATGTCAAATTCCGAAAGCTTATTATGAGTGTAAAACTTCTTTATCGCAATTTGTAATTCTATGCGGAGTGCTTACCAAATTTAAAGGATTTAATAAAACTAAAGGAGGTATAAAGCAAATGGAATATAAAGATCAGCCAATCAATCCCAACTATAATCCGGATGACGATAAATTTGAAACACTTGGAGAATTCAAGTTTTATATTTCAAGAGGTTTTAATGTCGGCTTTGAATATAACGGTGTGGAATACGGCATCGAAGGTCATAACAACAGTTTTGACATTTGGATCTATAATGGAGGAGATATTGCAAATGGCCTAACACTCGAAGAAACTCTTGATTATAAATTTGATGGTGTAAAGCTTCGGGATCTTATTCTTGATGCAACTATCACTGAAAGGCAATGTTAATGATATATTCAGCATATTAATACTCTGTCTTCTATTTTGTATAAGCATGACAATGAAAATCAAATGCATAAAGCTCCTCGTCCAAAGCTGATTGAGGAGCTTTTATTGTAAATTTTTCATGGTTTCAAGTTAAACTTAAAAGTTCTGACACAAAGACTAATATTTACAAAAACTTCAACCCCGATTCATGCTCTGAAATCGGGGTTTTTCGACAGATTGAGTATATTTTTTGCGTTTTTATAAGTTATATTAATTTTAAATTACTTGATTTTTTAAAAAGATTTATGTTATTATTTTCTTAAAGTAAAGGAGGATGTGCTATGATCCGCATCGCTATTGTAGATGATGAACTTGCTATTGCAAATAACGTTTCAAAAATAACACAGATTCATGCTGATAAACTAAATATACCTGTTTCAACTACTGTCTATAATAGCGGACGTGAATTTTTAGATCAGTATAATATAGGCGATTATGATGTTATATTTCTTGATATTGATATGCCGGAATTTAACGGAGATATGCTGTCAGCAGAACTTATAAAAATAGATCCATCTCTTCTATTGGTATATGTGACGAATTACTGCAATGATGAAGTTTACACTATGTTGAAATATATGCCGATCGGTTTTATGAGAAAACCACTTTTTGAAAAAGAAATCGATTCAATGCTGAATGTGCTTAGAGAAAAAATAATAAATATACAAAAGACATATTCTATTCAATCGGGACGCAATGTGATTCATATTCCATTAAAAGACGTGATTTATATTGAAAGCGATAGAAATTATACATATTTTTATATGAGCCAACCTATTAGTCATTATTCAAATTATTATACAAATAAGGAACAATCATTCATTAAAGTTCGTAAAAAGATGGACCTTATTGAAGTTGAGATAGAGAAATATGGATTTATACGTATCCATGCAAGTATTTTAGTGAATTACAGATGGATATATTCGATACATAAAAACGAGATAGAAACAGACAATGGAAAAAAGCTGCCTATAAGCCGCAGCCGTAAAGTTGAAGTAGAAAATAAATTCATGTATTTCTCAAGGGGATGATAAAATGAAAACATTTTGGACAATAACAGAATTTCTTGCTGTTTTAATTGAGAATTGTATTATTTATGATTTCTACTCAAAATTTCATTCTGCAAAATACAAAACAATATGGCAGAAATTTATTTGTTTTGCATTTATCTGTATAACAAGTGCATTGGCTATAATAATAGATTCTTTTACCGATTTCAGCGGAATGTTAACATTAATTTGTGTTGCTACGGTTATTCTGTACGGCATCATTTTCTTAAAAGGTTCTATTTTCTCTAAGTTTTTCTTACCTATTATAACGTTCGGTTTAATTTTTATAATAAATATATCTGTAAGTACTGTATGTGCTATTGCTTTGCATCATGAGCAGGAAAAGTTATTTATTGAACAAAACAATACACGTTTTTTCTGTATTATTGCAACAAAACTTATTTTCTTTCTTGTAACAAGAATTATTTTAGGACTATTCAATAAAGGAGTTATGCTTAAAAAACAAGAGTGGATCATGATGTCTGGTATATCCTTTATATCATTATTTATTGGAACAACCGTAGTAGAGATCGGGATCATATCATCTAATTTGAATTCGCCGGCATATATATTTTGTTTTTGCGGTATTATCTGCATTGATATTTTTGTATTTATTATGCTTTCTCAAATTACAAAGCAAAATCAAAAAGCAACTGCATTATCATTACTTGAACTTCAGATCGAACAGCAAAAACAGGCGTTGGAAAATATAGATATTATGCAAAACAAAATTCGTCAGTGCAATCATGATCACTTTAATCATATGATGCTTATGCAGGAAATGATAGCCAAAAAAAATTATAAAGAAGCAGAAGAATATCTAAACTCATTGTTAAACAGAAATCCAGAGATGATAATATCAAGTATACAGCTGCCGGATTGTTTTTTAAGATCTGTATTGATGATAAAATTTGAATTATGCAAAAAGAAGAATATACCTATTTCAATTAAAGCTGACGACAGTACACCATCATGTGAATCATTAGATCTATGTATTCTACTGTCTAATCTTTTAGACAATGCCATTGAAGCAAGTGAAAAGATCACTGATCCTAAAATAGAGATAATTTTATCAAAAAATAAAGCATATTATAATATTATTGTAAAAAATAAGATAAAAACATCAATTCTAAAAAATAATATCGACTTAAAAACAACTAAAAATGAAAAACAAAGGCATGGAATAGGAATTCAAAGTATTAGGGAAACAGTTAACCGTTATAACGGCATGATGGAATACTATGAAAAAGACAATTGGTTTATTGCTAATATATGGCTTAAATACACATTGAAAGAAACAAAAATCAATAGAGAAAAAATATAAATAAGTTAAAAACAAAGATTTTTTGGCTGGCAATTTTACAAAATTGCTTATCCGAAAAATCTTTATTTATTTGGGCAAAATCAGATTTTATGAATGCTATATTTTTTATTTGCGAAATTTATATTAAAAGGTTTGCAAATTATCCCATAAATCATACCAATTATCCCAAGTACTTGAAATACATTATTTTTTGTGTTAAAGTATAATACAAGAGGTGAAAAAATGTTAGTTAAAATTGCTTCAAAAATAACATTGATTCTTCATCGCAATAACATTATTTCCAAAGATGAAACTGAAATTTATCAGTACGGATTAGAAATGATTCTTTCTACCATTTTAAATGGCATAATAGTTCTATTATTGGGTGTCTTAATGAATGAACCTTTAGCGGCTGTTATATTTTTTATAATCTTTGCATTAGTGCGAAGCAGCAGCGGCGGTTACCATGCAGATACATATTTAAAATGTAATAGTATTTTTGCTGTGAATTTAATAATTGTTTTACTTTGGGTGAAATTTGCAGCTCCGTTTTATTTTATAGTTTGTCATGTTATATTTATTTTAATTTATTTTATGATGGTTACAAAATATGCCCCTATTGAAAGTCCAAATAAAACATTATCTGATATGCAAAAAAAACACAATAAGGGACTATCTATTATTTATGGGATAATTCTTACAGCAATTTCTTTGATCTTGTGGTATGGATTTGATTTAAAAAAATATGCCATGTTAATTGCAGCAACTATGTTGTCAATAACAATATCAATGGCTATTGTAATTCTAAGAAAGGAAAATGAAACGCATGAAGAATACAATTCTTAAAATAGTTGCTAAGGCAAGTAAAAAAATGGCTGTAAAGGCTCGTGGCAACGCATCTTATTATGGTTTCCATCAGCCAAAAGAACCAAAGTCTCTTAAGAAGTAAGAGTCAGCAAACGGATATATTATATTGGTCAATGCCAGCTAAATGTATCAAAACAAACTGCCGTATTGTTAGCCTTTCAACAATACGGCAGTTTTTCTATTTTTATTTATATTTTATAATTATTCAAAATCAAAACCAGATATGTCACTCACCAGAGGAATAAAAATCGGGTCTGCAAAAGCAAGCAGCAAAGTCTGTACATCTTTAGACTCCATAAATGAAAAATCAAAAACAGCACTTCTGCCCAAAATACTTATCTCCATACCTTTATCTGGATCTTTCTTTATCTCAGCCATTGCAGTCTGTGCCGAACTCATCTTATTTCCCGATACTGATGAAACCTCTATCCAACTAAGCAAACCTATGTTAAGCATAATATAGGCTATAAGTATTTTAGCCGCCTGAATAATCTTTCTTTTCATTTTGTATATTCCTCCATATTAAAACAACCATACTAAACAACTTAAAATAATTTAATGCAGATCAAGCAAAACCTCCGCCAAAGCATCGCCCAATAGAGAGCCGGCATACATTGCCTGTTCCAATGTATTGCCGTGAGAACCCACTTCAATAAGTAAACTGCCTGTTGTTAGATCCTGATTATATCTTCTGTAGTCAAAAAGCAAAGGTCGTGTAAGTCCTGGATACATACTTTCCATTTGCTCTTGCAATCGACAGGCAAAACGAAAGTTGAACATATAATTCGGCATATCCATAGTTCCATCATCACATCCTGATATTATCATAACCTGAGCCGACTCTTTTCCGTCTATCTCTACTATCGGCTGTGTAATAGAACTTTCTGTACCTATTGCATCTCTATGTATGTCAAGTACAACCTTAATGCTCGGATTTTCCTCTAAAATTGATTTTACAGTTTCTGCACTGCGTTCATATGCACCTGTATATGATGGATAATCATGTATAGTTTCATCGTGTATAGTAATTATTCCGGCATCTCTTAGCTTTTCAGCTATGATCTCACCTACTGCTACAACATTCTTGGTGCTTTCAGTAGTCCTATAATTAAAACTTGGATCAAAAGATTCTCGCACATATGGCTCGTATGTTTCAGTAGTATGAGTATGCATTATAAGCACCTGTGGCTTCTCATTTACAGATATTTTAAAGGCTGGCTTTAAAACACTTTCCTGTAATAATTCGCTGTTGGATATAGATGTACTATTCGACACCTGTCCGCCGTTGTCAAGTGAAAAAAACTTATCGCCTGAATATCCGCTTAGTGATGTACGTATTATTTCAGTATCATCATTCACATTCCATTTTTCCGGATAAGGCTTATCACCTTTATTTGTATCATCGGAAGATGTTTCTTCTGATTCCCCTTCTGAATTTTTATCAGCATTGGCATCAATTGCTTGATCACTAAGCGGATTCCATTCTTCTCTCTGCAAATCAACATAGACTTCATTGCAGACATTGCTGAGTATATCTGTTCTATCTTCAGAGTTGTCAATATCGTTATTCTTTTCAGAATAATTTCCATTTAATGACGCACAAATTGCAGCGGCGGCTATTAAAATGCTTACAGCAGCAATTATTTTTCGGCGTAATCTTGCAGCTGCTCTTCGAGAAAGACGCTTTCTCATTCCATCACCTCGTTATTATATCCGTGATGTTTAAGTTTATGCAGCACTGTCAATATTTATGATATATAAATAACCCTAAAGAAAAAAGCCTCCCTTGAAAAAGGAGAGGAACCGCCACTGGCGGTGGAGAGATTTATCATTGTTTTGTTTTTACCCTTCCGTCACAGCTAAATCCGTGCCACCTTCCCTTTCAGGGAAGGCAATGGGTGAAGGGATTTATAATGAAAAAAGGCTATTGCAACTAAAACCTCTGCAACAGCCCTGTTTTTATTTTTAATTTTTATTTCTGCAATGTTCCGCTGGTAAGACCTTTAAGATATGCATTGATAAATCCATCTAAATCGCCGTCCATTACTGCCTGAATATTACCATTTTCAAAATTGGTACGGTGATCTTTTGCAAGAGTATATGGCATAAATACATATGAACGAATCTGTGCACCCCATGCAATTTCCTTTTGCACACCTTTAATATCTGCTATCTTATCCAGATGTTCTCTTTCTTTTATCTCAACAAGCTTTGATTTAAGCATTTTCATTGCAAAGTCTTTGTTTTGGAACTGACTTCTCTGAGTTTGACATGATACTACAATACCTGTAGGAATATGTGTCAAACGTACAGCAGAACTGGTCTTGTTGATATGCTGACCGCCTGCACCGCTTGCACGGAACACGTCCATTTTAACATCTTCCGGTCTAATATCAACTTCCATATTATCATCAATTTCCGGCATTACTTCAAGTGCAGAAAATGATGTATGTCGTCTGCCAGATGCATCAAACGGAGATATACGAACTAATCTGTGTACGCCTGATTCTGATTTTAAGAAACCATATGCATTTTCACCTTCAATAAGGATAGATGCACTTTTAAGTCCTGCTTCATCACCATCAAGATAATCAAGTGTAGTTACCTTGAAATTATGTCTTTCTGCCCAACGATGATACATACGATAAAGCATTTCTGCCCAGTCCTGAGCTTCTGTTCCGCCTGCACCGGCGTGAAATGTCAGAATAGCATTTGAATTGTCATATTCACCTGTAAGCAGTGAAGAAAGACGCATTTCCTCAAGAGTTTTTTCAAAAACTTCAATTTCGGAATTTATATCCTCATCACTTTCTGTTACTCCCTCTTCAATTGAAAGCTCAATAAGTGCGATAATATCTTCCAGACTGTCATTCAATTTATTATATTTATTGATTTTATTTTCAAGAGATTTTGATTCCTGCAAAACTTTCTGAGAATTATCAAGGTCATCCCAAAATCCATCAGCAGCAATCTGTGCTTGAAGATCATCATAACGTGCTTTAGATTTCTCAAGACCTAAAACGTCATATAAATCCTTCATATCCTTACGATGATCACACATTGCCACACGCAATTCATCTAATAATACCATGACGATTTTCCTTTCTGTATTCATATATAGCAAACGACAAAAATTTTTAGTGTTTGCTATTTGCCGATTCGCACGTAACACGCATAAGCGTGTGGATGTGCGAGGCAATCTAAATAAGTTATTATAAACTGACACGATATTATTATACTACAAATTCTTCCCATGTGCAAATGAATTTCAAATTTTTGTGTAATATAACAATTTCGCATAATAATGATAAATATTACTTAAACATTAAATCTAAACAAAACAATATCGCCATCTTGCATAACGTAATCTTTACCTTCAAGTCGAACCAGACCTTTTTCCTTTGCGGCTGACATTGAACCGCATTCCATAAGGTCGTCAAACGACACGACTTCTGCACGGATAAATCCCTTTTCAAAATCTGTATGTATTTTTCCAGCTGCCTGAGGTGCTTTTGTACCACGGGTAATAGTCCAAGCTCTTACTTCCGGCTGACCTGCTGTTAAATAAGAAATAAGACCTAAAAGGCTGTATCCTTCACGAATGATTCTATTAAGTCCCGACTCTTCTAGATTCAGCTCTTCCAAGAACATTGCTTTATCTTCCGCATCCATATCAGATATTTCTGCTTCAATTTTAGCACATATAGGCAATACGGCAGATTTTTCTTCAGCTGCTATATCGCATACAGTCTTATAATTCGGATTAGAATCTATTCCCTCTGTAAAATCAGCTTCACTCATATTGGCTGCATATATAACAGGTTTGGCTGAAAGAAGCGGTGTTTCCTTTATCCAAATACGCTCTTCGTCTGTAAAATCAAATCCTCTTGCAGACTTTCCGTTTTCCAGATGTTCTTTCAAACGCTCAAGGAAATCAAGCTGTCCTTGTAATTTCTTATCACCCTTAAGAGCCTTTTTCGTACGGTCAATTCTTCTTGCAACAACATCAATATCAGAAAATATCAGCTCAAGATTTATAGTTTCAATATCTCTTGCAGGATTGATATTTCCATCAACGTGAATGATATTCATATCCTCAAAGCAGCGTACAACATGAACAATAGCATCAACTTCACGAATATCTGCAAGGAATTTATTTCCAAGTCCTTCACCCTTTGATGCACCTTTTACAAGTCCAGCAATATCCACAAATTCAAGGGTTGCAGGAGTAAATTTATCCGGATTATACATCTCAGCCAATTTATCAAGACGTGAATCCGGTACAGATACTATACCTATATTTTTTTCAATTGTACAAAATGGATAATTTGCAGACTCTGCACCGGCATTTGTCAATGCATTAAAAAGTGTACTCTTACCGACATTCGGAAGACCTACCATACCAAGCTTCATAAAAGCACCATCCTTATATTCTTTATAATTATTCCGGAAATCTCCAGATTAGTTCATCAATATTATAACGTTTTTTTCTCCTTATGTCAAGCAAAAAGACTGCACATGACATAAGTCCGGTACAGTCTTTATTATCAAATTAAATTAAAATTTATAAATCAAACAAATTTACTCGTTGCCTGCAATTGTAGACGGACCGATAAGTGCCTTTGTCAATAATTCAGCATCTATCATAGTTACACTTCCATCACCATTGTAATCACACACAGCGTTCTTAATCTCCGTCTTCTTTTCAGAACCCTTAAGATAATTAGCAATAGCACGTATATCACTGCCGTTTACTTTGCCATTAAGAGAAGCATCGCCTAAATAATAAGTTGTAAATGATGTAGGAATAGAATTTGAACCGCTTGAACTTTGAATTTGGAAATTGCACTCACTAAGTCCGCTGCGGATCTTAAATCCAACTGTAAGCAAGCCGTCAGAACCGGTAGTTCCATTAAACTTAAGCTCCTTATTATCATAATAAACTGCTCCATTAAGCTGAGTGCCTGCCGATGCTTTCATTGTTGCAACAAGATAACACTTATTTATAACATTTATAATATTATTTGTTGAACCAACACTTACTGTCTTATCAGGTTTAAAACTTGTTGTAGTAGTTGTCTTTGTAGTTGTAAGTGTTGTTACACTTGTGTTTGAAGATACAGTTGTAGTCGTCTCACTATCTTTGTACAATGTAATGCTCTGGAACTTTACTTTTTCATTTGATGGATAAAATACCATTACCTTTACAGTTTCGCCAACATCAGATGGTATCTGATATGTTACTGTTACAATACCGTCATCGCCTACTTCTTCATTAAAATTAACCTGAGTCCATTCACCGTTATATGTACCAATGCCGCCACTGGACTCTAAATCGTCTGAAAGCACCTTGTACTTAATTACTGCATATTTAGCATCACTTGGGTCAAATGTAGCAACTGCCTGAATATCGCCATCCTGGCCTTCCTGTGTACCCTCTGTAAATTCAACTTCAGTACCAGTTTCAGGTGCACCGGTAACCTGTGTTGTTACCGATGTTTCAGTTGCAGTTGTAGTTACTGCACCGGCTCCATCTTTATCAAATACTACCTTGTATGAATCAACAGCATCACAAGTAGGATACCAGCACTGAATCTGTACTGCATTATGTCCAACAAGTCCTTCTGTAATTTCAAACTCTAATGTATATGTACCATTAGCATCGGATTTAGCTTCCCATTTAGTTTGTGCCCAATTATATCCATCTGTAGGATCAGAATAACCAATCGCACCATTCAGGGTCTGATTCTTATATTTAGCTGCTGTAAATTCAATGCTGATCTTTTTTCCTACATCAGCCTTTGTTATATCAGATAAATCAAGATTATAATGATAACCTTCACCATCATCATTTGGTTCAAGACTAAGACTAAGCTCATAGCCTGATTCCAAGGCATAGGCAGTTATTGGTGAATGTGAAAAAGATCCGCTTACACCAGCAACTGTTGCTGTTACTGCACAAGCTGCTGCCACAACAACCGCTGATATTTGTATCCATTGATTCCTTATTTTGCTATTCATAATTCGTCATCCTTTCAAATTATTTGATTTTCCATACAATTATTGATATTATGTACAAATTACCTTCACAGTGTTCTATATTATTTATTATAAATCGAAATAGCTGTTTATTGTTTAATTTTTATTTAACAAATTATTTCTAAATATTAAATTTTGAAAAAATTATAAATCTACATAAGCTAAAAATAAACTAAGATGTAAATTTAAATTCTTAAACTAAGCATTTCACGTATATTTTTTCTTGAATGACCCATAAGCCACAATACTATACAATATATAATTATGGCTCCAGATATACAGCCGGCAAGCTGAATTATTATATTATATGAACGAAGAACTGATTTTAAAATATACACAACGCCGCCGCTCATAAGTGAAGCATAAACAATAGGCAGCATAGTTTTTATTATCCCAAGATTTTCTTTAAGTTCATGCCTTAAACTTATAAGCGACAGTACCAACATGATCCCATAACATATACTTGTGGATATTCCTGCTCCCGTTTCTGTAAATAATGGAGAAGGTATAAGCAGCAAATTTCCTAAAAGTTTTACTGCTACTCCTACAAGCATCAGCTTTACAGGAAGATCGGCTCTGCCTATTCCCTGCATTATACTAAAAAGCGGTGTAACAAGACAAATAAAAACCATTCCAGGTGATAATGCAGCAAGTGCATTTGCTGCAATAGAAGCCTCTTCAGTATGCTCACTATAAAGAGTAAGCATTATAGGGTCTGCAAGCATTATAAGACCTATACCCGATGGAACTGCAATAAGTCCGGCTGCAAACAATACTGATCGTACCTGCTCACGAAGTGATTCTATCTTTCCCTTTGCACAAGCATGTGCCGCACAAGGCAAAACACTTCTGCCATACATATTTGTAATAGACGGCACAAGATTAAATACAGTCAAAGCCATTCCCGTAAACGCACCATATACAAACGCTGGAAATGCCCTATCTGCTGCTATATCTCCAAAGCGACTTATAAGGACAGCCATACTATGTTCCTGAGAGAAATCTATGCATCGCATAATTGTACAAAGGTCTATTATTGATGTAAGAGTTGCTCCGACTGAACCAAGAGTTATCGGAAGCATAGTTATCATAAGCCTTTTAGCAATATGTCGACGTGAATCAATATTTCCAGCACATAAGCTGCTGCGGCTAAATCCATCACCGCCTAAAAGATTTCTAAAAAAGAAATAACAAAGTCCGCCTACTGTTGAAACTGTTACTCCAAGAACAGCCGCTGCTGCTGCAACAGATAGAATATCTGTGCCATTCGGAAAGAATAAAAGCACCTGTGATTCATGCTCAAGTACAAACTTGGAAAACCAAAGTCCACATATCACTTTTACAATAGCTTCTACAGCCTGTGACATTGCCGTAGGGTACATATTTTGCAAGCCTTCATAATATCCACGTTCCACTGCACTCATACAGCCAAAAAGGGCTGACGGTGCTATCATAAGCAATGCATACCATGAGCTTGTATCTCCTGATGTATATATTGCAAAAGGCTTTGATAAGAATATTATAATAAGTGTTAATACTGCACCCAATCCCAAAAAGAGAAGTCTTGATGTATTCCTTACTCGGCGTACACTATTAAAACACCCTTTTGCTGCATATTCAGCAGTGAGCTTTGCAACTGCTGATGAAAGTCCTGTTGCCGATAAAGCATATATCGGCAGAAAAAGTCCATAAGCACAACTGAAATAACCCATTCCCACACCGCCAAGAAGATTGGTAAGCGGTATTTTGAAAAATGCACCAAGCACTTTAGAAATTGCTGCTGATAACATTAGAATGAGCGAACCCTTAAAAAAAGTCTGTTTTTTCAGAAAAAATCACTCCCTTTTTATAAAAAAATATAACCAAATAAATTTTCAGAAGATTTTTCTAAAATTTATGTTGCTGAATCGGAAAATATGTGCTATAATATATATATCTAAATTTTAATATAGATAGAAAGGATATTTAGAACTATGCGTTTTCAATTCTCTGACAATGTATCGGCTCTTCAGCCTTCAGCAATACGTGAGATTTTAAAATTTACAAGTATGCCGGGTGTAATTTCTTTTGCTGCTGGTAATCCAGCTCCAGAAGCATTCCCTACTGAAAAAGTAGCTGAAATATCAAAACAGCTCCTTATGGAAAATCCTGTCCTTGCAATGCAGTACAGCATTACAGAGGGTTATCCTGAACTTAGAAATCTTCTTAAAGAACGTCTTGCCAAAGATAACGCTTACTGCGATGGAAAAGACGAACTTATTATAACATCTGGTGCACAACAAGCCAATGAACTTGCCTGCAAGGTTCTTTTGAATCGTGGCGATACTTTGATTTGTGAATCACCAAGCTTTATAGGTTCGATCAATGCTTTTAAATCTTATGGTGTAAATATTGTAGGTATTCCTCTTGAAAATGACGGTATGAATATGGAAGCTCTTGAAGAAGCTCTTAAAACAAATCCAAACTGCAAGCTTATATATGTAATACCAAATTTCCAAAATCCTACAGGAATAGTAACTTCTCTTCAAAAGAGAAAGAAGCTTTATGAACTTGCCTACAAGTATAATGTTGTCATTCTGGAGGACAACCCTTATGGCGACCTAAGATGTGACGGTGAAGATGTACCTTCTATAAAGAGTATGGATATTGAAAATCGTGTAATTTATTCAGGCACATTTTCAAAGATACTTGCTCCCGGATTCCGTACAGGCTATGTAAGCGGACCATCTGAAATCATTTCCAAAATGATAGTATGCAAACAGGTTGCTGATGTTCACTCAAATATATGGGCACAGGCTATATGCGAACAATTTATGCGTACAGTTGACCTTGATGAACATTTCAATAAACTTAGAAGCATATACCGCAGAAAACGTGATATAATGCTTTCCAGCATGGACAGCACATTCTCCAAAAAAATAAAATATAATAAACCTGAAGGTGGACTTTTCATATGGTGTACATTACCTGATGGCTGCGATATGAATGAATTCTGTCAAAAAGCGGTAAAGGATTATAAGATCGCTCTTGTTCCGGGCAATGCATTTCTTATAGATGAAAACGAAAAAACGACATCATTCCGAATGAATTTCTCTACTCCAACAGATGAACAGCTCGAAAAAGGTACAAAAATACTTGGGGCTATGAGCAGAGAACTTCTGGATAAATAATCATATAAACAGAAAGGAATTTTACCATTATGGCTATCAACAGACAAGGTTCTTTTGACAACTATGTTGTTACAGAAAAATATCTTTCCATTAGAAATACTGCTCTTCACTATCCTGCAAAGGAGCTGGGAAAATTTGCACAAAATGACGTTTATGGCATGGTTATAGACATACCTATGAATCCGGTGCTGCTCTGTACTCTTACAGTTTATGCAAACGGTGCTTGTAATCTTCACTTTAACAATGGTGCTGAATATACAGGTGCTGCTCTTCGTCATCAAACTGTTATACAGCCTTCAAGAATGCTTGTTGCAAACGCCCACCATCTGCTGCCGGAAGCTACTCTTGTAAAGAAATTCCCACTTCCTATGGGCAGACAGCACTATGTATATATGCTCACTAAAAAAGGCATTTACAAGAGAGCTATAGACCCTATGACAATAAGAAACGATTCAACCGCAGCTCAGAATATATACGTTCTTTATCAAAGACTTATGCAGGCAATGCATTCAGCTCAGTTAAAAGACCGTGATATAAACGCCTAAACAATTTGAGGTTTAAAAAAATTCCTCACGATCTTAACTTACTGCAATCGTGAGGAATTTATATATTTTAAAATAAATAAAAGGGATTTTAGAGATGAAAAGGGAAAAAAAGATTATTGCTTTGCTTACATCAGTAACATTCTTTGTAATGTCAATGTTCAGTACTGCCTGTACTTCATCTGATAACCGTGATAACACCAGCAACACTGAAGATGATTATGTGCTGTCTGAAAATATAAATCAAGAAGATATATCAACATCAAAAGAATCTGAAATTAAAGAACTGAAAATCGATTTATCTGATATAAACAGCGAGTATGCAATATTGATTGACTCAGAATCAGGCGAGATCATAGCTGAAAAGAACGGTGACACTAAAATTGCACCTGCTTCAATGACAAAAATCATGACAGCCATACTTGCTATAGAAAATTTTGATGATATGAATACATATTTCACAATGCCATCGGATGCAGTTATTTCTGCCTCTTCTGTCGGCGGTTCTTTGGCTGGATTCTACGGCGGCGAAACAGTCACCCCTCTTGATCTTATTTACGGAATATTACTGCCGTCTGGCTGTGAATGCTGCATAGCAGCAGGAACTTTTATAAGTGGTTCAGAAAACGCTTTCGTTGAACTTATGAATCAAAAAGCTGCAGAGCTTGGTATGACTTCAACTCATTTTGCAAATACTACAGGTCTGCCAAATGAAAATCATTACTCCACTGTCCATGACATAGCTCTTCTTATGAGATATGCGTCAAAAAATGATACATTTAGACAAGTGGACTCAACAACTTATTATACAACAAGCAGCGGAAGAGCTTTAACCAGCACAATGTTCAGTAAAATAAATGCAATATACGGTGATACTTATGTAATAGGCGGAAAAATAATCGGCGGAAAAACAGGTACTACTGATGAAGCCGGAAGCTGTCTGTGCAGCTTTGCAGAGATTTTTGGAAAAGAATATGTCCTCTGCACAGCAAACGCTGCATACTCCGGTCTTAATGTCGCAGATGCCAAAACAATTTACAACCGCCTTGGAAATGCCCTTTCTATATCATATACTTAATACTTGACAAAAACTGCTCAAGGACTTATAATAATCTTAATCCAATATCTTATCATACAGGAGGAATCTGTTTATGGAAGAAACAACTAAGAAGAAACTTATTTTCAGCGGCATTCAGCCAACAGGCACTTTTACACTCGGCAATTATATCGGTGCTATAAGAAATTGGGGACCTCTTCAGGATGAATATAACTGCGTATATTGTGTTGTTGACCTTCACGCCATTACCGTTCGTCAAGAACCGGCTAAACTTAGACAAAATACACTTCAAGCATATGCTCTGCTGCTTGCCTGCGGAATCGATCTTGAAAAATCAATTTTATTTATACAGAGTCATGTTAAAACTCATGCAGAACTTTCATGGGTTCTTGGCTGTAACACACAATTTGGTGAACTTTCACGTATGACTCAGTTCAAAGATAAAAGTGCACGTCATGCTGATGATGTAAACTCCGGTTTGTTTACATATCCTGTACTTATGGCTGCTGATATTTTAGCATATAATGCTGACCTTGTACCAGTAGGTGTTGACCAAAAACAGCATCTTGAACTTGCAAGAAATATTGCACAGCGTTTTAATCAAAGATATGGTGAATTCTTCACACTGCCTGAACCATATATATCACCGGTAGGTGCTAAAGTAATGTCACTTCAGGATCCAACTAAAAAAATGTCTAAATCAGATGACAATCCTAATGCTTGCATTTTAATTCTTGATGACAAAGATACTATTATAAGAAAGTGCAAAAGAGCAGTCACCGATAGTGACACAGTTATACGCTATGCAGAAGGCAAAGATGGTATAAACAACCTTATGACTATATATTCAAGTATTACCGGCAAGGATTTCAAAACCATTGAATCTGAGTTTGAAGGCAAGGGATATGGTGATTTTAAACTGGCTGTAGGCGAAACTATAGCTGACCACCTAGGCCCAATGCAGGAAGAATATAAGCGTTTGTTTGCTGACAAGGCTTATTTGAAAGAATGTTATACAACCAATGCCCAAAAGGCATTGTCATATTCACAGCGTATTCTCAACAAGGTCTACCACAAAGTAGGATTTGTAGATGCAAGATAACACTTGGCAGGGTCTGTCTTAGGACTCTGCCTGTTTTTTAGGAGGTAAAAAGATAAAATGGTTGATTTTGAGTTTAAAGATTCATATAACATTGACGATCTTATAGAAATCGTAAAGCTTTTACGAAGCCCGGAAGGCTGCCCATGGGATATTAAACAAACTCATGACTCTATCCGTATTGACTTCATAGAAGAAGTCTATGAAGCTGTAGAGGCTATTGACAACAGTGACGCGGAACTTCTTCGTGAAGAATTGGGTGATGTGCTGCTGCAAGTCGTATTTCATACGCAAATAGAACGTGAAAAAGGCCGTTTTAATTTTGCAGATGTCTGCAATGATATTTGCAAGAAAATGATAATACGTCATCCTCATGTTTTCGGCGAACTGACAGTTTCAAATATGGGAGAACTTTTAAACAACTGGGAATCTATAAAACAGCAGACAAAGGGTCAAACAACATACACTGAAACACTTGAAAGCGTTGCTGTTTCACTGCCGGCACTGATGAGAGCACAAAAAGTTGGAAAACGTGCGGCTAAGTCAGGAATGGATTTTTCCAGTGCCGATGCTGCAATTGAAAATATTCACAGTGAGTTAAACGAATTATCAGCTGCTGCTGATTCTGAAAGCAAAGAACATCTGGCAGATGAGATGGGGGACATTTTATTTTCATGTGTAAACGCTGCAAGAAAGATGGGACTTAATGCTGAAGAATGTCTTACTGCTGCTACTGAAAAGTTTATCCGTAGATTTTCTGCTGTTGAAAAAATCACAAAATTATCCGGTAAAAAAATGAATGACTATCAGCCGGAAGAACTCGATAAAATTTGGAATGAAGTAAAGCGTAATAATTCATAATAAATAAGAACTTGTTCTCATAGAATTTGTGCGTAGATTTTCGAGCATAATTTTAGCGAGTGAAAGGAAAAAAGCCGCAGGCATACTGACGTATGGCAAGGATTTTTGACGTTGCAATCGCTAAAATTTGCCAAAAAGATGCGTACAATATCCTTATGAAAACAAGTTCTAAATTATAAAGGAGAATTTTAAAATGCGATTGGATAAATATTTAAAAGTATCACGCCTTATAAAACGCAGAACAGTTGCCAACGACGCCTGCGATGCTGAAAAGATAATTGTAAACGGCAAGCCTGCACGTGCTTCTTACGATGTCAAGGTTGGCGATATTATTGAAATAAATATGGGTCAGAAGACTCTTAAAGTAAGTGTTGAAAAGGTCACGGAATATGTGACAAAAGAAACCGCAGCTGAACTGTATAAAATAGTTTAATATCTAAATACTCACTGCATACCTGTATTTTTATGTTTCGACATATTTTTACATCATTCTTCCTTATTCATCAGACTTATATTATTGACGAAAAATACACTGTCTGATATAATTTAATCAGCACATTGCGAAATATGTCTTTTGATGTATTTTAATGCATTTTAAAGTGCTATAAAAAAATAAAATGTAAAAAGGAGAAACAAAAAGTGAGGTATGCATACAGAATTATGATGACAGAAATGTGCGAACTTCCCACAATTTTAAGAGTAAAACCAGGATGTACAGAGGGATTTTCAAAAGAGCCAAAACTAATTGATGAGATCCTCTATGACACTGTAGAAGATGCAGCTGTTTCACTGGAAAAACTCAAGTCTGTTGCCACAGGAATAATAATGGATCAATATGGATATAAGATCCGTGGAGTAAGAGAATTCTACATAGAGAAAATACTAGTTATCTTTAAAAAGAGAAAACTCTTATCATATGGTGCTGTTAAATATGCATCATTTGAAACATTTAAGGACTATCTTCCTTCAATATGTCCATTGCCACCTTGTCCTATTGAAAAGATTAAAAATAGAAGTAACAGACGAAAAATAATGGCATAAAAAATCAAAACTAAAAGCGGCAGTAACTTTAAGCACTGCCGCTTTAATATTTAATATCACATCAATTTAAAAAAATTTCGTTTGCCAGTGCGAACCATTCTCTTACCCAATAAGTTGGAACAAGTTCCGGTCTTGTATGACAGCTTGTTGAATAGGATTCTAGACCGAGCTTTTCGGCTACAATGCTTGCCCTATACTGATGAAATCCATCAGTAACTATTACTATATCACCATTCAAATCATTTTTCTCTAAAATATTCTTTGCAAAGGTAAGATTCTCAAGAGTATTTGTTGATTTATCTTCTTTAAGAATACGCTCACTATCAATGCCCTTATCCATAAGGTAAAGCTTCATTGCATCTGCTTCTGTTATATCTTCTCCAGTGCCTTTTCCGCCTGTTACAACGCATTTTACGTCTGAATTTTCAATCATATAATCATAAGCCGCATCAAGTCGACGTGCAAGCATAAGGCTTGGCTCAGTACCCTTTACATGACAGCCAAGAACTACGACTGTACATGGATCATCCGGTTTATTATTTATCGCACCTATCATACGAACTGTCAGGAATCCTGCAAAGCATATGCTAAATGCTAAAACAACAGCAATAACGCTTACAAAAATTCTTCCCGGAATATTTTGCAAAAGCTTTTTTATAAATTCCCACAATTGACTATTAAATATTGTTGCAAGCAAAATTAACAGTGAAGCAAATGCACCCACAATATTTCCTACATTTATTATATTTAGAAAAGCAGGTATAATAAATATTAACAGCAGAAGTACTTCAAAAAAAACAATTATCATTTTAGGTATTGACATATTGTCACTCCTCTCTAATTTCTTTCATTTTCAAATTGATTTTGTAGTTTTATAAAATCATTTGCCATAATCTCAGCTTCTTCATAAGATGAAAGCTGATAACATCTTGCTCGGAATGACGCTGCACCATAGCAGCCGGACATATACCAAGCAGCGTGCTTTCTTGCATCACGAATTGCGATTTCAGGCGGCTTTCCAAAGCTATGTTTTATTATAAGCCTTATGTGATAAAGCATAGCTTCCATACGCTTCTCAAGTGTTGGTGGAGTATATGTAAGCCCTTTCATAAGGGAATCTATCTCACGAAATACAAATGGATTTCCATAGCTTCCTCTGCCTATCATAACAAGGTCACAGCCTGTTTCATCATACATTTTTTTGCATGAATCAAAGTCTGTCACATCACCATTTCCGATTACAGGAATGGAAACAGCCTGTTTTACCTGCTTTATAATACTCCAGTCGGCTTTTCCACTGTACATCTGCATTTTAGTTCTACCATGTACAGCTATGGCAGAAGCTCCGGCATTTTCTATAGATTTGGCAAATTCTACAGCATTGATGCTGTCACTGTCCCAGCCGGTACGAAACTTAACTGTCACAGGTATACTTGATGCTTGTACAGCAGCTTCAGTTATTCTTGCAGCAAGGTCAATATTTTTCATAAGAGCAGAGCCGGCACCGGTACCAACAACTTTTGGAACAGGACAACCCATGTTTATATCTATCCAATCAGGTTCAAAACACTGTACAATAGTTACTGCTTTTGCCATAAAATCCGGTTCACTGCCAAAAAGCTGCAAACCCATAGGGCGTTCTTCTGGCAGAATAGTACAAAGCTGGGCAGTTTTTGAATCTCCATAGCAAAGACCTTTTGCAGATACCATTTCGCTTACTAATACCGCAGCACCGTGTTCTTTGCATAGAATACGATAGGCACGGTCAGCAACTCCTGCCATAGGTGCAAGGGCAGCTGTTTTGGAAATATTATCATTTCCTAGTCTTATGGTTTCCATTTAAGTTCTCCTTATTTTTTGATAGTAATATTATAATTTATTTTAATTCAAGTTCGGCAATTGATATATAGTGCTTTACGTTAAATCTTTCAGGTGCATTTTCAAAAAGCATTTTTATATGTTCTTCTTCCCAAGCAGCAAGCTCATCAGGTGACATTGACGCACCGACTCCTCTGCAAGCACGGATTCTTCCATGCCAACTTTCTCTAGTAAAAGGAACATCAACATTAAATTCCTCTTGAGATATAACATCAAAGAACTCAAGGTATTCATCTGGAATCCATACAGGCTTTTTCGTATCTCCATATCCTGTCCATTTGGGATTATATTTCAAAATAATTTCTTCACTCTTTCCTGCTATTTCATCTTCAAAAGGCAGCCATCCCATATAAAGAATCAAGAATTTACCTTTATTTTTTAGAATACGAGAAAATTTAGGTGCAGTAATCTTATGGTCTGGATACCAAATACACTGACAGGCAGTGATTACATCAAATGTCTTATCTGGAAAATCAATATCTTCCGCTTTACAAGTAAAGAAATCAATTTTCATTCCATTTTTACTTGCAATATTATTTGCCTGTTTTATTTGTTCTTCAGAGGTATCTATACCTATCCATTTTGCTCCGTATCTGTACATATTTCGTGGAAGTACACCTGTGCCAGTTCCAATGTCAAGAACCGTTTGTCCATCCTTGCATAATCCAAGTTTCAAAATATATTGATAGAATTCTTCCGGATATATATCCCTGTACTTTGCATAATCTTCAGAAGTTTTCCCCCAGTCGAAATATTTTCCATCATCTATGTTCTGTACTTTCACATTAAGTTCTCCTTACTTTTTAATAGTAATATTATAGCATATTTTTTTATTCAGAGCAAGGGAAATAAAATTTTTTATCTTATATAAGATTGATTTATATAGTGGTGCTGTAATTTGCATTTCTAAGAAGAGAAAGTAATTTATACGCATTGTACTATTTCTCTTAAAATTAACAATAACAACAAAAACCAGTTCATTTTAAACACGAACCGGTTTTTGTTTTAATTTATTTATTATATAATATCTTATTAAGTTTGTATTAAAAAGAATAAGTATTTTAAATTACTTGATAAATCGGAATTTGTGAAATATTAAATCAAAAAACAATTAGTCTATTATTGCAGAGTTCAAGAAATTTTCAAAGTCATATGCCATCTGATCAGGGATTTTTGAATACATAAGATGCCCTTGGTCAGTAAGTTTATATTTAGCTCCAATACTTTTAGCATATTTAATCGAATATTCACGCCATGAACCGTTTTGCATCGGAACTTTCATGTCACTGATATAGAAAAAAGCAGGAACTTTTAATTTGCCTGTTTTCCCAGCTTTTTCTCCATTGGAAACAAGCATCTCATTTTCTAAAAGCATATCATCATTTCCAAGATTATTATAAAAGAGTTCTTCATACAATTTCTTTTCATCTTCATTCAGATAATCAGAAGTCATTAGCCCAGAAGCATTTACAAGTTTATTTTTTAAAAGTTTTGCAAGTATACCTTTCTTTTTAATTATAGCATAAAGCTTTTTATTCCTTTTAATATTAACCGTCACCTTATCAGGAGTAATTATCTTTCCCATCTCAGCAGCAGATTCTGGAACTCCCATATCAATACTTAAAACTGCAATTATTTCACTCGGAAAAGAATTTGCCCAGTAAATAGCTTCAAAACCAGAATAGGAATGCGGCATAAGAATATATGGAGGCTCTATTCCAGCACCATTTAATGCTTCTCTGCTCTCACTTACCATATTTTCAATTGTGCGATCTGTTCCAGTACTTTCACTTAAACCATATCCAGATTTTTCTATTACTACTATTTTATATTTATCAGATAGTTTTCGATAAATAGGTCTATATTCAAGCACAGGTGACGTCACGCCTGCACCTGACAATACTACAATTGTGTGTTCGCCATGACCTTCAACATATACATTTATTTTTCCTTTTCCTACTTTTATCCTTGTTCCATATTTATCTAACATATCTAAAATCTCCTTAACAAATTTAATTTATATTATAATTATAGCAAAACGAGTACCAAAAGTCAATAATAGAAGAATTTATTAGATAATATCTTATCAATTTTAGATTAGAAAACGAGTATCTTAAATTGCTTGATAAAGTAGAAGTTGTAGTTTATATATAGTTCTGGACAAATGATTGTTCTATAAACTCTTTAACTGCTTGTATATTTTTAAATTTCTTGTAATTAGGAAATCCTTCAATATTCTGATGTGAATAAGTCAAGTGGAAAATATAATAAATATCTGTACCTAATTTCTCGCTGGTAACATATAAAACATCATCATTAGATGTACATTTTGCAACCGCCCATATTTTTTTATTATATAAAAAATGTCTTTTCCCAATCTCTTTTTTTAATTCTTCAACCAAAAAAACATTTGATTGTGACAACGGCACCATATGCCAATTAAAATCTTCACCATATTTTTCGAATAAATTATAAAAAATTTCTTCTTCTGTCATTTGGCATCTTCCCCCACAGATCTCAATTTACATTATTATTAACAATTTAATTATAGCAAAGCTAGTACCAAAAGTCAATAACAAAAGAAATGAAAAAGGCACTTCTGACATAACGTCAAAAGTGCCTTTTACTGTGTTTATATCACTGTACTTTTTAAGTCAAATACAATTACTTGTTAAGCTTAGCTTCGATCTTGTCAAGCTCAGCATACAGAGCAGCTGGGATGTTGCCACCCTTAGCAGCAATGTCATCATTGTAATATCTACGCATTTCAGCGATTTCCTTAGTCCACAGATCCTTATCAACAGCAAGGAGCTTATCCATGATCTCAGGAGTTACTTCATCTTCAATACCTTCAATGTTGATGTCACCCTTCTTAGGCAGGTAACCAATAGCAGTTTCCTCAGCGTCAACAGTACCTTCACATCTCTTGATGATCCAGTCGAGAACTCTCATATTGTCGCCGAAACCAGGCCAGATGAAGTTGCCTTCTTCGTCCTGCTTGAACCAGTTAACGTTGAAGATCTTAGGAGCCTTGTCACCAAGCTTTTCACCCATTTCCAGCCAGTGTGCCCAGTAATCACCTACATTGTAGCCGATGAATGGCTTCATAGCCATTGGGTCATGACGGAGTACGCCTACAGCACCTGTTGCAGCTGCTGTTGTTTCAGAAGAAACAGCAGAACCAATGTATGTGCCGTGTGTCCAGTCAAATGACTGATATACTAGAGGAGTTGTAGATGCACGACGACCACCAAAGATAATTGCTGAAATCGGTACACCTTCTGGATTGTTAAACTCAGGAGAAATGCATGGGCAGTTCTCAGCAGGAGCTGTAAATCTTGAGTTTGGATGAGCAAGGTTGCCGCCTTCAGCGATATACTCAGGACCATTTACCTTAGCACCCTTCCACTCTGTTGCATCAACAGGAGGATTCTTATCAAGCTTTTCCCACCAAACAGTGTTATCTTCATTGTTCATAGCAACGTTTGTGAAGATTGTGTTCTTGCGTGTGCAAGCCAGAGCGTTTGGATTAGACTTTTCGTTAGTACCAGGAGCAACGCCAAAGAAGCCATTCTCAGGGTTGATAGCATAGAGTCTGCCGTCCTTACCAGGCTTCATCCAAGCAATATCATCACCTACTGTGAATACCTTGTAACCATCCTTCTGATAACCTTCCGGAGGAATCAGCATTGCAAGGTTTGTTTTACCGCAAGCAGATGGGAATGCAGCTGTGATATACTTTGTTTCACCATCTGGCTTCTGAACGCCCAGAATGAGCATATGTTCAGCCATCCAGCCCTCGTTCTTACCCTGGAATGAAGCAATACGCAAAGCGAAGCACTTCTTGCCAAGAAGAACGTTACCGCCGTAAGCAGAGTTGATAGACCAGATTGTATTTTCCTCTGGGAAGTGTACAATATAACGCTTCTCAGGATCTACATCAGCCTTGGAGTGCAAACCACGAACGAAGTCATCAGAAGTATCACCCAGATTTTCAAATGCAGCAGCACCCATTCTGGTCATGATGTTCATGTTCAGTACAACATAAATAGAGTCAGTAAGCTCAACGCCAACCTTTGCCAGAGGAGAACCGATAGGACCCATTGAATATGGGATTACATACATAGTTCTGCCCTTCATAACGCCATCATACAGAGGAGTCAGCATAGCTTTCATTTCATCAGGAGCCATCCAGTTGTTTGTAGGACCTGCTGCTTCCTTAGTAGAAGTACAGATGAAAGTTCTATCCTCAACACGAGCAACGTCGTTAGGAAGAGTTCTGTGATACAGACAACCCGGAAGCTTTTCATCATTCAGATAATACATTTTATTAGGATCGCCATCTGGAAGAGTTGTTACTTCTGATGTAAGAGCGTCCAGCTGCTCCTTAGAACCATCGATCCATACTACTTTATCCGGCTTTGTCAGAGCAACCATCTCATCAACCCAAGCCAGAACATTTTTGTTGTTAGTCAGTGCCATTGGTAATACCTCCTATATTTACATAAGTTTTCTTATGCATCATTCGAAAAGAGAAACTGATCTATAATATGTTCTCTTCTCTTTATCCTTATTATAATTCCATTTGCTTCCAATGTCAAGACATTTCCGTAAAATCCCATTTATTTTTCAGAAATTGTTCACCTTTTGCGTTCTGTCGTATTTCCTACACGTACAGAATGACAATTTTTTGTCAAATTGTCCGTCGTGCTTCAAGCGATATATTTTCTTCAAGACTCATTGTAGCATAAGCATTCAAAGACGAATCAGCACGTATTCCAGCATCGAAATTATATGAACCTGCACAAGCTATCATAGCAGCATTATCACCGCAAAGTGAAAGCGGCGGCATATATAATGAATAGCCCTTTTTATCACACATCTTGCTCATCGTTTCACGTACACCGCTATTTGCCGAAACACCACCTGCAACTGCAATTTTATTATATCCAAGTCGCTCGGCAGCAGACATGGTATGTTCTGTCACAATGCTTGCAATAGTATTCTGTACACAAGCTGAAAGGTCATTGCAATTTATCTCTTCGCCCTTTTGCTTTGCATTGTGCAGCATATTTATAACCGCTGTTTTAAGCCCCGAAAAACTGAAATCATACTCATTGCCTGCAATCTTTGGTCTTGGCAACGTGAATGCCTTTGGATCGCCGCTTTTTGACGCCTTGTCAATATGTACTCCGCCCGGATATGGAAATCCCATGGCACGAGCACATTTATCAAAACACTCTCCTGCTGCGTCATCACGTGTTCTGCCTATTACATGAAATTCTGTATATGACAGCACTTCAACTATATGGCTGTGACCTCCGCTTACTACAAGGCAGAGATAAGGCGGCTTAAGATCAGGGTGAGCAATATAATTTGCAGCAATATGACCGGCTATATGATGAACCGGCACAAGCGACTTCTTGGAAGCAAGTGCAAGTCCTTTTGCAAAATTAACTCCTACAAGCAAAGCTCCTATAAGTCCCGGTGCATATGTAACAGCAATGCCATCAAGCTCATCAAGTGTAGTATGTGCATCTTCAAGAGCTTTTTGCACTACCCACAATATATTCTCACAATGACGGCGTGACGCTATTTCAGGCACAACACCGCCATAAAGCTTATGTTCATCTACTTGAGATGCTATAACATTTGACAGCACTTCTCTGTGATCTTTTACAACACTTGCAGCAGTTTCATCACATGAACTTTCTATTCCTAAAATAAGCATAATTTAAGACTCCTTAAAATTCATAATCAATGCAGGCTCTGAGTTCTCGTCTTGGGTTTATAAATTGTCCAAACTCAACATGAGAAGGGTGAACCTGATATTCATTCAGTCCTTCTATATCGTCAAAATCGCACACAAGTGCAAATTCATAATTATCAGGATTTGCTTTTTCAGTGTTTATGCATACCTCAAGCTTTTTGAGAGTAGGCACAAGGTCTATGAGTTTTTCTGCACGTTCTTTAGCTTCAAGAGCATTTTCTATTGCACTTTTTCCCTCGTATTCAGATTTCAGTTTAAACATTACTATATGCTTTATCATGATTTTTCATTTCCTCTCATATTTTATCTTTATTTTCTATTTTTCTTGTCATAAGAACAGCACCTTCGCAGGGATTGCAATAATATCTTTTTCTAAATCCAACCTGCTCAAATCCCATAGATTTATAAAGATTTATTGCCGGTGAGTTACTTTCCCGAACTTCCAGAAGAAAACTTTTCTTTTGATATTCAAGCAGTGACCATTTTAGAAGTCTTTTTCCAATTCCCATTCTGCGATATTCCGGCAATACTGCAATATCATCAACGTTTATATCATCACCTATTTCTGATAAGACTATATATCCTATTATTTCACCCGAATTATCCCTTGCAAGAAATATTTTTGTATACACATTTTCAAACGCTTCTTTAAAAAGTTTTTCAGACCAAGGGTCAGGGAATGATAATGCTGCGATTTCTGCAAGAATGCTCATATCTGTTATATCAGCAGCTGCAATAATAGTAATATCATTATCAGCCTTTTGCATCATACCAGCTTCCTCCCATGCTTACCTCTGCTGTTAATGGAACATTAAAGCTTACCACATTTTGCATCTCTTCACCGAGTATCTTAGCAGCCTGAAGTGCTGATTTTTGAGGAACTTCCACAATAAGCTCATCGTGAACTTGCAAAATAAGTTTAGCTTCCGGTACTTCTGTCTTAAGGCGATAATAAACTTTTACCATCGCCATTTTAATAATATCAGCAGCTGTACCTTGTATAGGTGTGTTCATGGCAATTCGTTTTCCCGCTGCTTGTACCACTTTATTTGACTGTTTAAGTTCAGGCACTGGTCTTCGGCGGTTAAAATATGTTGTAACATATCCATCACGCTTTGCATTTTCTACAACTTCTTCCATAAACGAACTTACCTTTGGATAACGTGCAAGATAATTTTTTATATAACGATTTGCTTCATATACAGATACTCCTATATCTTTTGAAAGAGAAAACGCACCTATACCATAAATAATTCCAAAATTTACAGCTTTGGCGGCACTTCTCATCTCGCTTGTTACCATTTCTATCGGCATATCAAACACTTGTGCTGCTGTTGCAGTGTGAATGTCCTCACCGCTGAGAAATGCTTCCTGCATATTTTTATCACCGCATATATTCGCAAGTATTCTAAGTTCGATCTGGCTGTAATCAGCGTCAAGAAGAATATTTCCCTCACTTGCTGTAAAGAATTTTCGCATATTGCTTCCAAGCTTTGTGCGGACAGGAATATTTTGCATATTAGGTTCAGTAGATGAAATGCGTCCTGTTCTGGTTTCAGTTTGTTTAAAAACAGAGTGTATTCGTCCGTCCTTGCCAACTGTCTTTAAAAGTCCATCGACATAGGTAGATCTCAGCTTTGAATACTGTCGCCATTTCAGAACATAATCAACGATTTTATATTCGCCTCTTAGACTTTCAAGAATCTCTGCATTTGTAGAATAGCCTGTCTTTGTTTTCTTGCCGTGAGGAAGTCCCATATCTTTAAAAAGCACTTCCCCAAGCTGTTTTGGAGAACCTATATTAAATTCATGACCGTATTCATCATATACCATCTGCTGCATTTCCTCTATCTGCTCAGATAAATAAACGCCAAACTCTTTTACACCGTCCTTATCAACCTTAACTCCGATATGCTCCATAGAAGCAAGGACTTCTGTAAGTCGCAGCTCTAGTTTATAAAGCTCTGTCTGATCCTGTTTATCTATAATACTCTCCATAACCTCACAAAGCTCTGTAAGGACAGCAAGGTCACTGTAATTGCCATTTACATATGGAACATGATATGTTACAGAAAGACGGTCTATGGTATATTCAGATGTAGTAGGATTTAAAAGGTAAGCACATATTTCACCATCTGTTATTAGATTATTAAGCTCTGCACCGCGACTAAACATATATCTGTAATGCGGTTTTGCACCAAAAGTACACTTCTTTAAATCACTGCCAAGAAACTTTTTTATAATCCCTTCATCACTTGTTTGATATACAATATTATTTTCAAATACAGACAAAACTTCATTATCAAAAAGATATGTTTTAGCTGAATTTCCTTTTTCCCATGAAGATATTATTTCAAAAGTCAAAGCTTCCTCTGGATAATCTACCTGAACATCAGTCTTTTCATCTTTATCTTGCTCTTGTTTCTTCTGAACGTCGCTATCAGAAGAAACATTCTCCAAGTCAAGCTTTGATAAAAGCTTTGACATTTCCAGCTCCAAAAGCAGCTCTTTAAGCTTTTCACGCTCCATATGCTTTTTATCGTAATCTGAAATATCTTGAGGAATAGGTGCAGTCTGAACGATAGTTGCAAGCCACTTGCTTTGTTCGGCTTCAAACTTTGCGTTTACAAGCTTATTAAAAACGCCTTTTGTAAGACCTGCATTATCAATATTCTCATAGAGATTCTGGATATTATGCCATTTTTGAATAAGAACAGACGCTGTCTTTTGACCTATACCCGGCACACCGGATATATTATCTGAACTATCTCCCATAAGAGCTTTTAAATCAATAAGAGAAATAGGCTCAAAGCCATATTCTTCTGTAAAACGTTCGGGAGTATAGGATATAGTTTCCTTATTAGTAACAAGACGCACTGTAACATTATCATTTACAAGCTGCAAACTATCCCTGTCACCTGTTAATATATCACAATGTACGGATTGCTCTGTACATATTCTTGACAGCGTTCCAAGAATATCATCTGCTTCATATCCTTCACAAGTTACAACAGATACGCCCATAAGTTTGAGTATCTGCTTGATATATGGCATCTGCATTGCAAGTTCTTCCGGCATACCCTTGCGATTCGCTTTATAGGTGCTTACAGTCTTGTGACGAAATGTCGGAGATTTCAAATCAAAAGCCACAACAATACGTTCAGGCTTTATTTCAGATATATGCTTAAAATAAATATTCATAAAGCCAAATATGGCATTTGTATAGATGCCTTTTTGATTGGAAAGCAGCCTTATTCCGTAAAATGCACGGTTTAGTATACTGTTTCCATCAATAGCAAGTAAGCTCATAGCATTACCTCCTGAATGGTATTTTTTATAGTATACCATATTTTGAAAAAAAAGAAAAGACCTTTTCTCTGCTATTTACTCACTGATATATTTAGAACCTGTCCACATAGAAATTGTGTACGGATTTTCGAGCATAATTTTACCGAGTGCAAGAAAAAAATTCGCAGGCATATTGACGTATGGCAAGGATTTTTGACGCAGCAATTGACAAAATTTGCCTAAAAGACGTGCGGCATTTCCTATGTGGACAGGTTCTCAATTAAAATCTATATCAAAATCAAAAACTGATGCCCATTTAGCAGTACTGAAATCCTGACTGCTGTAATATTCCGGGCAGTACTTTGCAAGACATCTGCCAAAGCCTATTACATCAGATTCCGCTGTTTTAATCGTATCTTTTATTGCATCTGTGCATTCTGATTTTATAATGCCTTTTGCGGCCTCTGCATTCCCAGAGCCTTTTATGCTGATTTTCACTTTTATATGCGGAATATTATCTTTTATTTCAGCCGAAAGATTGGTCCTTGCAGAATATATTTCATAATCTTCAGCCCCATTTTCACCATAAACTGATATTCTATTTGGATAATTTTCACCTCTCAGCCAACAAAGTCCGGCTGCTGATTTTTCAGAAACAGTGTGAGATTTTCCATCTTTCAATATACACATCGAAAGACCGTTTTTTGTAATAGCAGGAATAAGCATAGAGCCATCATCATCTTTTTTCTCAGACAGAATGTGAAACAAATCGGTTTCCGGTATTCGTCCGTTTTTCTCTTCCATAATAAGTCTGTCTGTAAGCAAGGTCATATCAGAATCTTCAGAAATTTTACTGTCCGATGAAAGAAAAATCAATTTACAGCTTGGTGATATTCTATAATCATAAAGGCAGCTTTCAAGCTTATCAGTGAAGTCAGATTTATCAAAGCATAAAAGCTCAATATGACCCATAAATACATCCTTACCCCAAAGTACAGAGGCATTTTCTACAGCGTCCGATATTGTATTTCCTCTGCCTATTGAGCATTTATTTTCACCTTCAAAAGGATAAAGTGTAATAGTTATATTATTTTTTTCACTGAATAATGCACTTTGTACATATGCCCTGTCACGCACTTCCAATGTATTATTCTGACAGCCTGTAAGCAAAAGCAGGCTGGTGCTTAAACAAATTGAAATGATTTTTTTCATATTCACGATAATATTATTCAAGTTTACGTTTTCTCCTTCCATGAATTGTGTTTCTTAAGCTGCACACAAAAAATAATTGGTATTACAAATGATAAAATAAATATAGATATTATACTGAAAATACTTCCAGTATAGCTTATCATTCCAAACAATATTGCTGTGCCTATCATAAGAAGAAGAGTTAAAACACTTCTGAATTTTAATTTGGGAAAAATCATTCCCAAAAGATGAGCAGAAAGAACAGTAAACAAAGTTATACGAAGTATACACAAAAGTACAAATAAAATAAGATACAATGAATCTGCCCTTTGACTGCTGAAAGGCTGAGAAACAGATGTCAATAAAAAGAATGGATACTTCGCTGTTGGCAGCAGTGAACCTAAAACTGTAATGCAAAGAAAAAGTACTGTTTCCCATAAAACAAGTCCTGTTGGCAGGAATATAAGGGATTTATATGGTTTTTTATTATTGTTATTTGTAAAATTCATAAGCACAAAAAATACAGGAAGTGTATCAGCAAGCGATAAATTTTGAATTATACTTCCTGCAACAGTAATATCTGTACTTTGAGAAAGTTCCATTGTATCCATTCGCTGAAAAGCACCTATAAGAAGAACTACAATTGTTACCGCAAGTATTCCGGCTACAATTGTTGACGATCTTACAAAAGCAGACAATCCAAGAGAGGCTGCATAAAAGCAGACTACACCTATTAAAACAGCAGTTATCAGTGGTGCAGAAAATGGAAGTGAAAGCTCTTCCGAGCCGTTCCATACAAGTATAAATGACATTCCGCCACGAAGTATAAAATAAAGCACAAAAAGACACGGTATAAAATAATGACCGCCATCACAATAAGCCGACAGAGAAAAGCCTTTTTTATAAAGAATTATAATGGGAATGCAAAGCAAAAACTGAATGGCAAATGATATAGCAGTTCCTGCCATATACTCTATCCCAACAGGAGTAGAAAGACACATTAGCATAAATGCACTTGAAAGCAACAGTGAAGTTGTAAGCTGACTACAGTTGATCTTATTCATTATATTCCTCCACAGTAAAATTCCCACTCTGCATTTTTCTAAAGCTTACTCTTGTGAAAACATCTCTCATGCTACGCCTTTTGAACGGTGCTATAGGTGCAGTGGTTGGAAAGCCAAAACTCTCTCCTGCACAAGCATTGAATATTACAACACTGCCAAGAAGTCCTATTCCAAAAAGTCCCAGTATTCCTCCTGCAATTATAAATGCAATACGCAAAATCGTTATAGGCTGATTCAAATCCGGAACAACAAATCCGCCTATTACAGAAATGGCTGTTACAGTGAGCATAGGTGTGCTTATAAGTCCTGACGATACAGCGGCATCTCCTATAATAAGACCTGCTACTATGCTTACAGAACCGCCTACAGCTTTTGGAAGCCTAAGTCCTGCTTCACGTATTATTTCATATACAAGCAATACACCTATTGCCTCTACTGCCAATGATAGAGGTGCATTCTCTTCTGCCTTTGCCAAAATAAGCAAAAGCGTTCTATTTAAAAGTTCAGGATGATGAAGTGACACAGCAACATACAATGCCGGAAGCAGCAGTGCTATTAAAAATGTTATATACTTTAAAATTCTTATAAAAGTTGTATAATATGGTCTAAAGCAATAGTCATCCATTGTCTGAAAGCTTTCACACATGAGCTTTGGTACAACAATTGCAAAAGGTGTTCCATCTATTAAAATGCCTACTCTGCCCTCTAAAAGCTTTGCAGTCATTACATCAGGTCTTTGGGTCGTACTTACAGTATCAAATAAACAGCCTCTTCTATTTTCCAAAAACGGTTGTAAATATCCGGAAGAAAGTATACTCTCAAGTTCCGTACTATTTAGTCGATTTTTTATTTCTGATACAAGCTCCTTTGGTACACGGTCATACATATAGCAAAGGCATATATCCGTCTGACTCTTTTCACCAAGCGGAAATAGTTCCATTTTTAAAAAGGGTGTTTTCATCCTTCGTCTTACCAAAGACATATTCATTCTTACTGTTTCTGCAAATCCGTCCCCAGCACCCATGACATTGCTTTCACCAGTTGGTTCGGATACTGATCGTTTATCATAGCCTTGTACACCATACACAAGGGCTGATGATGCACCATGCAGCAAAAGCACTGCAAAACCGGAATTCAGAAATCTAAATAAATCATGATAATTTTTAGCCTCACCTCTGTCCAGTGACAATAAAAGCTCACTATTCAGATAATCCATAAGTTTCGGCGTTGTAATATTTGAAAGCTGTATATTAGTAATAGGATCAAGTATAAGTTCTGTTATTATACTTGTTGCTACCATTCCTTCACATACAAGTAAAGCCGCCGGTATTCCGCTTAATGTGAATTCATTTATCATAACATCTGAACTTCCGTCAGATATTTCCTTTATTCGTCTTATATTTTGCTGTAAATCAGGATTTATTGTTTCATTTTTAAAATCGCTCACTTAAAAAACCGCCTTTCCGAATGTTTTTAATTATTTTATGAAAAAGGAACGATTATATCCAAAAAATAATTATAAAATAATCATGGTATGTGTTGCATTTTTTATAAAAATGTGATATAATTTAAATAATTATTCAAACAACAAGCCTATATGTACAATGTAAGGAATGAAAAATATGCGTAAAATCGGACTTAGACTTATATCGGCAAGTCTTTCTTTGCTGCTTGTTTGCATGACTGGCTGCAATTCAACTAATGGCAACAGTGATAATAAATCTACAAATACAATGGACGGAATGAATGGCAAGGCTGCTCGTGAAGAAGCAACTATTGCAAATGTCAAACAAAGCGGCGGTTCAATCCATATAATTGCTGCTGGGGATAATATGATTCAAAACGGCGTACTAAATGCTGCCACTGCAAATGCAGATGGAGAACAACAATACAATTTTACTCCTTGTTATGAAGATGCAAAAAGTATTATATCAAGCGGCGATATTAAAATTATAAATCAATCATCACTTATATGTGATAATGAAAATATTGCTGTAAGCGGCGATAACTATAACCTTAATTCACCGCCTGAAGTGGGAAATGCACTTATTGATACAGGATTTAATGCAGTATCTATTGGCAACAGACATCTTCTTGACAACGGTACAGGCGGTCTGGAATCATGCCTAAACTATTGGGATAAGATGAAATCAAACTATTATGGTCTTATAACATATGGTGCATATAAAAATGAAACCGATATGAATGACATAAGAGTTTGTGATATAAATGGAGTAAAAGTTGCATTTTTATCCTATACAGACAGCATTGCAAACAGTGATTTCCTTAATGATTCAGATTTAGAAGTTGTCTTGCTTTCCGATGAAGAAAAAGTAAAATCACAGATAGAAGCTGCAAATGCTGTTGCAGATGCTGTAATTGTATCAGCACATTGGGGTGCTGAAGATACATTTGATGTAGCAGATGAAGTAAAACAAAAGGCTCAAAATATGGTCGATTGGGGTGCAGATGTAATACTTGGTGTTCATCCACACGTTCCGCAGACTATGGAATATCTCACACGTCAAGACGGCTCAAAAGGATTTGTATTCTATTCACTTGGCAATTTTATATCTTCTCAGACATATAATATAAATCTTGTAGGTGAAGTAGCGGATTTTAATATAAAAGTAGATCCAAAGGGCAATACAACTATTGAAGACATTCAGGTAAGACCTGTTATAACACATTTTGAAGGAAATGACTTCAGCAATTTAAAAGTCATTCCATATCGTGATTATACAGAAGAACTTTGCAATGCTCATGGTCTGCCACAAATTTCAAGCAACGCCAATTACGCTGATTGGAATATGGAAAAGATAAAAGAAATAATAGACACCGGTATACCTGAAGAATACCAAAAGCTTGATTAACAGGAAAAAATTTAAATATTACTGTATAAAAATTACACCTCTGGCTCACAATAGAGTTGGAGGTGTTTGATTTGAAAAACGAAAATAATCAACCAAAAAAAACACGCCTGAAAGGCTTTTACACTGCATTGCTCGTGAGTTTGGCAATGATAGGAGCAGCCTGTGCATACGCATATCAGGCAACTAATGCAAAATTGGAGAATAATCTCAATTCACTCCAAAATGAATTTACAGCCGAAACAAACAAAAGTGAAACCCATACGGAACACCAAACGGAAACAAAAATTGCTGCCACTCACAAAGCATATGATGCAGCAGCAGATGTACAGCCACAAACTGATGCTGCCGAAACTGCTTATACAACAGAATCAGAAAGCAAAACGCAGCCTGAAATATCAACAGAGTCAGAGCAGAGTGCAGAAATTGAAGAATCTGGTCATGTTATAGTAATTCCAATCGATGGCGAGATCTTGGCGGAATTTAGCAATGGTGAACTTGTAAAATCCGAAACTACCGGTACATGGCAAACCCACAATGGTGCAGATATTGCAGCGGAAGAAGGCAGTGCGGTATGTGCTATTGACAACGGAACTGTATCGGAAGTAGTAAAGGACGCATTATGGGGTGTATGTGTATCTATCGACCATGGAAACGGCATAGTAAGCCGTTATTGCGGATTAAGCGGCAGCCTTAATGTAAAAGAGGGTGATGTCGTAGAAAGCGGTCAAACTATTGGCTCTATAGGAAATACAGCTGATATTGAAAGTAAACTTGAATCACATCTGCACTTTGAAGTGCTTAAAAACGATGTTTACGTTGATCCAATAAAATTTGTAAATGAATAAAAAATTATAGACGCTTGTAAAAAATAAATTTTACCATTAAAATATCCGCCTGATGCAAATAGCCGCAGGCGGATAAATTTTTACTTTTGTGAAACTGTAATTGTATAAGTATCGTTCTCAAATGAATCTACTGAAATCTGAATACCGGGTTCAATAGTTTGTCCTCCATTTGAATCGTACCAGTGAAATCCTGAAATGCTGCTGTCTATAATGCTGCCTACTCTGTAGAAATTATCTGTATCCGTATCATCAATAATTCGGATCAGTCGGCGTCCAGCATTATTATTAGTATACTCGCTTCCGCTTGAATACTTAAAAAATACATTCCAGCCATATTCTGTTGTAGCATCAACATGATAAACTCTTACACCTTCACCGGTTTTCGTCCACCATGCTTTTTGGCTTACACCACTGTTATTATTTATAAGTGAAGAATATTCTACAATAAAATATTCTGAGAAATAATCTCCTGCCAGTTCACCATATGGAATAATTAAACAGTTTCCTGCGTCAGTTTGTGCATTGGAAAGTGTAAAGCTCTGAGTTCCCTTGCTTGCATCGTATACCTGAACCTGATTTTCACGGAACCATCCGCAAACAAGCTTTGATAATGCAGACAGATCTGAGGCTGCGTCTGTATCCATCAGCTCAATACCAGCTGCACCATGCATACCCTCACTATCATCGCTGCTGTAAAGATAATAGTCCGGCAAGCCCATGCAGTGTCCAAGCTCATGACAATATGAACTTGTATAGTCAAAATAATCTGTTTCAGAATTTATCTGAGCATATCCTGTAATAATATGTCCAACAGCCATACCATCAACTCTATACTCCGGTGCACCAAACGCTCCTGCACACGGCCACCAGTAATTACTGTCAGCTTCTGCCGGAACAGTAAACATAGTAGCATCGATTTTTCCATCATCGTTTCCGTCCATAGTTGTAAAATCAAATTCATCAGCAAAGGCATTATAACATTCCTCGGCAAGCTTTACCTTATCAGGACCGTATACAGCAGCATTTTCCTTTGCTGTATAGCGGAAAACTTTTCCTTTAAAGTTCTGTGACCCCTTGGAAGCACGATTATAAAAGGCAGAAATGCTTTCAAAAGGATAACATTTATTATTGCTGTCAGCTTCTCCGAATGAGATTTTTTCAATCAGTTCAACGCTCGGATCGTATGTATAACGGCAGTCCGGAAAATCTACATAAAACACAACAAGATTTGCATCTCCCTGTGATGGCAAAGACGCACCGTGTTTAGAAAGATTTGCATCTATAAATTCTCCACTTGGTTCTGTCGTGTCTTCAATTTCACACGAAAATCCTGCCGGAAAGCTGTTTATACGTGCAAGAATATAATCCTGAAGCAGCTTGACATCATTCACATCAAGCCAGTAGTCACCGCTTACATCTGCAAGCTGAAGCTGCACATTATCAAGGGTCCTTAAATCATGTACACCGCTTTTCATAATCGCAAGATCAAATATCGTAATCCTGTTATCTCCGTCCAGATCGCCATAATACCTAATCTGTGCTGCATTTGCTGTATTTTGTTGTACAGGCATACAATACTCCACCGCCGGTACAGCAAGCGATATAGCAAGAAACACCGCTGCCGACTTAAAAAAACCTTTTTTCATTTCTGTTTCTCTCCCAAAATATGAATTTTCGCCAACAATAAATTTAAATTTATTATAACATATATTACATTTATTGTATATGATTTATTTACCCATAATTATTGCAAAACACATCATAGATCATCAAAAGGGACTGCTGCAAAGTTTGAAATTTACAGCAGTCCCTTATTTAATTATTTTTAATTATTCATCTGTTTTTTATCTTCAGCCTTTGGTACAAGTGCAATGCCCAATACGTCAAGACTTTCTTGATCGACTGTTGATGGACATTCACTCATAAGTTCGCTTGCATTCTGAACTTTCGGGAATGCCACAACATCACGCAGGCTTTCTGCCTCAAGAAGAACCATAGCCAGTCTGTCAAGACCTATTCCCATACCACCATGCGGCGGTGCACCGTATTTATATGCTTCAACAAGGAATCCAAACTTAGCTTCGATCTCTTCGTCTGTAAGACCAAGTGCTTCAAACATTTTCTGCTGAAGTTCATAATCAGTAATACGTATAGAACCAGATGACAGCTCAATTCCATTGAGAACAAGGTCAAATGCCTTTGCAATGACCTTTTCAGGTGCAGTATCCAGATACTGTATACATTCGTCCATAGGCATTGTAAATGGGTGATGCATAGCTACCCAAGTGTTGCTGTCATCGTCCCATTCAAAGAACGGGAACTGAGTGATCCACAGGAAGTTGAGCTTTCCTTCTGGAATAAGGTCAAGCTTCTTTGCAACTGTAAGACGCAATGCACCAAGCACCGGAAGTGTTACCTTATTCTTGTCAGCTACGATAAGTACAACATCGCCCTGCTCGCAGCCAAGAGATGAGAGAATCTCTTCAAGTCTGCCTTCAGGAAGGAATTTAGCAAATGAACAGTTCGGTTTCTCATCATTCCAGCGAATAAATGCCAAGCCCTTTGCTCCGATTCCCTTTACTTTTTCAGTAAGCTTGTCTATTTCCTTACGAGTAAGTGTTTTAGAAGCATTTTTAGCAACTATGCAGCGAACACTGCCGCCTGCTTCAATAGCACTCTTAAATACAACAAAATCAAGATCTGAAACAAGATTTGTTATATCCTGAAGTTCCATACCAAAACGTGTATCCGGCTTATCTGAACCAAAACGATTCATAGCTTCATTATATGTCATACGTGGAATCGGCAGAGTAATTTCTCTGTCCATAACCTTTTCCAAGAGATATTTGATAAATCCCTCTGTCATTTCCAGAATATCATCAACATCTACAAATGACATTTCAAGGTCTATCTGAGTAAATTCAGGCTGTCTGTCCGCACGAAGATCTTCATCACGGAAACATCTTGCGATCTGAATATAGCGATCAAGACCTGCAACCATAGTCAGCTGCTTGTAAATTTGAGGTGACTGCGGAAGAGCATAGAACTTACCATTGTGCACTCTTGATGGAATAAGATAGTCACGAGCTCCCTCCGGAGTTGACTTCATCATCATAGGTGTTTCAATTTCAATAAAGCCATTTGCATAATAATATTCACGTGCTGCCTGAGCGATCTTATGACGCATAATAAGATTATACTGGAGCGGTGCACGTCTTAGGTCAAGATAACGATATTTAAGTCGAAGCTCTTCGTTTACCTTTGTTTCATCTGTTATTACAAACGGCGGAGTCTGAGCCTTGGCAAGAATACGCAGCTCATCAACTATAATTTCAACTTCACCTGTTTTCATATCAGGATTTATGCTTGATCTCTTTGTTACAACACCCTTTGCCATAAGTACATATTCACTATGACATGACGCTGCCTTTTCAAAAATCGCAGGGTCGGTATTATCATTGAAAGCAAGCTGAACAATACCGGTTCTGTCACGCAGATCGATAAAGATAAGTGTGCCAAGATTTCTCACTTTTTGAACAAATCCGCCTACTACAACTGTACTGCCTATTTCAGAAACTTCACCGCAGTAACAAGTACGACGCAAACCATTCATAGATTCCATTACTTTACTACCTCCTCGAATTCACTAAGAATATCATCAAACATATAACGCACTGCAAGGTCTTGGAATTCTTCAAGAAAACGCTCATCCAAATGAACATCAAATTGTTCACCTGTTGACATCAGTTTAAGTTTTGCAGCCTTGCTTTCAAGTTCGTTTTCACCAAGCACAAGTACAAACTTTGCACCTATTTTATTTGCATATTTCATCTGAGCTTTAATACCACGATCCATAACGTCATATTCTGCATGATAACCATCAGCACGCAGCTGCTGTGCAAGACTCATCGCCTTTAATGAAGCTAATTCATCCATTGGTGCAATATAAATATCGCAAGTTCTATTTTCCATAAACTCACAGCCTTGACTTTCCATAGTAAGAAGTATTCTTTCAATACCCATAGCAAAACCGAGTGCAGGTGTTGCTGCACCGCCAAGCTGTTCAATAAGTCCATCGTATCTTCCGCCGCCGCATACAGTGCCTTGTGCACCAATATCAGTTGTAACGAATTCAAATACTGTCTTTGTATAGTAATCAAGACCACGTACTATCTTTGGATTTACAGTGAAATCTATAGATAAATTCTTAAGATACTTTTTAAGTGCTTCAAAATGCTCTTTGCACTCATCACATAAGTAATCGAGTATTACAGGTGCGTCCTTTGCAATATCACTGCATATAGGACTTTTGCAATCAAGAATACGCATAGGATTCTTTTCAAGACGTGTTTTGCAGGTATCGCAAAGCTCATCTTCACGTGCAGAAAAATAAGAACGCAATGCCTTGTGATATTCACATCTGCACTTAGGACAACCTATGGAATTTATATTAAGTTCAATATTCTTAAGTCCCAGTCTGTCAAGCAGATTCTTTGCAAGACTTATGACTTCAGCATCAGCAGCCGGACTTTTTGATCCTGCCATTTCAAGACCGAATTGGTGAAACTCACGTAATCTGCCTGCCTGCGGACGCTCATGACGGAAACATGAGAGAATATAAAATGCTCTCTGCGGCAAAGCATCGTTCAGCATACCATTCTGAAGCATTGCACGAATAGTTCCGGCAGTGCCTTCTGGACGAAGTGTGAATTCAGTTTCTTTTGCTTTTACAGTATACATTTCTTTCTGCACAACATCTGTAGTTTCACCTACAGAACGCAAAAACAATTCTGTATTTTCAAATGTAGGAATTCTTATTTCCTTAAATCCAAAACTTTCAGCCGTTTCTCGTGCAATTTCTTCAACGGTATACCACTTGTTGATATTCTTTGGTGTAATATCCTCAGTTCCTTGAGGACGTGTAATTTTTAAAGCCATAATATGCCTCCTGATTATAAAAAATTGTCCCTTCGTAAAGGGACAGGAAAAATATAGATAACAAAGCACAAAAGCCTGTCAGATCGTTGGAGAACCAATGATCCTCCAGTCAAGGTCACCTCTCTCAAGTGCCATAATAAGTGCCTCTGCGGTTGCGATATTTGTTGCCACAGGAATGTTGTGAACATCACAAAGACGCAAAAGGTTCATTTCAGTCATGCTGGCTTCCTTGCAGTTAATCGGGTCACGGAAGAAAAGAAGAACATCTATTTCGTTACAGGAAATAAGTGAACCAATTTGCTGTACTCCGCCCTGTGAACCGCTAAGATAGCGTTTGATCTTAAGACCAGTGGCTTCGGAAACTTGCTTGCCAGTTGTATCAGTTGCACAAAGCATATGACGAGAAAGTATACCGCAATATGCAATGCAAAATTGTATCATAAGCTCCTTTTTGGCATCATGGGCTATGAGTGCGATTGTCATAAAAAAATCATTCCCTTCTTTTATAAAAATTATTGTTTATCAATATTCGCTATTGCTACAAATACTATTATACCACAAATTTAAAATTTGTCAAAGAAAATTCGCCGTATAAAACAAAGATTGTGAAAACTATAGTAGCCAAGGCAAATGCGTTTGTGCAATATGACAATTATAAAGTACAATATTTTGATTTTGCAAGAAAATATCTACAATTTATTCAATTAGTTTTAGCTCAGATGATTTCTAACTTTATAATTTTCATAAGCTTTTAAAATATTTCTTATCATATATTTTGCATATTCAGCACCTTCAACAACTCCTGCAAATGCTATTTCCGGATCATCTGCCGGTGCATATCCAATAAAGAATGAATCCTGTACACGTGAATCTTGCTGAGGTGTACCTGTCTTTATGGCAACATCATATCCAAGGTCGCCAAGTGAATATTCCGGCGGCATATTTGTAACAGAAGCTGCTATCATACCTTGTTCTATAAGGTCAAATCCTTCTTTTCCACAACCGGTAATTTCTTCTGCAACTACAGGTTCTCTCTGTTCCAACTTATTTTCCATGTTGTAGTCCCAGATACTGTCTACCAGATGCGGTTCATAACGAACACCATCATTAGCAATTGTATTTGCAACTACAGCCATCTGGAGCGGAGTAACAGCCCATTCAGACTGACCGATAGCCGATTGAAGTACTTCACCAACTGTCCAAGGCAGACCAACTGATTCATAATATTCCATATCAGAGAGATGTCCTGATTCCTCAAAGGTTTCAAGACCTGTAGGCTGTCCCAAACCATACAATTTTGAATAGTCACTGATTCTGTCAATGGTCAAGTTCTCAGACAATTTATAAAAATAGATATTACAAGAATACTGAAGTGCTTCTATAAGTGCAATATCTCCATGGCCTCCTGTACATTCATAAGTAGTTCCATGGAATGTATAGGTATGACCACAATAAAATGTTGAACCTCCGTTTATCATATTCTCACATAAACCGGCTGTAGCCGTAATAGTTTTAAATGTTGAACCGGGTCGATACAGACCAAGTGTTGCTCGATTAACAAGAGGCTCATTTTTTGCTGTAAGAAGTGATTCATAATCATTCATATAGGTGTTTAGATTATAAGTAGGACAAGTTGCCATGCCAAGCACACCGCTTGTTTTAGCATCAAGAACTACAACTGCACCGTTTGTTACTTTTCCCAGTTTAAGTTTTTCTGTATTTTCATTTCTAAGTTTATCAAAATTCTTTATAAAGCCTTCCAGTGTATTCTGCAAATCACGCTGAAATTTGCTGTCTACTGTCAGCATTACTGTATTTCCGGGTTGAACCGGAGTTGTTATGTCAGATGATATAACTTCATTATTTTGCACAGAAATAGTACGCACACCATCTTTGCCTCTAAGATAGCTCTCACAGGCTTTTTCAATGCCGCTCTTTCCTACTGTATCATCCATATCATAGCCTTTGGCAGCAAGCTCTTCGTATTCCTCTGCGTATATTGGACCTACTGTACCTATCTCATGCGGAATAATATTACCCTGCTTTACATTACGCAACGGCATTTCTTGTATCTCAACACCAGGCAATGTTATACCCATTTCCTTTATCTCTGTAATAGCACTAAGCGGAATATCCTCTGCCAAAATAAACCGGCTGTTCATAGAGAACTCACGGCTGAGCATTTCATATCTAAGACCGCATAAAAGCATTTTCTGCTCTTCTGAATACTCCGAAGATATTTCATAATCTTTCATAAGCTTTGATATACAGTTATCTGTTGTAGCATAGACATTCAAACCAAGAGTGCTTTTAAATTTCATAAGGACATCATCATCGTCAGTTGTAAACGAATATGGTGCTTCATTTGAAATAGGCATTGAAATATCCGGTGAAACTCCACACTTTTCCAGCATATATGATATTTTCAGAAGGACTTCATTTCCTTCAGCAAGGTCATCAGGAAACTGCTCGGGCAATATTACAACACTATATCCTGCCTTATTAACAATTATAGGCTCTCCATTGCAGTCAACTATCTCGCCTCTTGTGGCATCTATTGTCTGTGAATACTTATATGTTGAATACTTTCGACTTATATATGTTTCACTGTCTACCAGTTGTATTTTCATAAGCCTATATCCACACAAAGCCAATGCACAAAGCATAAATGCAACAAGCAACGTACATTTTAAATAAATATGATAAGATCTTTTTTTCATTGAAACAAATCTTCCTTTTTATACAAAAGACTGAACTATTATTGTTTACTGCTCGTCTTCATCGGTTGTTACCGCTTCTTCAATAGTGCGGATCGTATTCGGACGCAGCATACGATTGATATTATGAATAATTGCATAAACAGGCAGTGCTGAAATTAGGGTATAAATGCAGCATGGCATTATATGATTTGTAAATACAAAAGATACATTTGAGTAATCCCATATTGCATAGAAAAAGAAATAATCAAGCACACCCTGTATAAATATTCCGACAGCCGCAAGAATAATAAAATTAAAAAGTCTATGCGTTAGAAAATATTTATATAGCATAGAAATCCCAAGACACATAAGGCAAAGTATAATAGCATTAAAACCAATAAGCTTGCCGCAGACAACATCAAGCAGAAGTCCGCATATAATTCCGGTTATAAATGCTGTATGTTCTCTTGCATATGACGCTATACACAAGGAAACCGGTATCAGCAAAAGCGGTTTATGAAAATCTCCAGACGTTGCCAAGATATAGCAAAGTATTATTATAACTGCATATAATATACATCTAATTATAAGATTTCTTTTTTCACGTGCTGTAATGCGGCGTGTTTTTATTCTATTCATTAGATTCGCCCTTTCCCGGATAGTCGATTATCGCAACAACACTTGTCATTGCCTCAAAATCAACAACAGGATCTATAACGGCATATTTGCTAAGCCCGCTGTCCATTGTTTCAATGGACTCAACTGTGCCTATAAGAAAACCTTTTGGAAACATTCCACTCGCACTTGATGTTGTTACAAGGTCTCCCTCTTTTAGCTTTGTATCCCTGTCAAGATAGATCATTCTACATTTATAATCAGCTGCAAGAAGAATTTCACCTTCTAATATGCCTGTATATTTATTATCTGCTGATATTGCACCTATAGACAAATTTGGTGAAAGAATAGTTTCTACAGTAGCAGAATTTGATGAAATGGAAGAAACTATTCCCACAATTCCCTCACCTGTAATAATAGGATCGTGAATAGATATTCCATCGTCCTGACCTTTGTTGATTATAAAGCTATGATATGGATCATTTGCAACGTAACCTATAATAGTACATGGAGCTGAATATGTGGGTTCTTTATGTTCTTCTTTTATATCCATAAACTGCTGAAGTTCTGCAAGCTGCTGCTTAGTATCCTCAAAATCTATCAGTTCATTTTTTAACTCCGCATTTTCCTTTTTAAGCTTTTCTATTTCCGACTGATAATTTTTTCCTTCTGTAAACGAACTTAAAAGCGATTCTGAATCGTTTGAAAAACCGTTCACAGTCTCTTTAAGCGGATTCATAACAGCATTTATAATACCACTTCCGGGAATTGCTCTTCCTCCACGTGTTACAGAATAAAGCATAATTCCTATCAACAAAGCTATTACCAATATTATAATACGAAAACGATGCCTTCTGAAAAAATCTCCCATTGGCAAAAACCTCCTTAAATAAAATAGTCAATGATCACATTGTCTTAACATCATAAGCCGAAAGCCGACCGTCTATTCAAGACCTGTCGGCATATGTTTTCGTTTTTGATTAGTAATACTCTACATCTTCCGTCAAAGCATCTCCGTACTTGTTCATATCAGAAAGGATCTTTCCTGCACCCTCAGCTACACAATCAAGCGGATACTGAGAAACAAAAACAGGCAGACCTGTTTCCTTTGAAAGCAAACGATCAATACCCTTTAACAAAGCGCCGCCGCCACAAAGCGTAATACCATTTTCGATAATATCCGCAGCAAGTTCCGGCGGAGTTTGTTCTAATGTATACTTTACAGCATCGACTATTCTTGCAAGAGGTTCGCTAAGTGCTTCACGCACTTCGGCTGATGTTATATCTATATTTTCCGGCAGACCTGTAAGAAGATTTCTACCCTTTATCTCCATAACTCCATCTGCTCCTACATCAAATGCAGAGCCAATTTCAATTTTTATCTCTTCAGCTGTTCGCTCTCCTATAAGAAGATTGAACTTACGCTTTAAGTGTCCTATAATAGCCTCATCCATTTCTGTACCAGCACAACGAATACTTTTTGATGCGACTATTCCACCCATAGAAATAACCGCTACTTCGCTTGTACCACCGCCTATGTCAACAATCATAGAACCCTGCGGTTCAGTTGTAGGCAACCCTGCACCAATAGCTGCTGCCATTGGTTCTTCAACTATTATTACTTTCTTTGCACCTGCCTGCTCACAGGCTTCTTTTACCGCACGTCTTTCCAGCGGTGTAACTCCCAATGGTGTACATATAATAACTCTTGCACGTACAAAAATACTTCCATGCAGTGCCTTACGAATAAATTCCTGAAGCATTATAGTAGCCTTTTCAAAGTTTGCAATAACGCCATCTTTCATAGGCTGAACCGCAACAATAGAACCAGGTGTTCTTCCAATAACTTCCTTTGCAGCTCTTCCTACATATTTAGCGTTTGAGGTATGAGTATTTACTGCCACAACAGATGGCTCTCTGATTATAATACCTTTGCCTTTCATATATACGATCGTATTTGCAGTGCCAAGGTCTATACCAATATCTTTATTAAACATGATGCCGTTGCTCCTTAAATTAACAGGTGCCTTTTGCTGCTTATATATCTTTGTCTGATGCAGCACTATTCATATGTAAAAACAGAGAAAAACAAAAAAACTGACAGCTTTCGCCGCATATCTCTGATAAAAAGTTTAATATACAAATATTATACCATGAAACGAAATCATAGACAAACATTTTTTACAATTTTTTTTAGCAAAAACACATTTTCAGCTTTTTATATGAAAACAAAGAAATTCAAAAGCATTTTACAGCATTTTATACAAAAAAGCTTATTCTCCAGAACTTACAAGTGAAGATACTATTTTAGGTGAAACGAAAATTGCAATTATAATCATTATGATATGTGCAACCGTAATATGAATATTAAGACCAAATGTAATATCCATAACTATAAGATTCAAATTAAACGGTTCAAAACCAAATGACGGCTGTATTGCAAGCCATGACATTGCATTTATCTGAGAACACACTGTTGAAATAATACTTCCTGCTCCTATAGCAATCGCAAAAACCGCAATATATACAAGAATCTTTTTTATTACATTCAATTTTTCTGCTCCTTTCTAATATATATCAGTTTAATCCGCTTGAGCCAAAACCGTTTTCGCCACGCTCTGTTTCACCAAGATCTTCGGATTCTATCCACTCCTGTGAAAGCACCGGCATTACTATCAGCTGTGCAATACGCATTCCCGAACTTACAATAAAATTTTCCTTGCTGTGATTTATAAGAGGAACCATGATCTCACCACGATAATCAGAATCTATAACTCCAACACTGTTTGCAAGAGTAATACCATGTTTAGAACCCAGTCCGGAACGTGGAAAAACAAAAAGTGCTATATCTTTTCTCTCCGGAGCTGCTGATATTCCAGTATGAATCATTCTTATTTCACCTGATGGTATAATTATATCTTCATCAGATACACTGCAAATATCATAACCTGCACTATAAGCAGTAGCCTTTATGGGAATGACTGCATCTTCTCTTAGCTTTTTGAATAATATTTTCATGATTCTCTATCCTTTTCATTTATACTCTCAATTCCACGCTGCAAAAGACCTCTTGTAAACTCTTTTGGATTATCAACTGCACCATATCTATATGAATCGACAACATTCTTTATATTTTCAATGTCATTTTCATTTGCAAGGTCTAATAAAATAAAATCACAATCATAAAGCATTGATAGCTTATCGGCAACCCATACAGGCACAGAATTTAAAAGTTCTATATAATCTTTATTACAGACAACAGAAAATTTTCTGCTTGTTCTGTCGATCAAATGACCAGTGCAGTTTTTGCAGCCAACTTCATTTTTTATAGGACAGCAACGCATAAGCATTACAGGACAATAACCATATGCATACACTCCAACAGGCAGCTCTGATCGGATACTGCACGCTTGAGATGCTTTAAGCTCCGGTGATAAAATAATATCTTCTGCACCATAATCTTCATACACTTTTGCAGCTAAAGAATTTGATGTGTGCATATCAGTTCCTATAGAAAGCCTGAAACCAATCCTTTTTCCAATTCTCATATGTGACGGATTTTCACATAAAAGCCGTCTGAATCCTTTTTCAAAAAACTTTTCAAGCTTTGATATAAGTTTGCTTTCATCAGGCACAAATCTAGGTGACTGTAAAATATAATTTTCTTTTGCATCAATTTTTTCTGCAAGTTCAAGAGAAATAATGCATTCATCATCCTTATTAAGATCTATTGCATTAAACTGCTGCCCTGTTGCAACACGAAATCTAAGCTTAGGTTTTCTATCCCTATTTCTATGTCTTGCATAATATTTTAATTTATCTCCAAGTAAAGAAGCAGCATAATTATCTTGTGCAATTTTATATTTTGTTGTGGAACTTTCTATACGCATAAGGTCAAGCTCTTCTATAAGCTTTCTCCTAAGTGCATTTACAGCAGAAACCGGCAGCATAGACACACCATCACATTCAGCTTTTAGTTCACTTAGGTAATATACTGTATCGCCAAGTTTTGAAAGCTGCTTTTTAAGGCTCTCGTAATCAGATGGCTTTTTAAATGCCGGCAATGGAACATCGCCATATACAGCAACACAAATTCCATCATCTGATTTTCCGATAAGTGTAAAAGGTTCATCTGCACAAAGCTTTGCAGTAATACTAAGTCCTATAGGATGAGATTCTTTTCTATAAAGCTCTTGAAGCTTTGGAATAACTACAGAAGCAGATATTACATCTTCTTTTTCACGAGTACCAAACATATTATGTCTTTTTCCGGTATAATATCCATCTGTAAAACCACTTCTTGAAAATACAGCCTTTAGAGTTTCCATATCCGGTTCTTCCCCGGCTATTGCCATCTTCAGTGCTGTAACAGCCGCAGCAACATACTCCGGGCGTTTCATTCTTCCTTCTATTTTAAGAGAAGTCACTCCATCTTCTATAAGTTCATTCATATGTTCAACTAAAGATAGATCTTTTAATGAAAGACTGCATACGTCATCTTTTCCGCACGCTGAAAACGGCAGTCTGCAAGCTTGGGCACAACGTCCTCTGTTAGCACTTCTTGAACCTATAAGTGCAGATAGATAACACTGACCTGAAACACTCATACATAAAGCACCATGTACAAACTGTTCAACTTCCATACCAGAACCTATTATTATACACTTTATCTCTTCTCTTGAAAGCTCTCTTGAAACAACAACCCTGCAAAAGCCTTGTTCCTTTGCCCACAATGCACCTTCAAGTGTATGAACAGTCATCTGAGTTGAAGCATGAAGCGACATATCAGGAATAACACTGCGGATAATATTAGCCACACCGACATCTTGAACTATACAAGCATCTATACCTGCATTTGCTGCTGACTTTATATATTCCTCAAAATTATTAAGCTCTTCATCAAGCATGATAGTATTTACAGCAAGATGAAGTTTTACGTCATGCAAATGACAAAAATCAGCTGCCCTTTTAATTTCATCAATATCAAAATTATCAGCACCTTGTCTTGCAGAATAATTTTTTCCACCGATATATACAGCATCAGCTCCGCAGCGGACAGCAGCAGTAAGGGCATCAAAGCTGCCAGCAGGAGCTAAAATTTCAGGAAATGCCATTATACTACAGATCCTGTTTTACTACAACTCGACTCTTTTTCAAGTTTAGCAATTCTTTCTTTCAAAAGATTATTTTCTGCAACAACTGCATCTCGCTCAAGTCTTGTTTTTCCAGCTTCATCTACATAGGCTTTAGACTGAGTTCTCAACTGTTCCAACTGACTATTCAAAGCATTCATATCGTCCATCATTGTGAGTGCTACCATAATTGCAGCGGTAAACTGCGTGGCACTTGTAGATGACGATGTAATCTCCAAAATCTTTGTTTCAAGACTCCTTGCAAGTCCCATTACATAAGAAGCAGGCTGAGAGGTCTGCAATATAAACTCTTTACCGCAGACACTGACTTTTACTTTATTTGTCATATGTACATAAATCCTTTCATAATGTAAGGCGGTTTGACTTATGCAAACCGCACACTACTTATATTATAATATATTTTCTTCTAAATGAAAAGACCTTTTTCAAAATTTTTCGAGCTTATTTACAGGTTTTCTCTTCCTTTTCACGCAGTCTGTCAAGTATCATTTTATTAACCTTGTTTACATCGCCGCATCCAAGAGTAATTACAAGATCACCGGGCTGTGCATGAGAACATACATAATTGCAAACTTCTTCAAAGTTTTTATATTTACGTTCATCGCAAGAATCAGGATTTGATTCATCCTGTGGAAACCATACTGCATTTGGTATAAGCTCTGCAAGCTGTCTTGTAAATATTGGCTGAGTGTTTTTTTCACGTCCGCCCATAATATCAGTCAGCACTGCATGAGTTGGGATGGAAAGTGACTGGGCAAATTCCTCTAAATGATCAGCAGTTCTTGTATAGGTAAACGGCTGAAATACTGCCCATACCTCTCTAAACGGCATTTGCATTGCAGCTTTAAGAGTTGCTGTAAGCTCTGTAGGGTGATGAGCATAGTCATCTACAAGAGTGATCCCACAAGCTTCTCCCTTTTTATCAAATCTTCTGCCAGCACCATGGAACTCACAAAGTCCGTTTGCACAGTCTTCAAATGAAGCACCTACATAAATCGCTGCTGCAACTGCTGCTGTAGCATTTAAAATATTATGATCACCTGCAACATGAAGTGTAATTTCGCCAAGATCCTCACCATTGTGCATAATATTAAAATGTGTTTCAAGTCCGGATATATGACGAATATTGACCGGATAATAATCATTCTTATCAGTCAAACCGAATGTTATCATTTCTTTTCCCGTAATGCCTTCTACAGCCTTGCGTGTATTTGCATCATCACCATTATATATAATAGCCTTTGAAGTATTTTCACCAAACTTGTGAAATGATTTGATAATATTTTCAACTGTACCAAAATAATCAAGATGGTCTGCGTCAATATTAAGCATTACTGAAATATCAGGATACAGCTTTAGAAAAGTATCAACAAATTCACAAGCTTCACAAGTCATAATATCGCTCTTGCCGCTTCTGCCGCTGCCGCCTATACATGGGAGTTTGCCGCCGATAAATGCAGACAGATCAATTCCAGCAGTGTACAGTATCTGTGTTACCATAGAAGTTGTAGTCGTCTTGCCGTGTGTACCCGAAATACAGATCGCATTATCATACCAGCTTGTAACAAGTCCAAGAAGATCACTTCTTTCAAGTACAGGAACTCCGCTTGCTTTTGCTGCAATAAGTTCAGGATTATCAGACATAATCGCTGCCGTATGAACTATAAGATCTGCACCTTCAATATTTTCCGCCCTTTGACCAAGCATTACAGGAATCCCCATCTTACGTACAGCATCAAGAGTTTCTGTTTCATTATTATCAGAACCGGTAAGATAATATCCCTTAGCATGAAGAATCTGTGCCAAAGGGTACATTCCAGAACCGCCTATGCCAATAAAATGAATATGCTTTTTGTCATTTAAAATATCTTTATTCAAAATAATCACTCTTTCTATTTATTTTATTTCTTCAAACGGCTTTAGAACCTGTCTTAATAAAATGTACCATACGTCTTTTCGGCAGATTTTTTCGCTAACTGCGTTAAAAAATCTCACCATACGAAAGTATGCTTTCGCTTTTTTGCCTTGTCATCTAAAAAATTATGCTCGAAAATCCGCACACTAATCTTATGAAGACAGGTTCTTATAAATTATAATCAGCCATGAATATTTTACCCATTTATTATCCATACTATCCCTATGAATAAAAAACCGGAGGTCATCATATGGAAGTTACGGATATTAAAATCAGAAGAATAGTTACCGAAGGACGTTTGCGTGCCGTAGTGTCTATAACAATAGACAATATGCTTGCCGTTCATGACATCAAAATAGTTCAGGGTGATGAACGACTTTTTGTGGCAATGCCAAGCAGAAAAGATGAAAATGGTATATTCCGTGATATAGTACACCCTATTTCTGTTTCATCTCGCAATGCCATAGAAAGTGAAATCCTTGACGCTTACAATCGTCATATTGCACTTATGGAAACCGAATCAGAATAAATTTTTTTAATTTTAAATTTTTAATAAGAACTGCTGCAAAACACGGCAGTTCTTATTTTATTTACAAAATATATCATTTATGAATTTTTCTGCATAAGGATCCATGTTTTTAAAAGTGCTATTTGTGTTTTTGCATCCGGTATTTTTCTGTCCATTACCATCTCTATTGCTTCATTAAGCGGCAATTCTGTAACATCAAGAAATTCCTCTTCATCAAGATCTTGTTCCTTTGGTTCTGAAAGTTCTCTTGCAAGATACATATGGATAACTTCAGTATCATAAGCAGGTGTAGGATATACACACCCAAGATATGAATACTTTTTACAAGTACATCCTGTTTCTTCAAGAAGTTCTCTTAAACCACATTCAGAATGATCTTCTCCCGGTTCAAGCTTGCCTGCCGGAATTTCAAGCGTTACCTCATGCATAGGATAACGGTACTGCTTTACCATAAGGACAGTTCCTTTATCTGTCAAGGGTACAACACATACTCCGCCTGAATGATGTACAACATCACGTTCTGTTTCTGAGCCGTCTTCAAGCAGTGCGATGTCTTTTGTCACACGAAATATTTTTGCCTGATATGCAAGTTCACTTGACACTGTCTTTTCTTCAAGATGCATAAGCTTAACCTCACTTTCTGTTTTTATTTGCTTTTTATTATATCATTTTTCTTTGACTTCTTTTTTATCAAGTGAACTGTTATAATATATAACGCAAACAAAACCATACCTAATAATGAAATAACAGCTCCAATTTTAAGACCTGGTGTTTCATATTCAAATTCAATTACATTTTTGCCTTCTTTTATCGGCACTGCCATAAATCCTATATCTACTTTTTCAATTTCTGTTTCTATGCCGTTTACTTTTGCAGTGAATCCATCATCATAAGGAACACTGAAGAAAAGCAAGTTGTTTCTATCTGATGTTATTTCAGCTGTAAATCCGTATGAATCATATTCAAACTTATCGCATGATGACGCTTTGCGTTTATCACATTCTTCTATATAATCATTATTTGAAACAACTCTTTCAGATGCTTCAAGCTCATTTAGAATATCATAATACTTTGCAGCTGTTTTATTGTCAAGAACAAGTGCACGTACCAGTGCAGAGGTGCGATTTGCTTCACCCATATTTTCCCAATCACTCTGCAAAATATAATTATCAAATGTAAAGCCTATTGGAATAAAATGTTTGTTTTCATATACATGAAATCCATTTTGATCTTCCATATATTCAAATCCCGGCATAGGAGATTTATGCTCATTAGCATTATTCTCTTTTATTTCATCAAAATAATATTTAACTGAGAAAAGTCCTCTTAGTTCAAATCTATTTTTATTCGGACGTGATGCCACATCTCTATCAATTCCATTGGCTGCGTAAAATTCCATTATAGAACCAGGTACTATACTGTGGAAACAACGCATATTCGGAAGGCCCCAAAACATTGGATAATTATCCATATTTTCAGAAATATCAACACGGAAGAAATTATCTTTATCTGCTTCTATTGTAACATCGTTCTCACTATCAATAGCACGGTCTATATACTTAATTGCATTATCATAACTAAGTGCACCGAAATAAATTATAGATGATGTACAAGCAATACAAGCTGCAACTGTAAACGCAAGCACACTTCTTAAATTCAATTTGCCAGAAAGACGTTTCCTTGCAAAAATTGTCACAATAACAAGCGAAATTACAGCTATTCCAAAAACAATGTAGAAGTGCAGCGGATATTTTGTAAATGAAAAGAATTTCACTTCATCGTCTTTTTTTACAGGCAAAATAGACATAATGCCAAAAGCAGCTGTTATGGCAGATGTTATCCACAAGCCTTCTTTTAGAGGTATATTCTCCTCACAGTCAGTATCAATTACAACAGCCGTCATCATTGCCATAATCAAAATCGGCATAAAAAACCATCTTGCATAATACGAGCTGTTGAACATATAAAAACTGCAATTAAGAATAGGTATGAATGCACATATCATACAGATCACTACAAGCCGTTTAGCCCAATGACCGTCTCTATGTTTCATAAATGCTATAACGCCTACCATTGAGAACAGCGGCAAATAACCGCCTATAGATGCCCATTTGCCTGCACCTTCATTAAATAGATTAGGTCTTGCAGGTGCATCGGGAATTAAGAAGAAGCTTTCTATTATACGAAGGATTCTTGTTCTGTCATTGTATGCAAGCATATTCATGCCATACAATCGCTCATTTATGCGATAATTATTCAAAATAGCAAGTGCCGCCGGAAGAAGTATAATGCAGGCGAACATTACACCTATAATAGCTTCAAACAGTATCTGGAAGAATTTTTTTACAGTAGCAGGAAAATCCTTTGATAAACAGCGTACTATAAAATAAATCACTAAGAATACTGCTTCTCCAGTAAAGAAAAAGTAATTTATTGATGCCATAAGTGCAACTGTCAATGCAAATACGCCTTTTCTGTTATTGCAGACAAGCTCTTCCATTGCAATAAGCATTAACGGAAAAAACGCTGTAACATCCTGAAAATGATTAAAGAATATATTGAAAATCTGAAAGCCTGAAAATGCATATAACAATCCGCCTATAATAGCAGCATTCTGACTTTTGACAAATCGTTTTATATAAGCATATGATGTAAATGCAGCAATACCATGCTTGAGTGCAAGCATAAACGGCACTATGTGAATTATCCATGAAGACGGAAAAATAGCTGTCAGCCAAAAAAATGGACTGCCAAAAAGATAAAATGAATATGACCCTATGAAATTTGCTCCAAGATCGGTAGTCCAGCTCCAGCCAAAACTGCCGCTTTTTACGGCTTCTGATGCAAGATGATAAAATGGCATCTGCTGGGCATTATAATCACCATAGTAAATGAAATAACCCTTTTCTATGATAATAATAGGCAGCAGAACAATTATTAAAGACAGAAAGCCCAGCACAAATGCAAGAAATCCGCCTTTTTTATAAAATGGTACATTACCGATACTAAGAATATTTTTCGGAATATGTTTTTGCATATATTATTACCTCCATAAGTAATGTAAGGAAACTTTTTATTTTATACTGCATATAATAAAATCAGAGATCAAGTTATAGAAACATTATTAGTAACGATACCTGCCGGTGTAAAATCAATAAAACCATATGACGCTGGTTTTCCATCACGTGGGCGAGAAGCACTGCCGGGATTTAAAATATAAACTCCATCTTCATACGAACACAGACGAACATGGGTATGACCAAACAATACAATATCACAGCCCTGTTCTCTGGCGGCTTTAACTATTATATTAGTATCAAAGTCAACACCATATCTGTCGCCGTGTGCAGCAAAAATTCTATGACCTGGTATAATATCAATAATCTTAAATGCAGGTGCATCACTTCCAAAATCACAATTTCCCTTTACAAAATAAAAACGTGCTGCAAGATTTGGAAAATTGCTTATAAGGTTTTTGCATTCTTCAACACAATCACCTAAATGAATAAATGCATCTGCCGTTTGGATATTACTCATAACTATCTTATAAAGACGGTCATAAGAACCATGGGTATCGGAAACAACAATAATACGCATATAAATCACCTCTATGTAAAAGTTATTTATATTATTATATCACATAAATCATTTAATGACAACTGATTTTTTTGAGAAAGGAAATTTTTATGGGAAAATCATCTGCAAATAACGACCAGCTGCAAAACCTTTTAAACACTGTAAGCGGAAAACTTGGCATGAAACCCGATGAACTCAGAAAAACTCTTGAATCCGGAAAATTTGACAATGCGGTAAAAAACATGAACACAAGTGAACAGCAAAAAATCCAATCTATTATCGGCGACAAAAACAAAATGGAAAAACTTATGCAAAGTCCTCAGGCAAAAGCACTCTATGAAAAGCTTATGGGAAAAAGCCTACAGTAAGGAGCAGCTGTTATGGATGATTTATTTAATAAAATGCAGTCGGTACTTTCAGATCCGGAAAGTATGCAGCAGTTGAAAGAACTTGCCACACTAATGGGAAATCCCTCTGAAAATGATGATAAAAATGAGGAAAATAATAAGACTGCAAAAAATGAAGAATCGTCCACATCAGACATTGGATTTGATATTGGCAAGCTAATGCAGTTGTCCTCTATTATGAAAAACACACAAAATGATGAGGACACCGCACTGCTACTAGCACTAAGACCTCATTTAAAAGAAGAACGTCAGCAAAAGGTAGATAAGGCAGTTAAGCTATTAAAGCTTTTAGATGTGTTTAAAACTCTTAAAAATACTGGACTTTTAAAAGACTTTCTGTAAAGGACGGTATGAATTATGGCAGAGAATAGGGCAAAAAATACGAGTCAAAGCAACGATAATATGCAAAATATTATACAAAGAGATGCAAGACGCCGTATGGAACAAATGCAGCAAAAAGTACCATACAGGCGTAAAGGAAATATGCAGCCTTTTTATAGAAACAATAATTCAGCATATAATAATTCAACATACAAAAATGCCGATACAGACAGAAATAACCCAACAGAAACTCCTGTTAATAATAATTCAAATGAATCATCAACATCGGAAGGCTCTAAAATGCCGTTTGGAATACTAAACGGACTTGAAAAATATATTGAAAAACTTGATACTGATAAAATTCTCATAATAGCAATGCTTGCAATAATATATAAAGACGGAGGCAACAAAAAGCTTATGATGGCACTAGCTTATTTACTAACATAACATAAATGGAGGAAACATAATGGAGGAATTTAGTTTTTACGCTTTATGGACAGCACTTGGAATTTTTATGCTTATCTATTACCTCAGGCGTTCTCATACATTTCGCTCTATTCTATGGGGTATTTTTACAGGACTTGCCGGACTTATTCTATTGCACTATTTTGGCGGTATAATAAATTTTTCTCCGGAACTTAATTTATTTAACATAACTCAAGCCGGAATATTGGGAATACCCGGTGTCTTACTTATGTTGATAATGCATTTTATACTTAAAATATAAAGCAAATATGAAAACACCGCACAAATCCACTTTAAAAGATCTGTGCGGTGTTTTTTGATTATTTTAAACAATAAGTGCAATGCACATCAAAATTGATGACAGCACAAATTGAAACAGAACGGCAATAAATATAAAGCCAATATTTGTACCTCCAGCCATTCTTATACGTGACTTCACATCCATAAGACTATCATTACTTTCATGGATCTTTTTTATCTTGCCAAGCGAATATCGATAATAAATATAATTTCCGAACATAAATGCCAATACACGAAATGCAAGCAAAGCATAACTGCACAATGTATCTACCATATAAAAAACGTTTTGATTATCCTTCATAAATTCTGAAAATGACAATATTCTATTCCTTACAATTTCAGCAGCATCTGCACCGAAAAGTTCCAGCTGTGGCTGAATAGAGGCAAGTATAAAGTCAACCTGATCTGCTAATACCCTAAGTGAACCAGGAATGCTAAGTAAAAATGTTAGAAACACAATTATAAGTGAACTAAGCCACATTTTTCTATAGGCAAACCAAAATTGAGGAAAAATAAGACAGATAAAATTAGGTGCGAGTTTCTTTTTGCTTTCAAAGAAAAACTTAAATCTCATAAGATAATAAGTAATATTTTTTCCAATAAAACTACTTATCTCGGAAATACTTGTACCTTCTATATCATCACTTGAATCAAGTGTAAGAGGCATTTCCGCAGCATTCATATTAGAATTTATATTATCATTTATTTTGCTGCCACAATGAGTACAAACCTCACTGCCCTTTGGATTAAGTTCACCACATTTCAGACAAATAACTCTTTCATTTTCACTTTCATCAGAATTAGAGCCGTCATCAGGTCTTTGCCAAGATTCGCCTTTTTCATGAAGTTCGGTATTTATACATTTCCCATATTCATTCCAACAATCACGATGATACGGCGTTCCACATTCCGGACATACTACAATATCATCGTCAGATTCAAACTCATTTCTACAGGCTATACAAACACAATTTTTATAATCAGCCATTTGCACACTTCCTTTCCAATTATCAGTTATTATCACCAAAACATATACATTATATTATTATACCACATTGTTTCGAACTTTTCAACTGATAATCAGATTTTTATCTAAGCAATAACCATTTATTTTTATATAAGCTTAATGCAGAAAAACAAATATTGCTTTAATTTGCCAAAAAAGAATTCCCACCGTGCAGTATAACAGCTCCCTTTATTATAAGTAAAGTAATAAATACTAATATAACTATAAATACAACGTGCTTTTTCATATTATATTACCTCATTTCTTCAGTAAAGTCATAATACAGAAATAATTTATATATATTATACCACATATTTATCTCAATGTCAATAGTAATAACGATTTTCTTTAATTATTTATCCAAAAAAACAACGTAAAAAATGCCGCAGCCGAAGCTGCGACATTTTTATTTAAGCTATAACGCTAAATCAATTGACCGTAATCAACCAATTATTTACCAGCCTTATATGCCCAAAGTGAACCTGGAATATCAACAAGTGAAGGAATGAGTTCCTGCCACTGTGGC
>CANOIR010000006.1 GCA_947566125.1 uncultured Ruminococcus sp. | reverse complement strand
AGCGAAAGCATACTTTCGTATGGTGAGATTTTTTAACGCAGTCAGCGAAAAAATTATGCTCGAAAAGACGTATGGTTCATTTTATGAAGACAGGTTCTAATATTAAATTAAAAGGAGTATATTTATGAAAAAATCCATAAGTATCATTTCAGTATGTGTGGCACTTTCGGCTATGCTCTCAATGTCTATGTCTGCAAATGCTGAAGAAAAAACAAGTACATATACTGCCAGTCTACAACTGAATCGTTACGCTATGACTGCCGAAGAAGCTGCGTCCGGTGAGAATACCGTGGAGGTAAGTGCATATATAAGAGGGCCTATAAAAGACGGACTTGTTATTAAAAGTGCATTTGTTGGTATAAATCACGACCCTCAACTTTATATGCGCGATATTGTTAATCCAAATCAAAAATATACAGAAAACAGTTACAGCTATCTTAATAAACATTTTAATACATCATACAAACCGTTTTGCTTTGGCGTTTTTAACAATGGCAAATATAATTCAAATACATTCACTTGTGCCTCTCTTGATTACTGCACAGAACCTGTTTCAGGCGGATATATATATTACAGAGGAAATGATACTATAAGCTTTAAGCTGCACGGAAGATATTATGTAAATGAAAACGGCGAACTTGCTCAGGATAGCATTTTACATGAAATAACCTGCCCTCTAACAGTTAATGGTGACGGAACTGCGACTTTTTCATTCAAATACGCCAATAGCTACGGCGGAAATGTTTATGTTGACGTGGCTGAAAGAGTTATAGACTATTATCAGCCTGAACTTCTTAATGAAGGCGACAGAATACCGGACAAGAACAATCAAATCAGTTGGATAGCAACACTTGATGCGTCAACATCATTCCTTGGCAATTCAGATAGTTTTCCATTGATGCAAACAACCGCATTATTCAAGAAAAATACTCCTTGCGGAATCTATGATATATCATTCCAAGAAAACAAGCTTGATATAAAAGGTACTTTAAACGGCAATTCATATGCCCTGCCGGCAAAATACCGTTCTGCTGCCATAGCTGTAGGAGTTACAGGTGCTGATATAGTTTCAGAGAGCAATATACCGGAATATGCTTGTTATTATGCAGACGACAAGAAAACTATAACAGGTGCAAGTTCAGGAGCAGATTATATTTGCAATGTTAATTATTCGGACGGTACATCAGAAAGCTCTAAAAATGTTACAGGTGCTGTAAATGCAGGAACATCACCAAATTATATTATGAATAAAAATTCGGGAACTTATTTTATTGGCGATATTCCAATGTACTGCGGCGATACCAGATTAACTTACAATGGTGAGGAAAATAATATTAAAGCTCTAATAGGAAAAAAGGGCGATGTTAACTTTGACGGAAAGGCAGACATTACCGATGCATTAGAGGTTCTTAGATACTATTCTGAAAATGCGGCAGGATTGGAATCAAAGATAGCAGACGGTGACAAGTATAAGGAAGCACTTGCATTTTTCCTTGGCGATGTAGACACAGAATCACAAAATATGGAAAACGGTGGTAAGCTCGATATAACTGACGCTTTAAGTATTCTCTCTTATTATTCAAACAATGCTGCTGACATTGACGTTTCATGGGATAAATATCTGCAATAAGATAAATTATATATATAATATTTAAAATTAAAAAAATTCCGCTTAAGTCATTATATAAAATGAAACTTAAAGCGGAATTTTTGCGTAAAAGTTTATATAAAAGTAAAATGCACACCGGATAAACCGGTGTGCATTTTAGTAAGGGGATTTTTATGAAAAAATTTTTAAGAAAGGATACTTATATTATACCCATATATTCCCTATATGTCAATAGTAGTTTTTAAATTTTACATAATATACATTTAATATTATTATTTTATTTTACTTCATATGTAAATCCACCTGTGGATATGGTATTGAGATGCCTTTCTTATCAAATTCTTTTTTCACGTTTTCAATAAGGGTGTAATATACCTTCCAATAATTATCCGTATCCACCCATACTCTAAGCGTTAGCTCTATCGAACTGTCCGCATGAGCTGTTACATCAACTTCCGGTGCAGGTTCTTTTAAAACTTCTTCAATAGATAGTGCAGTATTGCTTAGTGTTTTCTTTGCAAGGTCTATATCGTCATCATAAGATATACAAAACCCAATATCTACACGGCGTTTTTCTTTATCTGTATAATTTATTATTTTATCAGAAGAAACCTTGCCGTTTGGTATATAAACCGATACATTATCTTTAGTTACTATTTTGGTATAGAGCATACCGACTGATTCTACTTTTCCCTTTGAGCCTTCTATTTCAACTATATCTCCTGCTTTTATAGGCTTTGCAAATGATATAATAAATCCTCCTGCAACATTTGCAAGACTGTCTTTTAATGCAAGTGCAACTGCCATACTGCTGGAAACTATTATCGCAACTATAGAATCCATTGGAACGTGAATAATTGAAAGAATTATAACTGCCAAAAGCACATAAAGAATAATTTTTATCACACTTTTTAGAAATCCGGACGCTATACCGTCCATCTCAGAACGATTTAAAGCATGCCCTATTATTCTCATAAGTAATTTTATAGCCAAAAAACCTATAATTGCAAATACAACTGCAATTATAAAAGTTGGAACGGCTGATTTTACAGGTTCTGCAATATTACTTAGTATTGATGTGGCATTTGATATTTCGTCTGCCATTACATCAGTAATATTGTTTTCAGTAGCATTTTGTATTGCTTCTTCTATCATTAAATTTCCTCCTGTTATAATTTATTTATAATAACAACTTACTCTTACATTATACAGTTTTTTCGACATAATTGTCAAGGATAATTTCAAGAAAATCAAAGCTTAAGTGCAAGATTATCATCCCATTTTCACATAAATAAGATTGACGAAAAACACAGAATATGTTATTATTATATTATTAAGCAGATAATTTGTAATGCTAATTATTTTATTATATTTTTGTATAAAGGTGTGCTTTTAAATGAAACATTCTTTAAGCTATAAAATCGCACTTGGCGGAACTCTGGCGTCCATATGCCTTGCCTGCCAATTTATCACAGGTGTATTTCCTATTTTTTATATTATAATGCCAATGATATGTGGCATTCTAGTAACAGTAATGTCCGATGAAACCGGCACTCAATGGGGTTTTCTAATGTACCTTGCTGTTTCGGTTCTGTCAATATTTATTACGCCAAACAAAGAAGCAGCTTTGATATTTATAATGTTCTTTGGTCATTACCCTCTGATAAGACCTAAGCTCTCAAAAATAAAGCTTAAAATTCTAGGCTTTTTCTTAAAAGCTGCTATTTTCAATTTTTGCATAATAGTATATTTTTTAATTACAGTTTACCTCTTTGGTGCAAAAGAACTTATTGATGAAATGGGCGAAATGGGTAAATACGGCGGTTTGACACTTCTTGGTACGGCTAATATGATGTTTATAAGTTATGATTATTTAATGGACATAGCACAGTTATTTTATATAAAAAATCTGAAACCAAAGATTTCGGGCAAATGTTAAGAATAATATATTAAAAATAATAACAGGAGAATAATTATATGAACCTTGAAAAATTATATTATACAATTGAAAAGAACAAACCTCTTATGCTTGAAACTCTGAAAGAACTCATTGCTATAAAAAGCGTATCGACAAGCACTTCAGACAGCATATATCCATACGGCAAGCCATGTGCAGAGGCACTGGAACTTATGCTTGGCTCAGCAAAAGATATAGGTTTTGATGTTACAAATTATGAATACCACGTTGGAACAGCCGACTTTGACAATTCGCTTGGCAAACCAGAACTGGGAATTCTTTGCCATCTTGATGTCGTACCAGCATCGCCTGAAAACTGGTCACAAAACCCATTTGAAATGAAAATATCAAACGAATGTATATACGGCAGAGGTGCTATTGACAATAAAGGTCCTGCTTTAGCTGCACTTTACGCTATGAAAGCTATAAAAGAATCTGGTATTAAACTAAAAAAGAATGTACGTTTTTTGTTTGGCTGCGATGAGGAAAACGGCAGTTCAGATATTGTTTATTATCTTACTAAAGATAAAATGCCGCCAATGGTTTTTACTCCGGACGGCAGCTATCCTATTATAAATATTGAAAAAGGCATGATACGATTTAAATTTTCAAAAAAATCTGACGGAACTATTGAACACATGAATGCCGGTACTGTTCCAAATGCTGTTCCATCCATTGCAGAATCTGTATTTGCTGACGGACACTGTGAATGCTACAAAGGTATAGAAGCCCACGCTTCTACTCCTGAGCTTGGAGATAACGCAATAACAGGTCTTATGGATATAATTGCAAAAAATAATGATTCATGTACAGATGCAAAAGCAATAGCCAAACTCTTTCCACACGGCTCTACTAACGGCGAAGGTCTTAGAATAAACTGCCAAGATGAAGAATCAGGAAAGCTTACGTGTGTTTTAAGCATGATGTCAATAGAAAACGGTGTTGTGACTTGCACGGGCGATATACGCTATCCGGCAAACACTACAAAAGAAAATATAATAGAAAATATAACAAAAAGATTCGCTGAATATGGATTTGAAACAGAGATACTAATTGCCTCAGATGTTCACAAAACATCTGCAAATTCAGAATTTGTTCAAACACTTCTTTCTGTTTATGAGGAAGAAACAGGTGAAAAGGGCAGCTGCATTGCTATAGGCGGCGGAACATATGTACACGATATAGACGGCGGAGTTGCATTTGGAGCTGAAATGCCTGATTATCAATATAATATGCATGGCTGCGATGAACATTATCCTATAGAACACATGATGAGTACAGTCCGCATGATAGCTTCAGCTATTGTCAGAATCTGCGGTTAATTCTGTAACTGTCAAGACATCATCATCGTTTACTATAAATTTAATTTCCATTCCTGCATAGAAAAAGCCGTATTCACGTTCACTGCTTCTTTGATAGCCCGGACGTGGGTCTTGTGCTAAAATAGCTTTTAAAGTTTCTATTTGAGTTTTTTGAGCTTGAGGTATTTTATCAAGAATTTCATTTGGAATTATTACGTTTAAATTATGCATGGCTGCTTTTTCCGAAAAGCCAGCCTTTGCATATGGGACACTGTCGATATGAGGAAGATATGGCTTTATATCATATATCGGTGTGTTATCCACAAGGTCTACACCTTTTACGTGAATAATCGGTCCATTGGGAACATCAAACTCTATCTTCTCAAGTTCCACAACAGAAATGCCTATTGGATTTGGTCGAAAGGGACTTCTTGTTGCAAACACGCCTATACGCTTGTTTCCGCCAAGTCGTGGCGGACGTACAGTAGGTGACCATTTATCCCTAACTGCTTCGTGAAACTCCCATATAAGCCATATGTGAGAGTATCCGTCAAGTTCTCTAAATGCTTCCGGTATGCGGTATTCTGGTTCAAATATTATCTCTGCCCTTAAATCCGGCACAAGTCCCGGCTGTCTTGGTATTCCAAATTTTGTGGGAAATGGACTTCTTATATATGCTATTGGTTTTATCAATTCTTTTACTCCTTATATTTTAATATATAATATAGCTAAAAAACGCTGTACGAATTTTGTACAGCGTTTTTATTGATGGAACGAGGTGGGGTGACTATTCCCACATCTCCTACAGTATTACCTGGGCGACAGCTGCCTGTTCCGTCCTCAGCGTTCTATTAATCCCAGTTGATAGCATCATGTGAAACAAATTCAGTTTCATCAGCTGTATTTTCCAGTGCTTCCAATTCATCTAGTTCTGGTTCATCTGTTGGAATGAATTTTAGAACAATCTTATACAGAAGTTCTAGTTCATCATTCGGTACACTGTCATTAACAAGATGGCAAATCATTTCTCTAGTAGACATATTTTTATCACCTCATACACGTTCGTAAGCTTTTCCACGTGGAAGAACATCACGGATCACAATTTTGTCTGTTGTCATTTCAAATATAATTCTATAGTCCCCAACACGCAAGCGAAACGCAATAGGCACAACACCTTGAAGCCGTTTTATATCTCCGCTTGGGATAGCTTCTATACCAGCTTTAATTCTGTGCTTGGTTGACCTATCCAGCTTGGATATATGCTTTTCTGCTTTCTTTGTATATATAATCTCCATTAACTTGATTATCACCCTTGTTTACTATTATTCACTATAATTATATCATATCATCATCATGATTTCAAGTGACAAAATATACAAGTGCAGAATGAAATATTTGTGCAAATTTATTTTGATATAGGGGTTGACAGGTTTGTGTACACATGATATGATGTGTGTGTACCCAGAGAAAAGAGGTGAACCTATGGGTATCAAAAAAGGTACTAAGCTAACTGATAACCCGAAAGACATTCAATTGAAAATACGAGCAGATAAACAAACTATTGAAGATTTGGAATACTGTTGTGAAAAAACCAAATTATCGAAAAGCGACGTAATTCGATTGGGTATCAAAAAGGTTAAGGAAGAAGTAGAACCCAAATAAAAAAGCACACTGTGCCCGCTACCAACGAAAACAATGTGCTTAAAATACCAACACGAAAGGTTGATAAATCTATTATATCATGCCTTTCGTGAAATGTCAAATATGAAAGGAATTTTTGAAATGAAAACCGTTGAACTTCTTGACAGATTAGATGATATTAAAGCATTAGCAAAATGTGCAGAAATTGCTACATTAGAATTTATTGCTGATTATGGTTTTGCAAAGAAGACAAAATGAAATATTTGTGCAAATTTATTTTGATATAGGGCTTGACTTTAGTGTCACCAAATGTTATAATAATTATGGTGACACAGAAAAGAGGTGAAATAATGTCCCCAAGAACAGGTAGACCAACTACAGACCCTAAGAAACACGAAACCAGAATAAGAATGTCTGATGAAGATATAGAAATTTTAGAGTATTGTGCTAAAGTTACTGGTAAAAGTAAAGCGGATATTATTCGTGAGGGAATACGTGAAGTCTATAAAAAAATAAAAAAATAACGATAACACCGCACCGTAGGAAGTAAAGTGTTACCGTTATCAACCAAAGACAAAAAGTCTTATCTGAAATTTATTATACATCAGATTAGCCTTTTTGTCAAGTTATGATAGAAAGGAATTTTTAAAATGAAAACCGTTGAACTTCTTGACAGATTAGATGATATTAAAGCATTGGCAAAATGTGCAGAGATTGCCACATCGGAATTTATTGCAGATTACGGTTTTGCAAAGAAGCCAGATCCACAAAAGGCACTTGCCTGCTTAACCGGAAAAAGCAGTACAATTGAAAGCATACAATCTTTTAAATGGTACTCAGAATATGAACGTATATTCACGCTTATTGAGATTGCAGACGATTACATATGCAAAATTTTAAATCTTACAAATACGGTTGATTCGAGTTGTGAGCAGAGATAATAATATAACAAAAGCAAAAGAACCACGCAACCCAGAATTTCTCCCAAACTGCGTGGTTTTCTTTTGGAGCTGATAACCGGATTTGAACCGGTGACCTCATCCTTACCAAGGATGCGCTCTACCAACTGAGCTATATCAGCATCTGCGAGAATGAACTCATAATAAAACATCATTCAAACTCACAAATAATATTATATCACAAAGCGACATGATTGTCAATGCTTTTTGCCTTTTAATTTCAGCTGTAAAATTTATTTTTATTTTATTAAGTAAAACCAATATATCATTTTAAATTTCAAAGCAAGAAACTTATCATATAATTTTATTTATATAAATCCATATTCTTTTAATGCGTATGATATTCCATCCATTTCAAGCTCTTTTGTAACATAATCAGCGTACTTATAAAGTGGTTTGCTGCCACCCATGGCAATTCCCAAACCAGCGGCTTCAAGCATAGCTGCATCATTAAGACTATCACCAAAGGCTATAGAATCTTTCGATTCTACGCCCATCTCCTGCAAAACTTTGCTCATACCGCTCGCCTTATTACAGTCAAGCGGTATCATTTCAGCAAAATTAGATCCTCTGCCTATATACTCAAAATGATTTGCTATTACATGGCGAAAACGTTCTATATCCATATTATCGTCAAACCATATAACAAATTTATCAAAGCACATATCATCTGTATCATTTATATCAATTGCAGTCGCTCCGCCGTTTACACAGTCCTGAAGAAGCTCTTCCATTTCAGGCATAGTTCCTGCCCTTCTGTCTGTCATTAAAACATCACTTCGTTCATATATCGGAACACAGCCACAGTCGCACACAGCATCAATAATTGACTTGCAAAGCTCCAGAGAATTTATTTTACGATAAAAAGGCTTATCATTCAAAATTATTTCAGTTCCGCATCCGCAAACGTATCCGTCAAATCCTATAGAACGTATTTCTTCATCTATATTGGAAAAGGTTCTGCCCGTATTGACAAATACTTTGTTGCCGTTTAAACGAAGCTTTTTTATTGCATCAATTGTGCTTTCTGGAATATATCTGTCACTCTCAGAACGTATAGTTCCATCAATATCAAAAAAGAAAACTTTACGCTTTAAAGACATTATCGTTCATATCCCTTCTTATAAATAAATCTAAAAATTAGCCTTCAATATTTATTGTATTTAAAAGATTTATCATTTCAAGTGCGCTCATAGCACAATCTGTACCCTTATTGCCTGCCTTAGTGCCTGCACGTTCAATAGCCTGTTCAATATTGTCTGTAGTAAGTACGCCAAAAAGAACCGGTACACCTGTTTCCAACCCTACTTGTGCAATACCCTTTGACACTTCAGCACAAACATAATCATAATGACTTGTTGCTCCACGAATAACTGCACCTACGCATATTACAGCATCATATTTTCCTGATAATGCAAGTTTTTTTGCGATCATTGGTATCTCAAATGCACCCGGTACCCATGCCAGAGTTATATGATCCTCTGCAACTCCGTGTCTTAAAAGGCAGTCTTCAGCACCGCTTATAAGCTTGCTTGTAATAAATTCATTGAATCTTGATGCCACAATAGCGATCTTAAATCCTTCGCCATCATAAAGACCTTCAAGTTTACGCATAATTATATTCCTCCTGATAATTTAATTTATTATTATTTAAATTTTCTTTAAAAATGAAGATAATGTCCCATTCTAAACTGCTTGGTACGCAGATATTTCAAATTCTCCGGTTTATCCGGAATGTCAATCGAAACACGTTCTGTTATTTCGATTCCATATTCAGACAAATCCGAAATCTTTTCCGGATTATTTGTCATAAGTCTTAGTTTGCTTACACCCAAACTTCCAAGGATTTGCGCTCCGGCACTATAATCACGTAAATCCGGTGCAAAACCAAGTTCTATGTTGGCATCTACCGTATCAAATCCCTGTTCCTGCAAAACATACGCATTTATTTTATTAAGAAGTCCAATTCCTCTTCCCTCTTGACGAAGATAAACCAAAACACCTCTGCCTTCTTTAGCGATCATATCCATAGCCCTATCCAGCTGTTCACCGCAATCACATCTAAGAGAACCAAAGACATCTCCTGTCATGCATTCTGAATGAACTCTGCAAAGTACAGGCTCTCCGTCTGCAACATCGCCCATAGTAAGAGCAACGTGTTCTTCTCCGGTAATCGTATTTTTAAAGCCATGTATCATGAAGTTTCCATGTTTGGTCGGCAGTTTAGCTACAGCTGTTTCTTTCATATAAATATCATGCTGTCGTCTGTATCTCTGCAAATCCCTTATAGTTATAAACGGAATTTCAAGGCTCTCTGCAAGGTCCGAAAGCTGCTGACCACGCATCATAGTTCCGTCATCAGCCATTATCTCACAGCAAAGACCAACTTCCGAAAGTCCTGCCAATCTCAAAAGGTCAACAGTGGCTTCAGTGTGACCGTTTCTTTCAAGTACACCGCCTGGTTTTGCTTCCAATGGAAACATATGACCCGGTCGTCTGAATTCTCCCGGATGAGAATCACCTGCTGCGGCTCTTCTTGCAGTAATTCCACGTTCAACAGCAGATATACCGGTGGTAGTATCCATATGGTCAATAGATACTGTAAATGCTGTTTCATGGTTATCTGTATTATTCGTAACCATTTGTGTTAGTCCAAGCCTTGAGATATTACTCTTGCTCATCGGCATACATATAAGACCCTTGCCTACACTTGCCATAAGATTTACATTTTCTGTTGTTGCAAATTCTCCTGCACAAATAAGATCGCCTTCATTTTCACGATCAGGGTCATCTGTACAAAGAATGCATTTACCATTTTTAAGTGCTTCCAGAGCATCTTCAATAGATGATATTTTCATATAAGTACCTCCTTATCAAAAACCATTTTTTAAAAGAAATTCTTTAGTTATGCTCGTACTTTCAGGCACACTCATAAGCCTTTCAACATATTTTCCAATAATATCATTTTCCAGATTCACTTTGTCGCCTGCTTTTTTAGAAAGCAGCGTTGTTTCATCGGCTGTATGCGGAATCAGGCTGACTGAAAAATCAGTTTTTGTAACACCTGTTACAGTAAGACTTATTCCATCAATTGCAATAGAACCCTTTTCCACAATAAGACGCAGAATATTCTGTTTTGCAGCAATGCTCACAAGTACAGCATTGCCTTCTTTTTTTACAGATGATATTTTTCCAGTGCCATCAATATGACCTGTAACAATATGTCCGCCAAAGCGTCCGTTTGCTGCCATAGCTCTTTCAAGATTTACGCTGCTGCCGCTTTTAAGTTCGCCAAGGCTGCTTCTTCTCAATGTTTCCGGCATAACGTCAGCCGAAAAACTATCGCTTGACATATCTGTAACCGTAAGGCAAACGCCGTTTACTGCTATGCTGTCGCCTATTTTTGTACCGCCCAGAACTATTTCTGCTTTTATATTAAGTTTATATTTATCGTGCGTATGTTCAATATTTTTAACTATGCCCTTTTCCTCTACGATTCCTGTAAACATTTCAGTTAAATATTGCTCCTTTCTTTTACACATTATAATAAAGGCGATTATAAAACATAAGTTAAAACAATATCCTCACCTATTATTTCAATATCAGGTGCAGAGAACTTAAAGGCATCTGCCATATTGTCTATATTCAAACTTCCTATTGGTGACAAACCGTCACCGCCGACTATCTTTGGTGCGATATAAACTTGAACTTGATTCACCATACCAGATTTGAAAACAGAAGCATTAAATTCTGCTCCGCCTTCTACAAGCACACTTGTAAGTCTCATCCCTGCAAGAACTTCCATAACTTCTCGAATATCAGTATGCCCGTTTTGCTCAGCAACTCTACAAACCTTTACATTTTTGTTAGTAAGCGTTTCTATTTTTTCACTATCGCTGCTGCAAGTCATAATTACCACAGAAGCAATATTGGCACTCTGCACAAGAAAACATTCCAGCGGTATTCTCAAGTGAGTATCACATACAACACGCACCGGATGCACAGGATTGTCTTTGCACCTGCACAAAAGACTTGGGTCATCGGCTAAAACTGTACCTATTCCTACCATAATAGCAGAAACTGATTTTCTTGTTTCTTGAACTCGTTCTCTTGACGCCTCACTTGTTACCCACTTTGAACTTCCATTCTTGCAGGCGATTTTGCCGTCTGCTGACATTGCGTACTTACATATTACATATGGCAGCTTATGATGCATATAATGAAAGAAGAATGGATTAAGCTTATTACATTCATTTCTCATAACATCATATGTAACGTCAATGCCTGCATTCTCAAGCACTTCCCTGCTCTTGCCGCTTACAAGAGGATTTGGGTCGTATGAACCAACAAATACACGTTTTATACCTGATTCGATAATTGCATCTGTACAAGGCGGCTGCTTTCCATAATGACAACAAGGCTCTAATGTAACATACATATCAGCACCAACTGGCGATTCAGTACATCTGCTTAATGCGTGACGCTCTGCATGAAGTTCACCATATTTTGCATGGTACCCTTCGCCTATTATCCTGTCGTCTTTTACAATAACAGCTCCCACAAGCGGATTCGGTGCAACAAGACCAGTACCAAGCTTTGCAAGCTCTATAGCTCGTTTCATATATTCGCTTTTATATTTACTCAATAAACCACCTTCAAATAAGCCTTGATTATATAAATAAAAATAAATAAAAAAAGCTGCCGATTCATAAAGAACAGGGCAGCTTATATCACCAATTATAAGATAAAACAAAATGCACTTAATGCAAAAAAATAGGTGAAACTTCTCCCATCCGGACTTTACCGTCGGTTTCGGAATCTCACCGAATCAGCTGCAAAAAAGCAGGTCGTGGACTATACCACCGGTTATGAATTGCACATACCCTGAAGCAACTAATTAAATTATGTTTTTATTATATCACTGCCAAAGACCTTTGTCAACAGCTATTTTCCAACGACATTATTTTTAAACAAAAAACTTTATTTAAAGATAAAATCAATCCCGTAAGTTTTAAAAACCAATGAATTTCTCCAAAAAAATTAAGCCACTTGACAAAATGTATTTTCTAATGTAAGATATATAGATAAACGTAAAAATAGCAAAAATTTAAAATATTAAAATAAAAGAGAGTGAGGTTCTTTAATTATGTCTAAAGCTGATGTTTCCAAGTATTTTGCCTGTGATGTTTTCAATGATGAAGTCATGCGTGCAAGACTTCCAAAACAAATCTACAAGGCACTTACAAAAACTAAAAAAATGGGCGTTTCTCTTGACCCTGCTTATGCAGACGTTGTTGCAAATGCAATTAAAGACTGGGCTATAGAGCGTGGAGCAACACACTATACACACTGGTTCCAGCCTATGACAGGTTCAACTGCTGAAAAACATGATTCATTTATAAGCCCTACAGACAACGGTATGATCATCATGGACTTCTCCGGAAAGGCTCTTGTAAAGGGAGAACCTGATGCTTCATCATTTCCGTCAGGCGGCTTAAGACAAACCTGTTCTGCAAGAGGATATACTATATGGGACCCTACTTCTCCTATATTTGTAAAAGAAGGCACTCTCTATATTCCTACTGCTTTTGTTTCATATACTGGTGAAACTCTTGATAAGAAAACTCCTCTGCTGCGTTCAATGGATGTTTTAAGCGAACAGGCTCTACGTGTTTTAAGATTATTTGGAAATACTACTGCAACAAAAGTAACATCTACAGTAGGTCCTGAACAAGAATATTTCCTTATAGATAAAAAAATGTACGACCAGCGTGAAGATCTTATCATGTCTGGAAGAACACTTTTTGGTGCTATGCCGCCTAAAGGTCAAGAGCTTGACGACCAGTATTATGCAAATCTAAAACCAAGAATAGCAGCATATATGGCTGACCTTGATGAATCACTCTGGAAACTCGGAATATATGCACATACTAAACATAATGAAGTAGCTCCGGCACAGCATGAGCTTGCTCCTATCTTCACAACTTCAAATATATCAACTGACCAAAATTCACTCACAATGGAAGTTATGAAGAAAGTTGCACTTCGTCATGGTCTTGTATGTTTACTGCATGAAAAGCCATTCGCAGGCGTAAATGGCTCAGGAAAGCACAATAACTGGTCTTTGAGTACAGACAATGGTCAAAATCTTTTTGATCCCGGAAATACTCCAAGCGAAAATATGCAGTTTCTTACATTCTTATGTGCCGTTTTAAAGGGCGTTGATGAATACGCATCTCTGCTGCGTATAAGTGCTGCTTCCGCCGGCAATGATCATAGGCTTGGTGCACATGAAGCACCACCGGCTATTATCTCTATCTTTATGGGTGAAGAACTTCAGGGTGTACTTGATGCACTTGAAAATGACAGCACTTATAAAAGCGAATCTCAGGAATTCAGCATTGGCGTACACGCACTGCCTGATTTTCCTAAGGATTCAACAGATAGAAACAGAACTTCTCCATTTGCATTTACAGGAAATCGTTTTGAATTCAGAATGGTAGGTTCATCTGACAATATCGCTTGTCCAAACCACTTGCTTAATACTATAGTTGCAGGAGAACTTTGCGAAATTGCCGATATTATGGAAAGTGTGCCGACTGAAGAATTTGACGCAAAGCTTAAAGAAATGCTTAAGAAAATTATAAAAGAACATAAAAGAATCATATTCAACGGCAATGGATATTCCGAAGAATGGATAGAAGAAGCAGAACGCAGAGGACTTCCTATTTACAAAACAACTGTTGATGCTGTTCCTCATTATGCAGATGACAAAAACGTAGAACTTCTGGAGAAATTCGGCATATTTACAAAATCTCAGATCCAGAGCAGAATTGATATATTACTGGAAAGATACAGCAAAACAATAAATATCGAATCACTCACAATGATAGATATGGCAAGAAAAAAATTCATTCCAACAGCTATTGAATATTGTCATAAATTATGTGACGGAATTTCATTAAAGGCAGGTCTGGGAATAGATTCCAAAATCGAAAGAGATCTTGCTGAAAAAATAACAAAGCTTACAAGCGAAACATATGAACTTGTACATACGCTTGAAGGAAATACAGCCAAGGCATCATCATATGAAAATATACTTGATATGGCTACTTCTTACAGAGATGATGTTCTTACTGTTATGGAAAAACTTCGCTCATGCATTGATATGCTTGAAGTAATGATTCCGTCTGAAAAGTGGCCTGTACCGGCTTACAGCGACATGATATTCAATGTATAATTTAAAAATAAGCAGTAAAAATAAATTTAACCCAATAAAATAATAGGAGTTAAGCCCATGGTTTTAGCAGTAGATATTGGAAACACAAATATAGTAATAGGTTGTTTTCAAGATGATAAGATAATTTTTGTTGAAAGAATATCCACAAACCAAACCGGAACGGTACTTGAATTTGCAGTTTCTTTTAAATCCGTTCTTGAAATATATGGTCTTAACAGTCATGATATAGAAGGAAGTATTCTTTCTTCTGTAGTCCCATCAATAACGGGCATAGTACGTCAGGCTGTTGAAAAAATAACTCAAAAAAGCTGTATAGTCGTTGGTCCCGGCATAAAAACAGGGCTGAGAATATCTATCGACAATCCAGCTCAGCTTGGAAGCGACATGGCTATTGGTGCAGTTGCTGCACTGGATCAATACAGCGGGCCTTTGACATTGATAGATATGGGAACAGCTACGACTGTATCAGTTATAAATGAAAAGAATGAATTCATCGGCGGAATGATAATGCCGGGAATTGCAATTTCAATGAACGCTCTTTATGATAAAACCGCACAGCTGCCTAAAATTGCCTTTGAACCTCCAAAGAAAAAGATTGGCAGAAACACTGTTGACTGCATGAAAAGCGGTATGATATATGGCTTTGCGGGAAGCATAGACGGACTGCTTGACCATATAGAAGATGAACTGAAAATGCCTGTAACAACAATAGCTACAGGAGGCCTTGCGGAAACTATAATACCTTATTGCAGACATAAAAATATTATATTAGATGACACCCTGCTTCTTAAAGGCATGAGAATACTTTATCTAAAAAACAAATAATCGAACTGTCGCCAAAGTGCGATATGCTTGTTTTGTAAATGAAAACAACAAAAAGGCTGCTGCAAAGTTTATTTTGCGGCAGCCATATTATTTTATTATTTATAATAGAATTACTTAAAGATTTTCTATATTCAATGTGCAAAGCTTAAACATTAGTCTGCTCTTTGTATTTATATCTTCTGATGTGCTTTTTGCACTGCCAAGAATCTCTGCTTTTATCTTTATATCGATTTTCTTGTCACTTTCAATAAGCTCATCGGGTACATCAAGTACAACTTCGCTCATTTCGTGAACATGAAATTCTGCATTTTTTATAAAACGTCCGTTTATATAAAATTTCAAGCCTATTCCACACAATTCGCACTTAGGATGCGGTATTCCATTTAATACAAGTCTAACGCCATTTTTCGCATCAATTGCATAAAACAATATTCTTGAACTTTTGCACACTATCCATCTGCCTTCAGTATCAGGGAAATGAACGCCTTCAGTATAAATATCGGAATGCCTTGAAAAGTTTACAGTAAAATTGCTCTTTAATTTATACATATCTTTTTTACTGTCTTTCATGGAAACAAGATATTCACAAAAACGCTTTCTATAATCAGAATTATAATAGAAAAATCTATTTCGCTTAATGCTGTCTTCTTCTGTAAATACAAAATCCGTCTTTATATAACTGTCAAGCATATCTATGCATTCATCTTTTGTATTCACAACACCCCAGATATAATCTTCCTTTCCCTCATAAGGAGCAGGCAGATCTGTTTTATGTCCATATTCAATGCAGTCTTCGCTGTCTGGAACATTTAGGAAAATAACAGGTTTATGCTGAAACCACATTTCAAAGCACATTGATGAATAATCTGTTATAAGAATAGCTGAATTTCTCTTTGCGTCTGCAATGTCAGAGTCCTCTAAGATTTGTATATCCCCAAGAATATCCTTTCCGCATACAGAAAGAACTGTATGATGAAGTGCAACTTTTAAAGTATAACCATTCTCCTTGACCATCTTTATAAAACGTTCGTCTTTTAAAAGCCCTGCTATTGTATTTACATAAACAGAATCTTCTATATTTTCCATATCTCTAAGATAACGCCTATGCGTAAAGTAAATAAAAATACTTTTCTCATGTTCTGCATTATCTGCACTTAAAAGATCCCATCTGAAAAGACCATTCGGTATAAGGTCATTTTCATTGTAACAGCCTTTTTCGATAAAAAGATTTCGCTCAAAGTCATTACTTATCATTATCTTATCAAATATAAAAGAACTGTAAGCAGATTGAGTAATAAAATTATCCTTGAAAAAGTTTACGCCGTGCTGTGTAAATATAAGATATACATACGGACTTTTCTTAACAGCGTCTGTAAGACCTATGTTAAGAGCATGAAGAACTTGAAAGCCACTGCATATAAACTTTGTGTTTACAAGCAATTTTCTTAAATTAAGTGCAAATTCCATATGCTTTTCTGCTGTATACGGGATTATTCTTTCGCCGTACATTTCACGTATTTCTCCGTATTCTGGAGAATCTCCATTCATAATGTAATACGGTAAAAGACCGCTTTCATGTTCCTTGCTAAAAAGATATTTGAACAGCTCAAATTCGTCCTGAGGCGATGTATCCGGTTCAAGAATAAGGTCACAGGTTATAACTATATTTCTCTTTGTATCAGCACATAATGCCTTGTGATTTAAATGTGATATAATCACTCTGAACATTTCACTGCTCATATTATATAACGGCCCACTCAACATATTATCAAAAAACACCTTTCCCGCATCTGCACCCATTGCTCGGTGATTATAATGCGAAAGCATAAGTCTAAATATTTCTTTATCGATTTCGGAAAGTGAGCCTCCAAGCCCTATATTAAAAAATTCATGTAAAAGCATGGAAACTCACACTCCTTTTCAATATATTTGCGGACTACTCCAGAATATAAATTATTATATTTTTTTGCAAATCAAACCTTTTCGAGTGCTTGTTTTACATCGGCGATTATATCATCTGCATTTTCAAGACCTACAGACAAACGAATAAGTCCGCCGTCAATACCTGCTGCTACAAGCTGTTCTTCTGTCAACTGACGATGTGTGGCAGATGCTGGATGAAGAACGCAAGTTCTTATATCTGCAACATGAACCTCAATGCTTGCAAGCTGAAGTGAATCCATAAAACGTACAGCCGCCGGTCTTCCGTCCTTTATTGAGAATGAAATAACACCACAAGTACCCTTTGGAAGATACTTCTGTGCAAGAGCATGATTCTTATCTCCCTCAAGACCCGGATATGTTACAAAATTTATCTTATCAGATTCCTTAAGAAAGCTTGCAACCTTAAGTGCATTCTCACAATAACGCTCCATACGCACGTGCATTGTTTCAAGGCCAAGATTCAAAAGGAATGCAGAATTAGCAGCCGGATAGCAGCCAAAATCACGCATAAGCTGCATTCTTGCCTTGATAATATAAGCCATATTGCCAAAATCTCTTGTATATACAACTCCGTGATAGCTTTCATCCGGTTCTGTAAAATCAGGGAACTTTCCGCTTGCTGCCCAGTCGAATTTACCGCTGTCAACAATAACACCGCCACCCTGTACAGCATGACCGTCCATATATTTTGTAGTAGAATGAATAACTACATCAGCACCAAATTCAAAAGGTCTGCAAAGAATAGGTGTAGCAAATGTATTGTCAACAATAAGCGGTACACCCTGTTCATGTGCAATATTTGCAAAACGCTCTATATCAAAAACAGTAAGTGCCGGATTTGCTATAGTTTCACCAAAAACAGCCTTTGTATTAGGCTTGAATGACTTCTTTATTTCTTCATCTGTTGCATCAGGTTCTACCCATATGCATTCAATGCCGAGTTTCTTTAGAGTAACACCAAAAAGATTTACTGTACCGCCATAAATTGTAGTAACGGAAATGAAACTATCTCCTGCACTACAAACATTCAGGATAGACAAAAGTGAAGCTGCCTGTCCGCTGGTAGTAAGCATTGCACCGCTGCCGCCTTCAAGTGCAGCTATCTTCTTTTCAACAGCGTCACAAGTAGGATTTGCAAAACGTGAATACATACATTCAGTAGGCATATCAAAAAGTGCTGCCACGTGTTCTGTAGAATCAAAACGATATGTTGTACTCTGCACTATAGGCATTACACCCGGAGCACCATTTTCAGGAGTATATCCAGCGTGCAGACATTTAGTTTCTATTTTTGCATTTGAAGAAAGTTCTTTCATAAAAAATGCCTCCTATAATTTTAAATTAAAAATATTATACCATTTTTGCATAAAAATTGCAAGTAAAATGCCAAATAAATAATTATAAAAACAAATGATACTATAATATTACTTTACAAGCTCATCATTTTCAAAAAAATGCTTTTTCATAGCCTCAAAACTTTCTGCACTTATCACGTGTTCTATACGACATGCATCATCAATTGCAGTTTTTTCCGAAACACCCAAAAATCTCAGCCAACGTGAAATAACAGTATGCCGTTCATACATAGTTTCCGCAATATCACGTCCTTTATCAGTAAGGGTAATATACCCATTTTTATCCACCTGAACAAAGCCATTTTCACGCAGATTTTTCATCGCAATGCTTACACTCGGCTTTGAATATGAAAGCTCGTTTACTATATCGATAGATCGAACTCCTCCGATCTCCTTACTCAAGATAAGTATAGTTTCAAGGTAATTTTCAGCAGATTCTTTTATTTGCATATAAACACCTCCTAATGCATAATAAATCAAGGATTTTCTTGATTTATTACTGCTTATTATAACACACTTTTAATAATAATGCAATACAGTTGACAATGTTTTTTATACATGGTATACTAATATAGATTTTTTATGTAAACTATATAAAATTATTAAAATAAGATTTTTATTAAAGGAGAATAAAAAATGAATCTTCCAAAAGACCCTATCATGTTAATGAGTGTGATAAATACTAAACTAAGAGATAAATATTCATCTCCTGAAGAACTGTGTAAGTCACTCAATATTGACAAAGAAGAGCTTATAGAAAAACTTAAAAAAGCCGGATTCAAATATAAACCTGAAATCAACCAATTCAGATAACATAAGCTTATAACGCATTGCACAAAAAACTTTGAAAATTACTGATATTTTTCAAAAAACAGTTGACAATTATAATTTTTCATGGTATTATATTTATGGTAAAATTTATCGTTGTTTAATAATATATGGGAGGAATTTACAAAATGAAGAAAGTGAAAAAAACATTGCCTGTATTTATTACATCTGTTCTTGCAGTAAATATAGCAGCTGCTTCCATACTTAATATTGGAGCATTGGCGGCAGACGAAAAATACGAATTTGAAGACGCCACTATTACCGGTGAAGTAACAGTAGAAAATGCTGCTGATGCAAGCGGCGGCTCATACCTTAAAATGACCGAAAGCGGCACAATAACCATGAATTTTAATGCACCAACTGCCGGTATATATAACATAATAATATATGGCGGTGGTCTTGGCGGTGCAAAGCAGCAGAACATGTCAATAAACGGCGTATCTCAGGGTGCACTTGCTATTCCTGAAAGCGAGAGCTTTGAAAAGATTGTTGTTAAATCTATAAAGCTCCAGGAAGGCGAAAACACACTTTTAATTGAAAAATCATGGGGTTGGTCAACTTTTGACTATTTTGAAATAGAAACTGCGGTTCTTTCTGATATTAAAGCATCAGATACAACTTGTACAGACCCAAAAGCTATTCCAGAAGCTCAGAATCTTATGAATTATATGGCATCTGTTTACGGCAGCCATATCATTTCAGGTCAGCAGGAAATTTACCAGCACGGTCCTCATGACTTTGAATATGAGTTCGAATATCTTAAAAATCTTACAGGTCATTATCCTGCTATAAGAGGTTTTGACTACCTTAATAGTGCTAACATACTTTATGGTTCGGAAGATGGAACTTCTGATAGAATAATTGATTGGGTAAAGAATAAAAATGGTATTGCAACTGCTTCGTGGCACATCACTGTTCCAAAGAACATGGATAATTACAAAGTTGGAGATACAAATATTACATGGAACGATGCAACATACGATCCAAAATTAACTAATTTTGTAACTTCAAATGTTCTTGTTGAGGGTACTGTTGAGCGTGAATATTATCTTGCAGCACTTAAAGTTCTTGCTGAACAATTAAAAAAACTTCAGGATGCAAATATTCCACTTATTTTCCGTCCTCTTCATGAAGCCGAAGGCGGCGGAGGAGAAACCGGATCTTGGTTCTGGTGGGGCAAAGACGGTTCTGCTGTTTATAAAGATATTTGGAAACTTACATATAAGACTCTTACAGAAGATTACGACCTTCACAATATAATCTGGGAATGGAACAGCTACAATTTTGATACTTCTGCCAACTGGTATCCAGGTGATGAATATGTTGACATTATAGGTTATGATAAATACAGCTGCATTGACTATTCTACAGGTTCTAAGCGTGTTTATCATAATGACAGTGCCATTGCAAGCACATTCTATGGAATTATGGAAAAATACAATAGCAAAAAGATGGTAGCTATGGCTGAAAACGACAGCTTCTCTACTGTTGAAAATCTGACATCTGAAAAGGCTGGCTGGCTCTACTTCTGTACATGGTATGACGGCAGTGGCAGTGCTGAAAGTGACAGCCCTAAATTCCTCAGCGACCCAATGTTTAATACCGAAAAAGATACTATTGATATGTATCAGAGTGATTACTGTATCACTCTTGACGAACTTCCGGCAGATCTTTATACTAACGGAAATATAACAACAAAGCCTACAGGCACTAAGCCAACTGGCACAACAACAACTACTACAACTACAGAAGCAGGTCCTACAACAGAGATAAAGGCTAACATCAAGGAAGGTGCTGACGGTTATAAATTCACACTTAGCGAACCTATCGGTGACACACTTTATGTTAAGCTGGACGCTGACAATGCAGTAAAATTTGCAAACGGCTGTGTTGGTATTTCTGTTAAGATGGATGTAGAATACTGGGTATCATACAAGTGGGAGATAGCAGGTTCTGATACAGTAAAAATCGACCTTACTAAACCTTCTGAAATCTCTTACAACAGCGGTGAAGATAAGGTAATCGACAAGGCTCTTATCGCTGAAATCGCAAAGGAAGCACAGAAGCAGGATAACGGTCTTGTACAGATCTGGTGGGTAAATGATACTGCTGGCGAACAGCTTGACAATTCAAACGTTACTGTAACAGATGTTTATATTATTAAGTCTGCATCAAGCTCAGATACAACCACAACCACAACTACAACAACAGTAACTTCAACAGAAACAACAACAATTTCTACTACAGAAACTACAAAAGATACTACTACAGAAACAACAACAACCACTACAGCGTTTATACCTGGCGAAGTAAAATACGGCGATTTAAATCTTGATGATTCTATATCAATGCTCGACCTTGTATACTTAAATAAGTATATTGCTAATGTTTTAACACTTGAGCCAACTCAGCTTGCAAATGCTGACTGCTATGATGACGGTACAAAGGCCATTAACGCTAATGATGCAACAGCTTTGATGAATCGTTTAGCACAAAGCATCTCTTCATTACCTGTTCGTGCTTAATGTTTTTTAAGCAATCTTAATTTAATATCAAAAGCCGGGTGTTTTATGACTAAAATCTTGAAGCATCCGGCTTTTTATTGGTTGACACATATGCTTTTATATGATATAATTTATCTGACAGTTCGTTTGCACCATCCTGTCATAAAATAAAACTATGGGCAGCAAAAACCTTTTTAATAAATTTTATAAATTTGTTATAATGTGTATCAAGCGGCTTTTCTATAGTGGGAAGCCGCTTTTTTGGAGGAAAATATATGTATTATCTCAAGACATCAGCTGAATTTGACAGTGCACATTTTTTAAGCGGCTATGACGGCAAATGCTCAAACCTGCATGGTCACAGGTGGAAAATAGAAGTACAGGCATCAGAAACAGAACTTCAAAAAACAGGTCAGTGCAGAGGTATGGTAATCGACTTTGTCGATTTAAAAAAAGCTGTACGCAAAATCGCTGATCACTTTGACCATGCACTGCTATATGAAGACGGTACTCTTAAAGAAAAGACTATTGATTCATTAAAAGAAGAAAACTTTAGAATAATAGCCCTTCCTTTTCGACCTACTGCTGAATGCTTTGCTAAGTATTTCTTTGAACTATTAAAGCAAGAAGGAATTCCCGTAAAAAGCGTGGCTGTTTATGAAACGCCGGAAAATTGTGCCGTTTATGAGGATATTTAATTATATGGAACATCAATATAAGGTTGCTGAAATTTTCACAAGCATAAATGGAGAAGGTACACGAGCCGGTGAACTTGCAGTATTTATAAGACTTTGCGGATGTAATTTAAAATGCAGTTACTGTGATACAATGTGGGCAAACTCAGATAACGCAAAATTTGTAAAAATGACCGCAAATGAAATTAAAGAAACTGTTTTGCAAACAGGCATTAAAAATGTGACTCTTACAGGCGGTGAACCTTTGACATCACCATATGTAAAAGAACTTATAACCTGTTTATCAAAGGAAAATGTGCTAAGCTTAGAAATTGAAACAAACGGCAGTGTGAATATAGAAGAGCTTTCTAAAATAAATAACAGACCAATATTCACTCTGGATTATAAGCTCCCTTCAAGCAGTATGGAAGATAAAATGATACTTAATGAAAATATATCATTTATAGAAAAAAAAGACTGCATTAAATTTGTTGCCGGCTCGAATAATGACCTTGAAAGAGCTTTTGAAATAATAGAAGAATATAGCCTTACAAAACGCTGTCATGTTTATTTTAGTCCGGTATTTGGAAAAATCAATCCGGCTGAAATAGTTGAATTCATGAAAAAGAAAAAGCTCAATAATGCAAGACTGCAATTGCAGATGCACAAGTTTATATGGGATCCAAACGAACGTGGAGTATAAATTATAAATGCAAAGAGGTAATATATAATGGCGATCGATCAGGAAAAAATTGCGTACCATATACGTGGGATTCTGGAAGCACTCGGCGAAGACCCAAATAGAGAAGGACTTTTGGAAACTCCGGAACGTGTCGCAAGAATGTATGCCGAAGTGTTTGAAGGCATTTCATACAGTAATAAAGAGATTGCGGATATGTTTGAAAAAACATTTACAGAAACAAAGGCTGTCGGAAAAGGTTCTGCTGTAACTGTTCGTGATATTACTGTTTACAGCTACTGCGAACATCACATGGCTCTAATGTACGATATGCACGTAAATGTATCATATCTGCCAAATGGCAAAGTAATAGGTCTTAGCAAAATTGCACGTATTTGTGATATGGCGGCAAAACGTCTTCAATTGCAAGAAAGACTTGGACAGGATATTGCTGAAATAATGAAAATAGCTACAAGTTCGGACGATATAGGCGTTGTTATAACAGCGTCCCACAGCTGTATGACAGCAAGAGGAATAAAAAACTTTCCTGCAAAAACAACTACTACAACATTCTGCGGAAAATATGAAAATGACACATTCTTGCAGAGTCTTGTAATGGATTAAAAAGGAGCATGATTATATAATGAAAGCAATAGTATTATTTAGCGGCGGAGTTGACAGCACGACCTGTCTTGCACTAGCAGTAAAAAAACATGGAGCAGAAAATGTTATTGCCATATCAATTTCCTATGGTCAAAAACATAATAAGGAAATAGAATCTGCTGAAAAGCTTACAAAATATTACGGCGTAAAATGGCAGACTCTTGACTTATCACTCATATTTAAAGATTCAAACTGTTCACTTTTGAAAAATTCTAATGATGAAATCCCTAAAGAAAGCTACTCTGAACAGCTATTAAAAACAGATGGTGCACCGGTATCTACATATGTACCGTTCAGAAACGGTCTGTTTCTCGCCTCTGCTGCAAGCATAGCACTTTCGCATGGCTGTAATGTAATTTACTATGGACCTCATGCAGATGATGCAGCCGGAAATGCATATCCTGATTGTTCATCTGTATTTAATGACGCTATGGCAAAGGCTATTTATGAAGGCAGCGGACAACAGGTAAGCATTAGAGCTCCTTTTGTAAACATGACTAAAAAAGATATTGTAAAGCTTGGACTGGAATTAAACGTTCCATATGAACTCACATGGAGCTGCTATGAAGGCGGAGAGAAACCATGCGGTATATGCGGAACTTGCCGTGACAGAATAGAAGCATTTAAGGCAAACGGCATCACAGACCCACTTATGGAGGAAAATTAAAATGACAGGAAGAACTAAATCTGAAACAGAAGGCATTACCCTTCTTGGAAATCAAAACACAAAATATAAGTCTGACTATGCTCCTGAAGTATTGGAAACCTTTGAAAACAAACATATTGGAAGAGATTATTTCGTAAAATTCAACTGTCCGGAGTTTACCAGTCTTTGCCCTATTACAGGTCAGCCTGATTTTGCAACTATCTATATTTCTTATGTTCCAAATATTCACATGGTTGAAAGCAAATCTTTAAAGCTCTATCTTTTCAGCTTCCGTAATCACGGCGATTTTCATGAGGACTGCGTAAATATCATAATGAATGATCTTATAAAACTTATGGATCCATTTTATATTGAAGTTTGGGGTAAATTTACACCAAGAGGTGGAATTTCTATCGACCCATACTGTAATTACGGAAAACAAGGCACAAAGTGGGAAAACGTTGCATGGGAAAGACTTATTCACCACGATCTTTATCCGGAAAAAATAGATAACAGATAACAAATAAGGAGCTTTTTATGACATATACAAAAGAAGAAATTGCTCTAAAGGCATGTGATATTTTGGAAGAAATATATCCGGATTCAGCTTGTGCATTAAAATATGATAAACCATATGAACTGCTAATATCAGTTCGTCTTTCCGCTCAATGCACAGACGCAAGAGTGAATATTGTAACTCAAACTCTTTTTAAGAAATATCCAACACTGGAGTCCTTTGCAAATGCAGACCTTTCGGAACTTGAAATGGATATTAAACCTTGTGGATTTTACAGAACAAAGGCAGAAAGCATTATAGGAATGTCAAAAAGACTTATCGAAACATATGACAGCAAAATACCGGATACTATGGAAGAACTGCTTACTCTTCCCGGTGTGGGAAGAAAAACTGCAAATTTAATACTTGGCGATGTTTATGGAAAGCCGGCAATTGTAACAGACACACATTTTATCAGAATAACAGGCAGACTTGGTCTTACTGAAAACAAAGAACCTTTTAAAGTTGAAAAAGATCTCCTTCCTCTTGTTCCTCCTGAGCGTTCTTCGGATTTCTGCCACAGAATAGTTCAGTTCGGCAGAGATACTTGCACAGCAAGAAAGCCTAAATGCGAAGAATGTAAAATGTGTGACATATGTTCATATTATAAAGCGTTAAAATAAGTGTTAAAAATTGTGGTTGACAAAATATAAATATTGTGATATACTTTAAGATGTATACTTTTAAATGAAGGCGGTAGACTGATGGGTATTTTTAGCAAACTGTTCGGCTCATATAGTAAAAGAGAGCTGGCAAGAATCGAACCGATTAAAAATAAAGTTCTTGCTCTGGATGACGAGTACAAGGCACTGTCCGATGCAGAGCTTAAGCAAAAGACATTTGATTTCCGTGAACGTCTTGAAACAGGCGAAGCACTGGAATCTATGATTCCTGAGGCACTGGCAACTGTTCGTGAAGCAGCTTATCGTGTACTTGGAAAAAAACCATTCCCGGTACAGCTTATCGGTGCTATAGTACTGCACCAAGGCCGTATCGCAGAAATGAAAACTGGTGAAGGTAAAACTTTGGTTGCCTGCGTTTCTGCTTATCTAAATGCACTTCCGGGTAAGGGCGTTCATATCGTAACAGTAAACGACTATCTGGCAAAAACACAGTCAGACGAAATGGGCAAGGTTTTACGTTATCTTGGTCTTACAGTTGGCTGTATTCTTCACGGACTTAACAATGACCAACGCCGTGAAGCTTATAACTGCGATGTTACATATGGTACAAATAACGAACTCGGATTTGACTACCTGCGTGACAACATGGTTATCTATAAAAAGGACAAGGTTCAAAGAGAACACAACTTCGCTATTGTCGATGAGGTTGACTCCATTCTTATCGATGAAGCAAGAACTCCTCTTATCATTTCCGGTAAGGGCGACAAGTCTACAGCTCTTTATGGAGTTGTTGATAAATTCGCCAAGACTTTGACTCCTACTGTTATCGTTGAAACAGATTCTAAACAGGATCAGGAAGAATTAAATCAGGAAGCTGACTATATCGTTGATGAAAAGGCTAAAACCGCAACTATTACACGCCGTGGTATAAAGAAAGCTGAAGATTATTTCGCTATTGACAACCTCATGGATCCTGATAATATGACACTTATGCACCATATCAACCAGGCTCTTAAGGCAAACGGTATCATGCATAAGGATACTGATTATATCGTTGAAGACGGCGAAGTAGTTATTATTGATGAATTTACAGGCCGTAAAATGCTTGGACGTAGATTTAATGACGGTCTGCATCAGGCTATTGAAGCTAAAGAAAATGTAAAGGTTATGCGTGAGTCAAAGACTCTTGCAACTATTACATTCCAGAATTATTTCCGCTTGTATAATAAACTCTCCGGTATGACCGGTACTGCTATGACAGAGGAAGATGAATTCCGTGAGATCTATAAACTGGATGTTATCGCTATACCAACAAACCGTCCGGTTCAAAGAATAGATCACAACGACCTTATTTATCGTACAGAAGCTGCTAAATATCGTGCTATAATTGATCAAATAATAGATTGCCATGAAAAAGGACAGCCTGTTCTGGTCGGTACTATTTCAATTGAAAAATCTGAACTTCTCTCTGCAATGCTTAAGAAAAAGGGCATTCCGCATGAAGTCTTAAATGCTAAATATCACGCAAAAGAAGCTGAGATCGTTGCTCAGGCAGGTAAGCTCGGTGCTGTTACTATCGCAACAAATATGGCTGGTCGTGGTACTGATATTATGCTCGGCGGTAATGCTGAATTCCTTGCACGTGCAGAAATGCGTAAAAAAGAATATCCAGAAGAAATTATCACAGAAGCTATCGGCTATGCTGATACTGATAATGAGGAAGTTCTGGAGGCACGTAAGGTTTATCAGGAACTTTACATGAAGTTTGGTGAAGAAGTTAAGGAAAAGGCTGCTTCTGTAAAAGAAGCCGGCGGTCTGTATATTCTGGGTACTGAGCGACATGAATCAAGACGTATTGATAACCAGCTCCGTGGTCGTTCCGGCCGTCAGGGCGATGAAGGTGAAAGCCGTTTCTTCCTTTCTGTAGAAGATGACCTTATGCGTATATTTGCCGGCGACCGTTTGGAAAATATGATGCGTACACTCAATGTCGATGAAGATACTCCTATTGAAAGCAAAATGCTTACTAAAATAGTTGAATCTTCACAGCGTAAGGTTGAAGGACGTAATTTCAGCATTCGTAAGAATGTTCTTAACTACGATGATGTTATGAATACACAGCGTGAGATCATTTATAAGCAGAGAGCACAAGTGCTTGATGGTGAAGATCTCCACGACAGCATTCTTAATATGATGGACGAGATGATTTCTTCTACTGTAAAAATGTATGCTGATGATGAGCTTACTGAACACAGCGAGTGGAATATCGTTGGTCTGAGAGAACATTTTATGGGTTGGCTCACTGAAGAAGGCGACCTTGAATACGAACCAGAAGAACTTGATAAAATGTCTGCTGATGACATTACAAAAATTCTTCAGGAAAAAGCACGTACTATTTATAGTACCAAGGAAGAAGAGTATGGCAGCGATACTATCCGTGAACTTGAGCGTGTAATTATGCTCAAGGTAGTTGATACAAAGTGGATGGCACACATTGACGATATGAGCGAACTGAAAAAAGGTATCGGACTTCGTGCATATGGTCAGAAGAATCCTGTTGTTGAATACCGTTATGAAGGCTTTGAAATGTTTGATGAAATGGTCGCTTCCATTCAGGAAGAAACTGTTCGTATGCTGTTGACTGTAAAGTTACAGCAAAACAAAGCTCCTGAACGTGAACAGGTTGCAAAACCAGACGCTCCAAATGCTGGTTCAGGCGATGGAAGCTTTGGAAATCAGCGTAGAAATCCTGAAAGAGCTGCTAAGAAGAAAAACAAATAATGCAAAAATAAAGCAAAACAATAGGGACGAGTTAAACGCTGCGTCCCTTTGTTTTATAGGAGATATTTATGAATACAGGTTATGAGATTTTTTCACAATATTATGATGAACTTACCGAAAATGTTGACTATAAAAAACGCAGCAAATATTTCCATAAGCTTATTCAAAAACACAAAAAAAACAACGGCAACGTTCTTTTGGATCTTGCTTGCGGTACTGGCAGTATGGCTGAAGAAATGTGCAGATTGTCCTATGACGTAATAGGCTCTGATTATTCATACGGAATGCTCAATCGTGCTATGAACAAGAAAATTGAAAGCGGACTTCCAATTCAATATATATGTCAGGATATGCGTGAACTTGAACTTTACGACACTGTTGATATAGTAATATGCACACTCGACAGCTTAAATCATCTGGATAATTTTAACGATGTTCAAACTGCTTTTCAAAAAGTTTATGACAATCTGGAAACCGGCGGCGTTTTTATATTTGATATGAATACTCCATACAAGCACCGTGAAATTCTGGGCAATCAAATTTATATATATGACACTGACAGTGTATACTGCGTTTGGGAAAACAACTTTGAACCTGAAGATAATACTGTAAATATACGGCTTGACTTTTTTGAACTCTGTGAAGATGGAAAATACTCAAGAAGCTGTGAAGAAATAACTGAACACGCTTATGAATCTGAAAAAATACAGAAATTCCTTGAAACAATTGGTTTCAAAGTCATAGACTGCTATGAGGCAGATACCGAAAATCCAATTCAGGAAAAAAGTGAAAGAATGGTATTTGTTGCACAAAAATAGGAGGTAAAATAAAATGGGAATACTTAAAAGAGCTATTGCAAAGGACGCATCTGTTGTATCATGTGCCATAAACGCTACTGATATTGTATCAGAAATCGAACGCATACACAAAACCTCTGCGGTTATTACAGCAGGTCTTGGACGACTTTCAATTGCAGCAAGCATGATGGGATATGGTCTTAAGGGAAATAACGATACTGTTACGCTTCGTGTTAAAGGCGGCGGACCTTCTGGAATGTTAGTTGCAGTTGCAGACAGCCATGGCAATGTTAAAAGCTATGCCGAAAACCCTGTAGTTGAAATTCCGTTAAATGACAAAGGCAAACTTGACGTTGGCGGTGCAATCGGCAATGACGGCACACTTTCTGTTGTAAAAGACTTGGGTCTTAAAGATCCTTATGTAGGTGTATGTCCGCTTGTATCCGGAGAAATTGCCGAAGATGTAGCAAAATATTATGCCACAAGTGAACAAACACCAACTGTATGCGGTTTAGGCGTTCTTGTAAATCCAGATCTTACTGTAAATGTTGCAGGCGGATATTTAATACAAGTTCTGCCGTTCGCTGATGATTCCGTAATCGATACTATTGAAAAAAACATGGCTACTTTACCACCTGTTACAAAAATGATGACAAATGGAATGTCTGCTGAAGATATAGCACTAAGACTGCTTGACGGACTTGAACCAAATATTCTTGATGAGAACGAGGTATTTTATAAATGCAATTGCAGTCGTGAAAGAACAGAAAAAATTCTATGCAGTCTTGGAAAAGATGAATTGGAATTGATGGCAAAAGAGGACGAACCTATTACAGTCAATTGTCATTTCTGCGATAATAAATATGTATTCACACCCGATGAACTTCTAAACCTTAGAAAAAAGATGTAAATACACGAGCTGACGACAGCTACAAGCATCCCTTGAAAAGCCACTAGTGGTGGAGGGATTGATAATAATGAAAACAACAAAAGGCTGCTGCAAAATTTAAACTTTGCAGCAGCCCATTATTTTTATAAAACTCAATTATTCATTACTGATTATTATCAGCCTTGCGTTGTTCAATTTCAATAAGTGCATCCTTACGTGAAAGACTGATCTTACCGTCCTTGATTTCCATTACCTTTACAACAATTTCATCACCGACTGATACAACATCTTCAACGTTTTCAACACGACTCTTATCAAGCTTTGAAACATGAACTAATCCATCTTTACCCGGTGCAATTTCAACAAACGCACCAAATGGCTTTATAGATACGACCTTGCCACGATAGATAGCACCAACTTCAGGATCGAGTGCAATTGTATGAACGATCTGAAGTGCCTTTTGACAACCATCCATGCTCAAGCCACTGATAAATACATTGCCATCTTCGCTAATATCGATTTTTACATCGCATTCAGCAGAGATCTTTTGTATAACCTTTCCGCCCTGACCAATAACTTCACGAATCTTATCTACTGGAATCTTAGTCTGGAACATCTTAGGTGCATATTCATTTACAGTATCTCTTGGCTCTGAAATAGCCTTGAGCATTATCTCATCAAGAATGTAAAGACGTGCTTTTCTTGTCTTTTCAAATGCTTCCTTGATTATAGCAGGTGTAAGACCATCAACCTTAATATCAACCTGAATAGCTGTGATACCCTTATGTGTACCGCCAACCTTAAAGTCCATATCTCCATAAAAGTCTTCCAGACCCTGAATATCAACCATTGTCATAAACTCATCGCTGTCGGGCTTTGTAATAAGACCGCATGAGATACCTGCAACAGGTGCTTTCAAAGGAACACCAGCATCCATAAGAGCAAGTGTAGAACCACAGATAGAACCCTGAGATGTTGAACCATTAGAAGAAAGTACTTCAGAAACAAGACGCATGGAGTATGGGAATTCTTCTACAGATGGAATAACTGGTACTAATGCACGTTCTGCCAATGCACCGTGACCTATTTCACGTCTGCCCGGTCCCCTGCTTGGCTTTGTTTCGCCTACAGAATATGAAGGGAAATTATACTGATGCATATAACGCTTTGATGTTTCTTCATCAAGTCCGTCAAGCTTCTGAGCTTCGCTTACAGGACCGAGAGTTGCAATAGTAAGAACCTGAGTTTGACCTCTTGTAAATAAACCAGAGCCATGAACTCTAGGCAAAAGACCTACTTCAGCAGCCAGAGGACGTATCTCATCAATACCTCTGCCGTCAACACGCTTGCCTTCATACAGCCAATTTCTTACGATCTTTTTCTGAAGTTTATACAGGCACTCATCAATCATCGCACCCTGTTCAGGATAAGCTTCATCAAACTTTTCATGAATAGCATCAGCAATAGGCTGAAGTCTTGCATCTCTTTCATTTTTATCATCAGTATCAAGAGCAACCTTTACCTGCTCAGCAAAATCAGATTCAATTGCATCAAAAAGATCGTGATCAACTTCCATTGACTGGAATTCAAACTTAGGCTTGCCGATTTCTGAACGAATATCATCGATAAATGCAACCATCTTCTTGATTTCTTCGTGACCTGTCATAATTGCTTCCAGCATAAGGTCATCAGGAACTTCATTAGCACCAGCTTCAATCATAACAATCTTGTCTCTAGAACCTGCAACTGTAAGCTGAAGGTCATTATTAGCTCTCTGCTCCAGTGTAGGATTAAGAACCAGTTTACCATCACAAAGACCAACGCTTATACCTGCAATAGGGCCATTCCACGGAATATCTGAAATGGAAATTGCAATAGAAGTAGCAAGCATACCGGTGATTTCAGGTGAACAATCCGGATCTACAGCCAAAACAGTCATTACAACTGAAACATCATTACGCATATCCTTAGGGAAAAGCGGACGAATCGGACGGTCTACCATACGTGAAGTAAGTATTGCCTTTTCAGATGGCTTTCCTTCTCTCTTTGTAAATGATCCTGGTATTCTGCCAACAGAATACATACGTTCTTCATAATCAACGGAAAGTGGGAAGAAATCTACTCCTTCTCTTGGCTTTGCACTTGCTGTAACATTTGCCATTACAACAGTTTCACCATATCTTACCCAGCAAGAACCATTTGAAAGTGCACAAGTCTTACCAGTTTCAACAACAACAGGACGACCTGCAAATGTTGTTTCAAATTTTCTGTAATTTTCAAACATTGTATAAATTCCTTTCTTTTCAGACAGAGCAATCTATACAGCGACAGTTTAGCAGAAAATCCTATGTCTTATAATAAGTTGTTTATTATTTATTATAAATTCAAAGACACACGATTTCATGCTAAATAGCCGCCGCTGCATGCTTTTTTCAAATTCCAATTCAAACACGGAAAGGCAGAGGAACCCCATCTGCCTTTTTACCGTATTTTTTAATAAAATTACTTACGAATACCAAGCTTTTCGATGCAAGCACGATAACGGTTTACATCCTTTTTCTTCATATAAGCAAGAAGGTTTCTTCTGTGACCAACCATCTTAAGAAGACCTCTTCTGGAATGATGATCCTTCTTGTGAGTCTTGAGATGTTCAGTAAGGTCATTGATTCTCTTTGTGAGAATAGCAACCTGAACCTCAGGAGAACCTGTGTCAGTTTCATGCAGACGATTCTGCTCGATTACGCTTGTCTTTTCTTCTTTAAGCATCATGATAAATTCACCTCATTTAATATTTAGTCATAAACGTAGAAATGGGTAGGTGACACTCCGCCTTGCGGTTTGCTCCCATATCCAAGTACATGACTTATTTATTATACCACAGATCACACTATTTGTAAAGTTACAATTTTGTGAACTTTATAATAATCAGGAAATAATCTTTCCTTTATGCTTTGAATTCTTGCCGCTGCTTTTAGATTTCGCTTTTTTAGGAGTTTCCACCGGCTTTTCTTTGCCGCCCATATCTTCAAAAAGTGTTTCCTCTGAATCAGTACCTTCTCCTAAATCGCCAATAAGCTCAGGATTTATCTCTCCTCTTTGTTCATAATAAGGATTGATAATATACTTCTGAATAATAGGATAGCTGTTAAAGCACATTATAAGTCCAACCCATGATGCTGGGATAAAAGGCAGAAGTGACATTGCAACAACTGCTATGCTCATATCAGCAAAAACAATCAGAACCACAAAAATTCCTATGATAACTGAAATTATTAAAAGTGTGATTATATTTTTCTTAAGTGCTATAATAGCAAGTGAAAAAGAGTTTTTCATAATCTGCTTTATTTTAAGATTAGTTGCGATAATCATGAGAAATGCATAGAAATTCATCATAAGTACAACTATTCCAACACTAAGTGCAATTGCAAAGAAAACATAGAAAATCTTGCTTTCATAATGCTCAATAATAATAGGATAAATATATAAAGACGCCACTATACACATAGCCACAAAGCAATCGAAAAATCCTAATATACAACTGTACTTAAATTCATTTTTGAATGTCTTGAAAAAGTCATGAACCATAAATACAGGCTTCTCCAAAATATACGCTCTAAGGATCTTGGTATGTCCGGCGGTTGCTGGTCCAATTATAATTGCAAAAAGCAGTGCAAGACCTATTATAAGCAGAACCGTTGGTGCACCAGGTGGCATTGAGCCATTGTATCTCATGATGAAAACTGCTATAGCACCAACAAGTGGCAGAAAAAATATAGAATACAGAATATTCAAACCTATCATTTTCCAAAATTTTCTGCCAAATATCTCCATAAACCTAAAAAAAGGTTTTTTCTTAGGAGCATTTTTTGCGATACCTGCACCGGCATTTTCATATTTTTTTCCAAACAGACCCATTTTATTTAAATTCCTTTCTAATCATTAAAAGAAGCCGATTAAAACTGCATAAATTCCGCTCAAAAGCAAGACCATTAAAAATAATATTCCAAAACGTACAAAATAAAGCTTAAGATTTTTTCTCATTCCTTCAGCACTGCTTTCAGAAATATATACCTCAATAGCAGCTAATGAAAACCTTACGGCACTGCGTACCGCAAGCAAAATTATAAATGATGATGCAATAGTGAAAACTGCCTCGGTCATATATCTTGGAAAAATCACAGCATTAAAATCACTTGAAAGATATGCCAAACAACAGCCAGATGCAAAGCCATGCATTAAAAGAATGCTTAAAAGACAAGGCTGTCCTATTGCACATAGGCCAAAGAAAATTGATAAGAGCCACGGTACACCGTTTTTTAAAAAACAGAATAGAAATACCTCTGTCCTGCTTACTGTTGATTTTGCCATTCCATATGTAATACAAAACTTACAGATCGACATATTATCATGCTTCATAGTACAAAACATTCCCGCCATAAATCCTATGACAAGCAATATAACATAAATAGAAATTTCTAACTTGCGTCTTTGGGAAGATGTCAGCCATAACCGCAAACTCATTCTTTTCATAATATTCCTCCTCTTTGCACTTCGCTCAAGTTTCTTATAAAGCTTATGCAGGAGAAATAAATATTATAACATTAAATCAAGTACGATGAGAAAATAAAATCTTGCTTTACTTTGAAAGCTCATATGCTCTCTTGGTACATCTGTCACAAGCATCTTTTACTATATCAGTAAGCTTGCCTTCATAAAGTGCATCCAGACCTGCAAGAGTTGTACCGCCTGGTGATGATACCATTTTAATAAGCTCATCTACAGTCATACCGGAATCTGTAAGCATCTTGGCAGAACCGATTAAAGTTTGAGCAAAAAGTGACAATGCTGTATCGCCGCTGATATTTTGTGACTCTGCATATTCAACAAAGCCTTTTGCAAACAAATATATAAATGCCGGACTGCTTCCATTTATTGCAATGATTTCTTTCATCTTATCCGGTGCTACTATAGCAGTTATACCGCATGAATCAAAAATCTGTTTTACAACTGAAAATTCCTCATCGCTTACAGCTTCATTTTTTGAAAGTGCAGTTGCACCTACACCTAAAAGCAATGGTGTATTTGGCATAACGATGATAACTTTCGCATTTGGGATAGTTTCGGAACGAATATATTCAGATGTAATACCTGCTGCTATTGACACTATAACAGTATCTTCAGTGACATAATCTTTTATAGACGGCAGTGCATCGCCAAACTGCTGTGGCTTTATTGCAAGGAAAACGTATTTACATTCTGCGGCAACATCTGCTGCACTTTCCTTTGGCTTAACTCCTATTTCTGCAAGAGAGTTAAGTTTATCTTTAAAAGGGTCAAAAGCAAAGAGTTCAGCTTCGCTTGACATACTGCTTCCTGCAATGCCTTTCATAATGGCACTGCCCATATTGCCTGCACCTATAAAACCTATTTTCATATTAAAATCAATCCTCGTTTCAAAAAAATATTAGATATTATTATTATACAGTACTAAAAAAAGAAAATCAAGTAAATTTTAAAAATCTATAAACTCATCATCCAAAAATAAATACAAGCAAATCCCAAAACATATGAAGTGTAATAGGAAGAATAATATTTTTAGTTTTAATGAAAACCATACTGAAAACCGCACTTAGTACAATTATAGTTAAAAATCCAAGGCTTGTAAAAGAAGATACAAATCTGCCTTCTAAGATCCATATTGGAAAATGTATGAATAAAAACATGACTGCATTTATTGCTATGGCAATATACTGTTGTTTTTGAGAAGAATTCTCATTCACAGAAGAATTCAAAAGCCAGCCACGAAATACCAGTTCTTCTGTTAGTCCAACAAAGATAACTGTTATAATTTCATCAATTCCAAATCTTTCGGAAATATGCAGTCCATCATAAACTCTAAATGAACTTATACCCACAAATAAAATAAAAAGCGGAAATATAAGAAGAGAGATTTTCCAATCCGGACTTATTTTTGTGAACATATTTTTTAGCGACACCATACAATTCTCTCTGAATTTTATAATAAGTAAAGCCGCAGGCAGTGTCCATACAATATTCTTTATAATGCCACTGCGTAAAAATGAAGAAATAAAATTTTCTTCTCCCAAAGCATCACAAATCACAGGTCTTAAAAGCAGAGTATATGCTGCCCACACTGCCCAAAGACAAATATAATATACAATAGGTATAAGAAAAAATTTACTTTTTAAGCTTTTGTTATTCTCGTTATTCATTTAAAAGTCCCTCCAAATTAAAACTTGGCGTATATGAAGCTTTTGCAGAGGAAAGATCCTGAGAAAACCCTTCAAACCCCATATTTTCCGCATATCTAAGCACACTTTGATATTCCATTGTAGTTAGCTTTCGATTAAGATTTTTATAAGGCAAAGCTGATTCAGGCGGTGTATATTGTCCCATAAGACTCAAAAGAAAATTCTCCTTTGGAATCATTTCCGAAAGTCGTTTTAAAATCGCCATAGATTCATGCCTATGACCAGGCAGTACAAGATGACGCACTATAATGCCCTTTTCCATAAGCCCGTTTGAATTTATAACAGGTATCCCAACTTGTCTGTACATTTCTATAATCGCTGCTTCGGCAATTTCCGAATAATCCTCTGCTTGTGAATAATGTCTCGCTGTATCTCTATAGATATATTTAAAATCAGGCAGATAAATATCTACTATTCCCTCAAGCATTTTTAAGGTTTCAATAGTTTCATACCCACTGCTGTTCCATATTATAGGTATATCAAGCTTTGGCTTTACTTTCATGACAGCTTCTATTATCCATGGTACGTAATGTGTTCCTGTTACAAAATTTATGTTATGAGCACCCTTTTCCTGTAAATCAAGAATACACCTTGAAAGCTTATCAACCGTAAGTTCCATTCCAAAGTTTTCCTGACTTATAATATGATTTTGACAAAAGCAGCAACGCAGACTGCATCCTGAAAAAAATATCGTACCCGAACCGCATCTTCCGCTTATGCAAGGTTCTTCTCCAAAATGCAATGCACTTCTTGCCGCCCTAACAGTATTTCCACCGCCGCATATGCCAGATGTTTTAGTTCTGTCAGCACCACATTTTTTAGGACAAAGAATACAGCGCGATATATCAAATCTATCCATTATGACAGTCTGCATTTAAAATCCTCATAAGTAAAACTTTTTATAATTTCTATAGTTCCATCTGATCTGTGAAATGCAATATCAGGCAACGGCATACCATTAAATGTATTTGTCTTTACCATAGAATAAATAGCCATATCACATAGAACAAGTTTATCACCTGCTTTAAGCGGTTTGTCAAATGAGTAGTCGCCTATAATATCACCGGCAAGACAAGTATTTCCGCCAAGACGATATGTATATTTTTTTTCATTTGGATCGCTGCTTCCTATAATATGCGGTCTGTAAGGCATTTCCAATACATCAGGCATATGACACGCTGCTGAGACATCAAGTATTGCAACAGGCATTCCGTTATCCACAAAGTCAAGAACTGTTGTTACAAGAAATCCTGCATTTAAAGCAACTGCTTCTCCTGGTTCAAGATATACTTGAACGCCATATCTATCCTGAATAAGTTTAATGCAATCTACAAGCTTTTCTATATCGTAATCTTCTCTTGTAATATGATGACCGCCGCCAAAATTTACCCAATTGCACTTTTTAAGATAGCGATCAAACTTTTCAATGACATGAGGAAGAGTTCGCTCTAATACATCAGAATTTTGCTCACACATTGTATGAAAATGTATTCCCTCTAAGCCGTCAAAAAGTTCATCTGTAAAGCTTTCAGCACGGCATCCCATGCGTGAACCCGATATACATGGATTATATAGTTCTGTTTCAACCTCTGCATATTCTGGATTAACTCTTATTCCACATGAAATATTTCTTCCAAAAGAACGCACTGTATCTTTATGCTGCTGCCATTGACTAAGCGTATTGAATACTATATGGTCGCTTATTTTGCATATTTCCGCAATATCAGATCTACTGTATGCTGGTGAGAATATATGCACTTCACCGCCGAATTCTTCCCTGCCCAGCTTTGCTTCATAAAGACCGCTTGCTGTAGTTCCAGCTAAATATTCACGAAGTATAGGATATGTACTAAACATTGAAAATGCCTTTTGTGCAAGCAAAATCTTGCATCCTGTTCTCTTCTGAATATCCAAAAGGATTTCACCATTTCTTCTAAGCAATCTTTCATCGGTAATAAAACACGGTGTTTTAATATTGGAAATATCAATGTCAAAAGAATCACGTATCATAAACAAATCTCCTTATAATTATCTACTCTGCAAGAATAAAAAAGCTCCAAAGCCCACTCTGTTCATCGTAAACAGCATCAATACCGGCAAGCGATATTTCACTTCCGCGCACAAGGTCTGTTCCTTTTGATGGGTCAGAATCGCCTTTGTATTTTTCAAGTGCATCTTGAGCATTGGCAGTATTCAAAAGAGTAAAAACAGTTATTTTTTCTGTATCATCCGCAAGCAAATTTCTTATAAGCTTTTCTGCATTTTGCTCATAATCAAGACCTACCGCACTATATTCATCTGCAATGCTTTCAGCTGCAATAGCAATATCAGAACTCCATGTGATCTTATCCATGCTGTTTTCAGTTCGCTCATGATTTAAAATTTTATAAAACCGCATACGCTCTACATTTGACCAAACATCTTCGGTATGGTCACGCACTACTGGATTTTTCACGGAATATATCTGCTTCAAGGCCGTGACAGTTTGATTATAGCCACAAGTTTGGTCATTATATCTTGCTTCAATATCGTCTACAGCATCAAGCAGTATAAGCTGATAACGGCTGTCTGAGGCTTCATTTGGAGATCCTTCACACAATGCTGCAACCGCATAGCTGCCATCTGCACTTTCCATATCTCTCTGAAATGATGTATCTGGCATGAATATCAAAACTGCAACAACAATTAAAACAAGTACAAGACAGCATATTCCAAGAGTAATATATATTTTATGTCTTTCCTTTTTGAATTTAAATTTCTGTTTTTCATTTTCTATACAAAACGGACACTCAACAGTGTCCGGCGGCAATTCTCTTCCGCAATTTATACATTTCATACATAAATGCTCCTTTTATTTTTTAATATAAAATACATTAACTATATAATATATCAAGAAAAAGTTATACAAAATATACTCTGTATTACATTTTACTATATAGATACATATTTGTCAAGAATGGATAAAAAACAAATACAACGTTGAGTATTTTAAAAATCAGCTTTGCAAAATGCAATTGATTTAGGCAAAATTCACATAAATTCGTCAGATATGCATCTTTTCTGCCTTATTTGTCTTGACAATTTTCTTGTAGCGTATTATAATTAAACTTGATATACTATAATTCTTTAAGAGGTGTAATCATGGGCTATAACAAAAGAAAAGATCAAAAAAGTAAACTGATATTTATTCTTATAATTGTTTTTGTTTTAATCATAGGTATATTTACTACAGTAGCAATTGTAGCAAGCAACAAATCTGATTGGAAAACACGTAATACTTCCGCAGATGCTGATGCTTCAGATCAATCGCTGTTTTTAGATGATACATCTGAAAGTAAAACACAGTCGGAAATTGACCCTGTTTCTAAAGATGATGTTAATGATAATATAGATCCAAACTACCCAAGACTTTCTGACGATGCTTTAAAACTTGACAAATCCAATATCTATAGTGACTACGCTGTATTACTTGATGTAGAAAGCAATCAGATATTGGCATATAGGGGTGCCGATTCAAAAATGAATCCAGCCTCTATCACAAAAGTAATGACATTGCTTGTTGCTATAGAAAACATTTCCGATTTCAATGCTACATACACTATTACTTACGACATGATAAGCCCTCTTATTGAACAAGATGCTGCACGTGCCGGATTTGAAGATCAGGAAACAGTAACTATAACAGATCTTTTATATGGCATGATTCTTCCATCCGGTGCTGATGCCACAATGGCTATTGTGGAATATGTTTCAAAAACAGAAGATAAATTCGTTGAACTCATGAATGAAAAGGCTGAAGAACTTGGAATGGTCAACACACACTTTACAAATGCAGTCGGTCTTTATAATGCAAAACATTATTCTACAGCAACAGATCTTGCTGTGCTTATGAAAGAAGCTATTAAAAATGATATTTGCAGAAAAATTTTAAGTACAGTTGAATATAATACAACTTCAACTCAACAGCACCCGGGCGGTATCCTTTTGCAAAGCACTGCTTTTAGCAGAATGTACGGTTCAGAAGTAAAAGGAATTGAGATAATGGGTGCAAAAACAGGATTCCACGACCAAGCAAAACAGTGCCTTGCAAGCTATGCAAAAGCAATTGACGGCAAGGAATATATTCTTGTAACATGTCACGCTCCAACTGATATGGATCCTATATGGGATGCTTTTGCAATTTATGGTACTATTACAGGCACATACGATATGCCTACTGACCTTGATAAAAGAAAGACAACAACTACTTCAGAAGTTTACGTTGTTGTTACAGATGAAAATGGTGCATTGGTAACTGATGAAAATGGTGAGATCGTAACAGAACTCGCAAGTGCTTCTAACGAAACAACTACAGAAACTGTTGCTGCTGAAGATACAGAAGATACACAAGAATAATCATAAAAAAGATAGCTTGAAAGGAGAACCAGTCATTATGGCTAAACAAAAACCACGTCTTCGCTTTCCAAATATAATTCTGTTGTTGTGCGGACTTATAATTTTAATATTCCTGTTTGATTTCCTTTGGAGAAATGTTATTTCTCCAACAGTACCCGGTGATACTAATAACATTATAACTTCCGAAGGAACATTTGCTGAAAATAACGGCATATTAGAAGATGATGAACCTGTTACAACTACAAAACCAGATTCTGAAGAAAGCACTGAAGATACTAAAGATAATTCAGATAACACCCAGACAGACATCTTCTCGCAGACAATTAAACTTTCTCAAGGTCAAATACATACCGGTCCGCTTATCTTGGTAAGTGATACTTGTCCATATATAGGAGCGGAAAACTTAACTGATTTCTCATCAAATACAAACAGTAATATTCAGCCACGTGACAATTCAATGAAGATACATCAAGACATGATGCAGCCACTTTCTGATTTGTTTAATGCTTACTGTAATGATAATGGCTATGTAAATCTACAAATATACAGTACAAATGAAACTTATATGGGTACAGGAAGTTTATATACAACCAGCCTTCCAGAAAGAAGTACAGGTTACTCATTTGATATAGGTCTTATCACAAGTACTGGTGAAATCGCACCTTATATCACAAAGCGTAATGAATGGATGTTCGATAACTGCTGGAAATATGGTTTTATCGTTCGTTATTCTGATTTAAAAACAGGTACTACGGGAATTAACTTCATGCCGCATCATTTCCGATATGTTGGATTGCCGCACTCTCTTATAATGAATGAAAAGGGTATGTGCCTTGAAGAGTATTTACAGTCACTCACAAGCTATAAAAGCGATTCACCTCTTGTATACAGTACTGATTCAAAGGAATATAAAATCTTTTATGTCTCTGCAAACAGCTCCGGCGAAACTGAAATAACCATTCCAAAAGATGCTGTATATACTGTTTCAGGAAATAATACAGACGGATTTATAATAACAATAGAAGGAGAAAAGAGTGCTGATCCAGCAAGTTCAACAACTCCGGTTGGAGCTGAATCAGAACCTGCAACTGATGCAATATCAGAAGAAACTACAACTGAAATTGCAACTGATCCTTACTCATATTAAATTTAACGAACTGTCGCAGAGATTTAATCTGCGGCAGCTTGTTTTTTTGTAACAGCATTTTTATACTTTAAAACTTTTCATTACTGACAAGAATTATAAATATAAAAATTAAATATTGTTATCATGCAAATTGAACTTAAACACTTGACAAAATGTAGTAAATATTATATAATAAATACGTAGTACAAATGTCCATATAGGATACGGCTTATATTATATTTATTAAGGTGATAAACTAAAAAAAATTTGAAAGGGAATGGAAATAATGAAAAAAAAATTACAACGCTCACTGGCTGCACTCGTTGCACTTACAACAGCAGCTTCAATGACATTTTCAACTTCTTTTGCATCATACGCTGAAGAAATTATTGACACTGCAATTTCCGAAACAGAATCTGTTGCTGAAGACAATGCTATAACTACTGCTTCTGATGACGATGAATATTTTGCAAACATGGAGGTTACTCCTGAAGAATGTTTTGATTACGATTTCAAAGATGATGCTATTCAAATCAAGGGGTTGGTTGAAGACTGTGACCTTACAGAAATCAGAATTCCTGACACTATTAGCGATTATCCTGTAAATGCAATTCTTAAAGATGCTTTCTATAGTACTAAGATCACATCTATATATATTCCAGATACTGTAGAAACTATAGGCAACAGTGCATTCTGTGGCTGTGTAAATCTTAAACGTGTACATATCCCAACAAGTCTTACACTGCTTGGTGAAACAGCATTTACAATGTCTGGTATCGAATCAGTCGTTCTTCCAGAAGGTCTTAAAAAAGCCGGCAGCGAATCTTTTGCAGGCTGTTCAAATCTTAAATCAGCTGTTCTTCCATCAACTCTTCCTAAGGTAAGCACACTTATGTTCCAAGATTGTCCATACCTTTCAGAAGTTGTAATTCCTGAAGGCGTTACCCATATTCTTGGAAGTGCATTCTACAATTGCTATTCACTCGCTGAAGTCAATATTCCAAATACAGTAGTTGATATTTCTAATAGTGCATTTGCTTATACAGGTCTTAAGTCTGTTGACATCCCTGACAGTGTTAAAGAAATCGGTACTGCTGCTTTCTCAAACTGTGCATTTATGACAAGCGTTAAGCTTCCAAATGGTCTGAAGGCTATTCGTCCTGATGTTTTTGCAAATACCGGTCTTGAAAACATTGTTATCCCTGATTCTGTTGCAGAAATTAACTCCGGTGCTTTTTCATTCTGTCAAAACATCAAGTCTGTTGAACTTCCAGATACACTTAATGATATTCGTAAACAGGCATTCTATGGCTGTTCCGGTCTTGAAAGCGTAAAACTTCCTGCTGGACTTACCACTATAACTGATCAGCTGTTCTATGGCTGTACCAGCCTTAAGTCAATCGAATTACCGGAAACAGTAACAAAAATCGGTGACTATTCATTCTACGGCAGCGGACTTGAAACTATTAAAATTCCTGACAGTGTAGCAAATATCGGTATCAGTTCTTTCTCACACTGTGATAACCTTGCTTCTATAAAACTTGGAAACGGCATAACAACTCTGAACAAGTGGGTATTTAGTGACTGCAAGTCTTTGACTGACATCGACTTTGGTACTTCATTGTCAGCTATTGATAATTATACATTTGCTGAATGTGATGCACTTAAAAATGTAGTAATCCCTGACAATATTACAAAGATAAATGAATATGTATTCAGCGGCTGTAATTCTCTTGAATCAGTTACTCTGCCAGATACATTAACATCTATCGGAAAACAAGCATTTCTTAACTGCCCTGCACTGAAAGAATTAAGTGTTCCTGCTTCTGTTGAAAATATGGGTTCTATGTCTTTCGGTTATGAATTCAATGAAGAAGGTTCTCTTATAATTGCTGAGGATAAAACTCTGGCTGTTACTAAAGATTCCGCTGCACATGAATATGCAAAGGAAAATAATATTACCGCAGTTGACTATGACGGTAATCCAATTATTGATAAAAAGCCTGTTGTATATGGTGACTTAGATCTTAATGGTGTTCTTTCAATTGTTGATATAGTATACTTAAATAAATCATTAGCAGGTGCTATAGTTCTAAACGATGAACAAAATGCCAATGCAGATTGTTTTGCAGATGGTATAATAGATCCTTTAGATGCAAATGCACTTATGAATCGTATATCAGAACAGATCAAGGTTCTTCCTGTATATCCTGAAGTTCAGGAATAATCCTTTCGAGCCATTGCCAGCTCGACTGCCCTTGGCGGTGGAGGGATTGATAATAAAAAGCAAACAAAAAGGGCTGTTGCAAAATTTAAACTTTGCAACAGCCCTTTTTATATCAATATAAATTCTATCCTATCTTTTCTTTCAATCGTTCTATTATTTCATATTCCGGAACATTCGCCTTAATAAGTGAATCTTTATAACCTCTACCAAGAAGTATATTCGGCTTAACATCCGGTCCATGATAATCAGAACCACAAGTAAATATAAGACCGTATTCATCTGCTATATTTCTGTAATATTCTATCTGCTCTGGTGTATGCCTGCTGTAATAACACTCAATGCCGCATAACCCTGACATTACAAGCTTCTTCAAAAGCAGTCTGAATTCCATGTCATCAAGACCTAGTGTATAGGGATGTGCCAAAACAGCCACTCCTCCTGCATTTCTTATCATTTCAATGGATATTGAATAATACGGTTTTGGTCTGTCATAACTGTAAAATTCTGGAGTTTGCAAATATTTTTTAAATGCCTCATCCACTGATTCAGCATAACCCAGGTTTACCAAAGCACGTGCTATATGTGGTCTGCCGGTACTTTTACCGTCATTAACATCAGCTATATATTCAGCTGTTATTTCAATACCTAATTTATTAAGAAGTTCTATAAATTTATCTCGACGAGTTATTCTGTGTATTCTATTATCTTCATAAAAGCTCTTAAGTCCCTTGTCATTACAGTCTACTCCATAACCCAAGATATGCAGTTCTCGTCCACCCTGAGAACCTATCTCTATTCCGGAAATAAAATCAATTCCCAACTGAGATGCCCTTGCACTTGCTCGTTCAAGACCATTTATTGTATCATGATCGGTCAGTGCCATTGTAGTTATACCAGCCGCTGCTGCGATTTCAACAAGCTTTTCAGGCTTATTTTGTCCATCCGAACACGTACTGTGCATATGAAGGTCAATCATTATTTCCACTCTCCATTTCTAAATATTTAAAAGCTCCTACATCAGCAAATGTATCGGCATCACATAATATAAGAACCTGCTGATAATCAGATGGAGATACAAGCTCTGAAATATTTCTGTCTAAACAATTCATATCTATAATATCTATTTTTGAATAATGCTGAGTAAAAAACGGCAGCATATTATCCGCATATGAATCTTTGAATATAAGCAGCTGCTTTTCATTTTCAACATTTGTTTCTATTTCAGTTAAAATCATAGGTTTGCCTATATAATAGTTCTCGGCATCACCAGACTCAAGAGCGTTTTTATCATAAAATGAACTATCACTCCATTGCCGACCATTAAAACTATGCATGGAAACTATTTCACTGCTGCTTTCACAAGTATAAATATCAATTATATCAGGCGTTACCTTATCATAAAGACACACATCATATAAATCTCCATATATATCATTTTTCATGTGAGAAATAGTACAGCTGTCATAAGGCACAGGGTAATAACCCATTTTTCTAATAAGACTTCTATATAAAAAATACGATCCGTTTACAGTACATCTTGCATCAGTACGGTAATATATATAATCTTCCTTAAAAGTAGACAACACATGATATGAATCGACTATACGTATTTTAGAGTCAACATTTTCGTACAACACATCAAGCGAGCCAAGCTGAGATGGAACATTTAAATTTTCCGGCAGACATTCAGTATATATTTCAGCTGCTTCAGGAAATGCTGTCATACAAATCGGCACAGAATATTCCAAATAAAAATTATTTATTGATTCCGCCACTGATACAAGCGATTCTTCATCTAAAATTTCCGGCTCACGCAGCAGCCTTTCACGGCTTATATAAATATTTCCAACCTTTTTGCTGCCCGAAGCAAGAGTAAGTTTCGTACGCACTGCAAGTGCCTTGTCATAACCTATCAATTTATCATCTATAATATCATCTGCTCTATTCCAGCCGGAGTGCATATTTGTACTGTTTAAATCATCGCTGCTTGATATTGCATTGTCTATCGCTGCAAAAATGATCCATATCATACCAATAAGCATTATAGGAAATATCATCCATGCATAAAGCTTTTTATACATAATCACATCGCTCCTTTAAACTGCAATGCAGTAATATCATTGCTTGTAACAAGTACAATAATACATAAAATAAAAAGAAAAATATTTACCGCAAAGCCAATAACTGAAATTATTCTTGCGAGCAGCTGATTCTTTCTCATACGTTCAAGGATCATATTGAAATTTCCTGTAGCACTGTATGCTGCAATAAGCAATATTACTCCAGTGCTTCTAAGATAATAAAAATCCTTTGAACTTGCAATGTTTGCACTGCTTCCCAAAAGCAAACCAATCGATTTTACACCATCAATCAGAGAGTCAGACATAAATAACATCCAACCTAAAAACGTTATAATAAAAAATAATAAACCTTTCAATATCTTAGGAATATGCTTGAATCTAATTTCAATAGCCTTTTCAAGTCCTATCCATAATCCAAGCCATATGCCAAATATTATTACATTAAGATGTGGCCCGTACCAAAAGCCAACTATTGTCCAAGCTAATATCATTCCAACAACATACTGCCATTTATTATTTCTAAGCATGGGTGCAAACAGTTCTTTTATCCATGAAACCACGCTTATATTCCACTCATTGTCAAAACGTGAAAACGACCCTGAAAAAAGAGGATACTTATAACTTTCCGGAATATCAAAGCCATAGCACAATGCAATTCCCTTTGCCATATCGCCATAACCGGCAACTGTAAAGTAAAATTCCAATGCAAACGCCAAAACTGTAAGCCATGACATCAAAAGCGTTGATTCACTATCCAAATTGCCATACAAAGGAAAGAAAACAAGACCTATTGTATCAGCAAGCAACAGTTTTTTGGAAAGACCTTTTATAAGCAAACTAAAGCCTTCACCTGTTTTGTCAGTACTAGCTTTACCATTTATAAGCATTTGCCTATGTTCATTGTAAGTCATAACAGGACCCATAACCAGCCGTGGATAAAACAAGAGATAATCAAGTGAATCATTGACAAAAAGTGTACCGTTTATTCTGCCGGTGTAAACATCAATTGTAAATCGAAACGCCTGCAAAAAGAAAAATGATGCACCTATAGGGCAAAATCTTAAAAATGAATTTGCATTTTCAAATTTCGTGATGTTGTAAATGCTCCATCCTATAAAGCTTCCAACACATAAAAGAATATTTATAATTGTTGTTATCAGAAACAATATTTTCTTTTTTCTTAGCAATTTGCTCAATCTTCCATACAAAGCTATAATAATAGCAACAATTATCATTCCAGTTGCTGATATAATATCAGAAACTGATAAAAATATCATGCTTATCATTATAAATAAAGGCTGCTTGGCATTTTGAGATACAAACCTGTATATTATCATTGTAATAGGTAAAAAGAAAAATATAAAAGTAAGCGAAGTAAACAGTTAAAATTCCTCCCTTCACCTATCTGAAAAATTATCCATAAGCTCTATGAGCTCACTTTTATTCATCATAGTATTAAGTACTTCAACAAGAGAATTGGCAGATAAAAGCTCTGGTAATCCCAGCTTTTTTTGAAGCTTTCGTCTTAGCTCACTACTGCCGCTGCAACCTGAAAGTCCAAGCATAAAAAGATCCGACTTTTTTATAAGGTCAGTATTTTCAGGTGCATCAGATGCTCTTATTCCGCATTTTGAAAATGCATCAAGCAAAAGATCGGGACTTATTCCCTCAACTCCAAGTTTTCCTTCAGCAGATGGCTTTTCCTTACGTGACTCTTTGCCGTAAATATCAGGAGCATAAACATTATATACTTTACCATTTTTTACGGCACCTTTTATAAAACTTCTTATCTTAAAGCCGGCTCTGTCTGAATCTGTTAGAATAATTATACCCGTTGTTTCTGCATAATGTCTTATAAGTGAAAGCTTTTCTTTATCTTTATAAATCTGAAATCCGTCTGTAACTATTATAACAGCGTCTAAAATAGAAGAAAGCTTTATTTTATCATATTTTCCCTCAACTATTATAGCTTCTTTAATTTTAATCATATTCAAGCTCCATTCTTCCAGAAGCAATTTCAAGCATCTTTACAATTGCTGTTTCCATTAAAATACGTTCATCAGCAGCCGATGAATTAAGTTTTTGTTCCAAATCACACAGAACAGATATACAGGCACGAATACGTTCGGGTTGAATTTTACGACAATCACGAAAAGCATTTTTTACCACAAAATCAAACCTATACCCAAAGTCCTTTTGCATATCCGCTGCGGTCTTATTACTTCGCCACGCTGTACAAGCTCTATATAAATCAAGAAAAGCACTTGCCACAGAGTGTACTATAAATGTTCTCTCAGTTCTCATAGCATATAACCTATCAAGCTCTTCCATTGCTGACAGACGATGCAATGATATTACTGCCTTAGCAAGATTAAAGACAGTAGTTTCAACAGATGGTGCAACAAGCTCTTTAACCATTTTCTCTGTTATTTCACTGCCATTTGCATAAGTGCAAAGCTTTTCTATCTCACTTCTCAGCTGAATTGTGTTGCCCATACATCTAATAACAAGTGCATCTGCAACCTTGCGTTCCATATTACATCCTCTTTTTTGTGCATATGAAATGAGTGATTTTGCAATTTCAGGAAATGTTTTTTGTACTGCTTCGCATACAGTTCCTATCTTTGCAATTTTATCTATAAGCTTCTTATTTTTGGCTGTAGGTGATTTTTTTCCGTCCTTAACATCAAAACTTGTAATACTGAAAATAAGTACAGTCTGTTCGCCTAAATTTTCACAAACTTTAAATAAACGTTTAAGCAGCTCTTCAGAAAATTTTTCAGCATTAAAATTACTTATCCATATACAATTAAACGGCGACATCATTGGAAACATTTCCGCTGCATTGTTAAGAGCCTGAACATCAAGCTCCTTGCCGTCATACTGTGTAAGTGCCATTGTTTCATTGCCGTCTGTTGCCTTGTGGATAAGCTTTTTTGTCATATCCTCTATTTGAACAATATCTGCTCCGTAAAAATAATAAACTCCAGCAAGATCACCCTGCCTTATCTTAGAATTCATTTCCTTGCAATCTATAACTGCCATCAATAAAGCCTCCTTGCATAGACTTCTCCATCATCATTCATTATAATTTCTATGTTATTTCCATCACACATCAGACTGCTTGGTTCTCCTTGTGAAATTTCAAAAAAAACCTGATTCTTTTTATATCCTGCAACAACATAATCATAATTACTGCTGTCTGAAGGAAGTGCTGAATTAAAATTTTGAACAAGTACAGTCTTGCCATAGGCACTTACTGTAAGTTTCATATCATACTCTGATATTTCATATAACGGTGCAGTTATTTTACAAAAGTCTGAATAAACCGGCTGATTTCTGCAAATCGTTCTATTCTCGCCAAAATCAATATCAGAAGAAATCAAAACAGTATCAACATCAAATTCATAAAGCTCATAATTATATGAAATAGCTGCTGCACTTATATTATCAGTAAGATAAAGACAATTGATATTACTTATACCATATTCATATAAAAAGTTCTTAAGATGAGCAACATTCTTTCGGTCATACGTAAAATCTATAACATCCGTTCTTCCTGCATAAGTTACAACAACAACTTGTCCTGTGTTGCGTCCAAGTATAAATACCCTTAGCTTACTTTCAAACCGTTTTAAAAGCATAAATTCTCCGGAAAACAAAACAGCAAATGATATTATAATAGATATAGCAGTCATTTTACGGCTTTTTGTAAGTATTATAACAAAAACTGTCATTATAGCAAACACAAATAAAACATTTAAAAGAGCATCAAATCCCGAAGCCATCGAAAGAGAAAGATGGCTTTGCATAAACAAAAGTCCATCAGCTAAAAGCTTTGACACTGCATTTATAATATCGCTGAATATATCGCATATAAAACCATTTCCGCCAATGAAAAATATTATCATTCCAAATACAATAATAAGAATACACATAGGTGCAAAAATCGTATTGGAAATCGGTGACAACAGCGACACACGAGAGAAATACTTCATGCAAATGGGCAATGTGCAAAGTGTTACAATTCCTATGGAAATTATATCTCTTAAAACCACTCCAAAATAGCCATTAAAAGTGAGTTTTTTAATTAGCCATGGTGCAAAACTATTTAAAGCAAACGTGCCTGATACTGATAAAAGAAAACTTACATTATAAATAAGATATGGATTTATTAGAGTTAGTATTATAACTGCAATTAAAAGCGAACTAAGAGAATCAGATTTTCTGCAAAATATACATGAGCCTTTATCTATAATAAGCATTATGCCGGCACGAATAACAGATATTGGCCACATTGATATAACAGAGAATAATAAAGTCATAATAGTTATCATTAAAAACTGAATTATTCGCTGTAATCTGGTACGCTTGCCAACAATATTGCAAAAGCTGCTAAAAAGTACAAGATGAAATCCTGAAAGAGCAAGCATAGGTGCTAACCCTGCATTATAAAATGCTGATTCTATATGTTCATCAAGACCTTCTCTGTTTCCAAAAAGCATTGCAGATACAAGGCTTCCACCTGTTCTTCCGCAAAGAGAATACATTCTCCTCTGTAAACGCTCACGATAATCTTGTATCTTTCGCAAAAATGGATAATCATCTGTATAAAGTACTGTATACACACATTCTGTATCTGCTTCTAAAAATATAGACATTCCTTTGTAGTATTCAGGACTATCATAAAGATATGTTTTCTCCGGTATGGAAAATGTACCTCTAACTCTCATATAATCGCCGTATCTGCAATCATAATTATCAGTTAAACAAATTATAGAACCTTTTACACCATTTTCAAATTCGCCTTTAAGTATATAAGACGCAGTTTCTCCGGCATATTCATCTACAGACTGAACTTCACCTACAAAAATAGTGCTTTTACCTTCAAGAGAAATAATTGGTTTATAATTATAAGTAGTATAGCCTGAATAAACAGATACTCCCAACAAAAGCGAAATAGATGATAAAATTACAGCTTTTAATGTAAGGGTCTTGAATAAAATTAAAAGTACAAAAGCGACTGCACTTATAACAGCTATTATCCAAAAACCATTATGTGTGAAAAATGAAGCAAAAAACAGTCCCAAGATGTACGAAATCCCGATGATAACCATTTTCCGCTTCATTTCTTCAAATCCTTTATCTTTTTATGTCAACACTTAAATGCCTATAATAAAATTTACTCAGATGCTTGAATAAATTCTTTTCCCCAACCCATTTTTACGCCTGCAAGCATATGGAAATGAAGATGAAATACAGTCTGACCAGCATCTGCACCGCAGTTTGTTACAATACGATAACCGCTTTCCAAACCTTCTTTTTCAGCAATTTTCGCTGCTACTTCATAAATATGAGCAACTACAGAGGAATTTTCAGGAGTTATCTTGGCAGCACAGCAAATATGCTCCTTTGGTATAAGCAGATAATGAATAGGTGCTATAGGTGCTATATCTTTAAATACATATACCGTTTCATCTTCGTAAACTTTTGTACTCGGTATTTCTCCAGCAGCTATTTTACAAAATAAACAATCGTCCATCTTTATCTTCCTCACTTTATAATTATTTATTTATCATTTCATTTACGATATTTTCAAGAGCCATAAGTGCCTCATCTATCATATAAGTCTGACCTATACCAGCCATTGCAGTATCCGGACGTCCACCACCTTTACCGCCTGTAATAGCTGCTATTCTCTGAACGATTTTTCCAGCATGAGCGCCTTTTTCCTGAGCCGGCTTTGAACAAGCACAAATCATATTGCCCTTGTCATCTGTTACACCTGCAATAACAGCTATAACAGGAGTATCCATAGCCTTAATATTATCGCCCATCTTGCGAAGCATCTGAGCATTTACGCCTGTCATCATTGCAGAAACTACCTTTACATTATCTATAAGCTTTGCATTATCAAAGATAGCACTCATCTTCATATCAGAGATCTTCTGATTAAGCATCTCGATCTGCTTATCCTTATCATGAAGTTCAGCAGCCATAGCAGCACATTTTTCAGCTATATCAGAAACATTGCTAAGCTTCAGTGCCTTTGCAGCAAAGTTTATGCTCTGCTTGTAAGAATTCAGAAGTTTAAGAACTCCTGTACCCGTTACAGCTTCAATACGGCGAACACCAGATGCAACAGAACTTTCAGATATAATACGGAACAAACCTATGCTTGATGTGTTTGAAACATGAGTACCGCCGCAGAATTCAACAGAAAAATCACCGGCAGATACAACTCTTACAACATTACCATACTTTTCACCAAAGAGTGCCATAGCTCCAAGCTTTCTTGCCTCTTCTATAGGCATTTCCTTCATTGTTACAGGAATAGCAGAAAGAATCTTTTCATTTACAATATTTTCAACTGCTTCAAGTTCTTTTGATGTCAATGCTGCAAAATGTGAAAAGTCAAAGCGACATTCATTCTCATTTACAAGCTGACCTGCCTGATGAACGTGATCACCCAAAACCTCACGGAGAGCTGCCTGCAAAATATGAGCTACAGTATGATTTCTCATTATAGACTTTCTTCTGTATGCATCAATATCAGCTGAAACAGTATCACCTACTCTTATTTCTCCCTCTTCCATTGTACCAATGTGAAGATAATGGCCATCTTCATTTTTATTTGTATTCTGTACACTAAAAGTACTGCTTGGTGTGCTGATTGTACCTGTATCGCCAACCTGACCACCGCTTTCAGCATAAAAAGGTGTTTTTTCCAGAACAACAACGCCCTGCTCACCTTCGCCGAGAACATCAACTGTTTCCTGTCCCTTAAATATTGCAACTACCTTAGTTTCAGCAGTAAAATCAGTATATCCTGTAAATACAGTCTTGGTAGAATCAAGCTTTACGCTATTATCAGCCCATGAAGAACCTGCCTTTGCAAGATGATCTTCTCTTGCCTTTTGACGCTGCTTCTTTACAAGTTCATCATATTTCTCTCTATCGATCTTAAATCCACGCTCAGCAGCAATTTCAAAAGTTAAATCGATTGGGAATCCATATGTATCAGAAAGCTTAAATGCATCTTCGCCTGATACGATCTTGCCGCCATTTATTTCAAGATTATAAAGAACATCTTTAAGCAGTGCAAAGCCATTATCAATAGTCTTTGCAAATGACTCTTCCTCATTCTTAATTACTTTGCAAATATAATTTTTCTTTTCTTCAAGCTCAGGATAAGCACATTTGTTCTCAGCAATAACAGTTTCGCATACCTTATAAAGAAAGGCATTGTTAACGCCAAGCAGTCTGCCAAAACGTGCTGCACGGCGAAGAAGTCTTCTAAGAACATAACCTCTGCCTTCGTTTGAAGGCATAACACCATCGCCTACCATAAATGTTGTACTTCTAATATGGTCAGTTATAACTCGCAGTGCTACATCTGTCTTGTCATCTGTGTGATATTTAACATTGGCAATATTGCAAACGTGATTCATAATATTCTGAACGGTGTCTACTTCAAACAAATTGTCAACACCCTGCATTACACAAGCAAGACGTTCAAGTCCCATACCGGTATCAATGTTCTTATGCTTCATTTCCGCATAATGACCATTGCCATCACTGTCAAACTGGCTGAATACAAGATTCCAAACTTCTACATAACGGTCACAATCACAGCCTACTGCACATCCAGGTTTGCCGCAACCCTTTTCAGGACCTCTGTCAAAATATATTTCAGAGCATGGACCGCATGGACCAGAACCGTGTTCCCAGAAGTTATCTTCTCTGCCAAGGTGAACCATATGTGAAGGGTCTACACCAATATCCTTTGTCCAAATATCATAGGCCTCATCGTCTGCATCATTTCCGTCCTTAAAAACAGATATATAAAGCAGCTCAGCCGGAATTCCAAGCTCACCTGTTAAAAATTCCCATGCCCATGTAATAGCTTCTTTCTTGAAATAATCACCAAATGAGAAATTCCCAAGCATTTCAAAATATGTACCATGACGTGCAGTTTGACCTACTCGCTCAATATCAGGTGTACGTATACACTTCTGACAAGTAGTTACTCTTACATTTGGCGGTACAGCCTGTCCAAGAAAATATTTTTTCAAAGGTGCCATTCCGGAATTTATAAGCAAAAGGCTTTTATCTCCTTGTGGTACAAGTGACGCACTCGGCAAACGTGTATGTTTCTTGCTTTCAAAAAATGAAAGATACTTTTCTCTTAAATCATTTAATCCCTGCCACTGCATTATTATATACTCCTTTTAAATAATTTAAATAATATATTCAAAAAAATACAAAAAGCCCACGCCGCCATAATGGGACGAAGGCTTTCGTGTTACCACCCAAATTTGAAAACGAAGCTTTCGTTTTCCTCAATGCCTTTAACGCAGAGCTTACGTCCGTATTTCTACGAATGACTTCCGGGTAGCACCTGCACTGCGTTTAAATGTTTTCACCAAACACATTCTCTCTGAAAAACGCTCATGCAGTCATTCCGTTCAACATCGTTTTTAGTATAACAGATTTACTTTAAAATGTCAACCTTTTATCACTTATTTCTATTCTCAAGCAATGCCTTTATCTTCTGATTTGGATCGATTACATTTCCAATTGAAGCGTCATGATTAAGTGCGGTAATAAAATAGGAAATATATTTTGAACAGTCAACTTCATTAAACCATTCTCTCTTCAAAAGTTCATCTGAACGATATGTAAGGTTTGTACCAAATACAGCATCAATATAACCATCTGCATAAGCCTTGTCAAATACTTCAAGTCCATTTACAAATAAACCATATGTAGCATAACAGAATACTCTTCTTGCATTACGCTTCTTAAGTGCAACTGCAATATCAAGCATAGAATCACCGGAGGAAATAATATCATCGGCAATAAATACGTCCTTGCCTTCTACTGAATTTCCAAGATATTCATGTGCAACAATAGGATTGCGTCCGTTGATAATTACAGAATAGTCACGTCTTTTATAGAACATACCCATAGGTACACCGAGCATTGATGCATAGTACATATTACGGTTAAGAGCACCTTCGTCAGGACTAATAACCATAAACTGATCTGGTGTTGTATGCAGATCAGGGAATTTTTTAAACATTGCCTTAAGTACCTGATATGATGGTATAACATTGTCAAATCCCATAAGCGGAATAGAATTATGAACTCGTGGGTCATGTGCATCAAATGTAATTATATTTGAAACACCCATTCTTTCAAGTTCCTGAAGTGCACAAGCACAGTCCAAAGATTCACGGTAGTTTCTTCTATGCTGCCTTCCACCATAAAGAATAGGCATTATAACGTTAATTCTATGAGCCTTACCGCTTGCTGCCTGAATAATTCTCTTAAGATCCTGATAATGATCATCTGGTGACATAGAATTCATTGAGCCAAACATTTCATACTTGCAGTTGTAGTTGCCCACATCAATCAAAATAAACAAATCCTTACCACGAACTGTAGACTTGATAAGTCCCTTGCCATCACCAGAAGCAAAACGTGGACATTCACATTCAATTAAGAATGTATCAACATCATAGCCGACTTTTTTTGCCCATTCGAGCAAATACTGATTGATCTTATTGCCAAGTTCTTCCGTTCCTTCCATTGCAATAAGTCCTAAGGGAGCAACACTTGTGCCTGGGTTAAAAAGAATATCTGTTTCAGTTGATGATGTAACCATGAATTTTCTCCTTCCATCCGTAATATACGGACTATTCAAAATTGAAATATTCTATATTTTCTGATTATTTACTTATTTACAAAATTTATTGATATATGAATCAATATCATTTGCAATAATTTCTTTAGCAATAACAGCATCTTGAATTTCATCTACAGCTGTAGTCTTATGTTCAAGTTCTTTATACACCTTGAAAAAATGAACCATTTCTTCAAATATATGATGAGGAAGCTCATCGATATTTACATAAGAATTATAAGTCGGATCGTTGCATGGAATAGCTATGATCTTATCATCATGCTTTCCGCTGTCGATCATTCTTATAACACCTATAGGATAACAATGAACCAATGTCATTGGCTGAAGTGTTTGAGAACAAATTACCAAAACATCAAGTGGGTCGCCGTCATCCGCATAAGTTCTTGGAATAAAACCATAATTTGCTGGATAATGAGTAGATGTATACAAAATACGATCCATCTCAAGCATACCGGTTTCTTTATTCAGCTCATATTTGATCTTGCTGTTTTTAGGTATTTCTATTACAGCCATAAATTCATCCACGGTTATACGCTTTGGATTTATATCGTGCCAGATATTACTCATAAAAAACTCATCTCCCATATTAAATTTATTCTGCCGTCCCGTTTAATAATGCGGGCATTCATACATATATTAAGTATATCATCTTTTTACGTTTTGTCAAGTGCTATCATTCTTTTTTCACAAGCGATACAAATTCCGTATAAATTCATGAGTTGTAATTGACAGAATAACAAATATGTGGTAAAATGATAATCATAATAATTATACATATTATAATATTGTCTTAAGAAAGGATTTTTTATTTATGGAATTTCTTGAAATTATCAAAGCTCTTATCCTAGGAATCGTAGAGGGAATTACAGAATGGCTTCCTGTAAGCAGTACCGGACATCTTATACTTGTTGACGAATTTATACACCTTGATATGTCTGATGATTTCAAGGAAATGTTCGATGTTGTAATTCAGCTCGGTGCTATTTTAGCAGTAGTTGTAATATATTGGAAACAGCTTTTCCCGATAAACATAAAAAATAATCCAAATCCCTTATCCTCACATGGAGCAGGTGCATATTTAAGACGTGATATTCTCAGTATGTGGGGTAAAATTATAGTAGCTTGTATTCCGGCAGCTGTTATAGGTATCTTGTTTGACGATGTATTCAACGCACTTTTTTACAATGCAACTTCAGTAGCAATCGCTTTAATAGTTGTGGGTATCGCCTTTATTTTTATAGAAAAGTGGAATAAAGGTCGTATATCCAAGATAAACAGCATTGATAATATGAATTATAAAATCGTGCTGATAATAGGATTGTTCCAGTTGATCGCAGCTATTTTCCCGGGAACATCACGTTCGGGTGCTACTATCATCGGTGCACTTCTGCTTGGTGTATCACGAAAATCAGCTGCTGAATTTACATTCTTCCTTGCAGTGCCTGTTATGGCTGGTGCCAGCCTTTTAAAACTTGTAAAATACGGACTTTCATTCACCGGAATGGAACTTGCAGTCCTTGCTGTAGGTATGCTCACTGCATTTATAGTTTCAATGTTGATCATACGTTTCCTCATGCAGTATATACGCAAACATGACTTTACTGTATTTGGCTGGTACAGAATAATTCTGGGGGCAATTGTACTTACATTAGGATTTACAGGAATTATTGGTTAAAATACATTTTAAGGAGCATTTTTATGAAAAGCTGTCTGATAGTAATAGATTTTCAAAATGATTTTATAAACGGTTCTCTCGGATTTAAAAAAGCAGAAGAGCTTATTGAGCCGATTGCAGAAAAAATAAAACAGTATCGCAGCTCAAATGATGACATAATATTCACATATGATACCCATGATAAAAATTACGCAGAAACACAAGAAGGTAAAAAACTTCCTGTGGCTCACTGTATAAAAAATACTCACGGACATATACTCAACGCTGAAATTGAAGCTCTAAGACACCCTTCAGATAAATGCTTTGAAAAATGCACTTTCGGCTCTGATAAGCTATTTGACTATCTCAGAAAAACTCCATATAAAAACATAGAACTTTGCGGTCTTGTTTCAAATATATGCGTTATTTCAAATGCTGTGATTTGTAAAACTGCTCAACCTGAAACACCTATTCAGGTTGATATAAACTGCACCTCAAGCTTTAATGAGAAACTTAATAAAGCAGCATTAGCGATCATGGAAAGTATTCAGATAGAACTTATAGGACAAAAGGAGAAATAGAACATGAAACGTGAAAATTTTGCCATGCTATGCGACTTTTATGAACTTACAATGGCAAATGGATATTTCAAAAAGGGGTTTCAAAATAAGATAGTCTATTTTGATTTATTCTTCAGAACTATTCCCGACGGCGGAGGATTTGCCATTGCAGCAGGTCTTGAACAAGCGATAGAATATATAAAAAATCTTCATTTTGAAGCAGATGACATTGACTTTCTGCGTAATAAAAATATATTTGATGAAGAATTTCTACAATATCTAAGCAAATTTAAATTTACCGGCGACATATGGGCTGTACCGGAAGGAACTCCGATTTTTCCAAATGAGCCTATTATGACAATACACGCACCTATAATAGAAGCTCAAATTATGGAAACATATCTGCTAATTGCTATAAATCACCAATCGCTTATAGCAACTAAAGCAAACAGAATTGTACGTGCAGCCGAAGGCAGAACTGTTTTGGAACTCGGTTCAAGACGTGCACAAGGAGCATCAGGTGCTGTTTTAGGTGCACGTGCAGCTTATATAGGCGGCTGCAACGGAACTGCCTGTGTGCTTACCGACCAGCTTTATGGTGTACCGTCAGCAGGCACTATGGCTCATTCATGGATACAGTCATTTGACAGTGAATATGAAGCATTTAAAACCTTCTGCGAAATGTATCCAAATAATACCGTTCTGCTTGTGGATACGTATAATACACTTAAAAGCGGACTGCCAAACGCTATACGTGCATTCAAAGATGTCCTTTTGCCAATGGGAATCACTAATTGTGCAGTACGTCTTGATTCCGGAGATATTGCATATCTTTCAAAAGAAGCACGAAAAATGCTTGATGATGCTGGTCTTAAAGAATGCAAAATAGTTGCATCAAATTCGCTTGATGAATTCTTGATAACAGATCTTTTAAGACAAGGTGCTAAAATAGATATTTTCGGAGTTGGCGAACGACTGATCACCTCAAAAAGCAATCCTGTTTTCGGTGGTGTATATAAGCTTGTTGCAATAGAACATGAGGACGGTAGGATCGAACCTAAAATTAAAATAAGTGAAAATATTATAAAAATAACAAATCCACACTTTAAGAAAATCTACAGATTCTATGATAATGTTACCGGCAAAGCACTTGCTGATGAACTTTGTCTTTATGATGAAAGCCTTCCAAATAATGATTCTCACACTATTTTCGATCCAAATGCAACATGGAAAAGAAAAACTCTGACTAATTTTACCGCTAAGTCTTTACAAAAGGAAATCTTTCATGGCGGCAAACTTGTATATAAAAATCCATCTGTTGAAGAGATACGAAAATATTGCCTGAATCAAATAGACTTGCTTTGGGACGAGGTAAAACGCTTTGAAAATCCACATAAATACTATGTAGACCTATCTCAAAGGCTTTGGGATACAAGACAAGAACTTCTAAATGAAAAAATATAAAATAAGAAAGACGTGATAATATGCCAGAATTTGAAAAATATATCCGACGTGTAGAACCTTATGTACCGGGTGAACAGCCAGATTTTTAAGAAGAAGACAGGGGAGAAATTTGTGAATTATCTGAATAATATCCGGATTGAGAAAGCAAAAGAACTTCTGACACAGACGGATAAGGATATCAGTTCAGTCGCCAGAAGCGTGGGCTATGATAATACGAAGTATTTCTTCCGGGTTTTTAAAAAGAAGGTCGGGACTTCGCCGGAACTGTACAGGCAGAAAGTTCCGGCTCAAAACTAAACTACCGCAAAAGGCGCATGGAATAACCTGTAATCCATGCACCCTTCTGCGTTCAAAGGAAGGAATCCTCCATCTTAGAATCTTCTGCGTCCTCTTCTGCCCGCAGCGATTCTTTTGCCCTTTTTCTTACTTACAACAATTGTCACAGCGGCAAACAATGAGGCCGTGCATATCAGCATGAGGATTCCCAGCTTAGCGGGATCTCCCGTTGAAGGCGCCTTGGCCGTACCAGACGTCTTGCCTGTGGTTCCCGTCTGTCCTGATCCGCCGCTATTGCTGTCCGGCTTCTGAGTATCTGGTTTCTGTCCGCCTGGTTTCTGGTCATCCGGCTTCTGGTCATCCGGTTTCTGATCGCCCGGTTTCTGGTCATCCGGTTTCTTGACAGTGATCTTGAACTCGGCCGTCATTCCCTGATAACTGACCGTAACCGTCTGCTCCCCCAACTGAGTCATATCATATCCCGTAAGCTCTGCCGCCCCGGTCACATCCCGTGAAACGCCGTCGCTGTATACGGCTGTTACCACCAGCCCCGTCTGATCCAGTTCCTCGCCGGCAACATATTCTACTTTGTCCGGAGGCGTAATCCGAAGCTCTGTCAATACTGCCAGACGCACCAGTCCGTTTATGGCATTCTTAAGATTCTGGTACGCCGCGTCTATCTCTTCCTGTGTCGCATCCTCACGGTCCAGGATTCCCCTGGCTGCCGCCATAGCATCTTCAAATACCCGGAAGCTGTCCTGCGTATACTCCTCTGCCGCCTGATTCAGTCCCTTCCTGCAGATACACAGATTGTTATGACGATATCCTGAAGGAAGATATCGACGTGGTACATCTGTGTCTTCCTCATTATCTTCATCCGCATATGGCCGTGAAAGCCATGCGTGCGGGGATTCATGTGATAACCGAGAAACCTGTCGCCGTCACGCTTCAGGAGGCGGATCTGATGCTTCGCACCCAGCAGGAGACGGGGGTAAAGCTTGGCGTGATCTTCCAGACACGGTACACCAAGAGCGTTGCGGCGCTTAAGTCTATGATTGAACGCGGCGATTTTGGAAGGATTCTTTCTGCCCGTTCCTATCTCACCTGGAACCGCCCGTTCAACTACTATGACGACAGCGACTGGAAGGGAACCTGGGACAAGGAAGGCGGAGGAGTCCTGATTGACCAGGCGATCCACAGTATTGACCGGGTCCGTTATCTGGTCGGCAGCGACGTTGCATGGATCGACGGAAACATCCGCAATTATGTCCACGGCTTTGTCAAGGTAGAGGACACCGCCAATGCCGTCGTCAAGTTTGAAAACGGCTGTCTGTATAATCTGTACGCCTGCAATACTTATGGTCTGGACTCTCCAATCTACATAGAACTGGCGGGTGAAAAGGGACGCTGCGGCCTGATACACGATACCGGCTTCTATGAGATCGGCGATACTTATGAAGAAATCCGGGATGAATACGTACCGGCAGGCGTCGGCCCAGTGTACTGGGGAAGCAGCCACTATCTGCAGCTCCGCGACTTCTATGATTCTGTGCTTAATGACACCCCGGTCGCGGTGGACGGGATGGAAGGGCGCAAAACACTGGAGATCATTAAAGGGATCTACCTCTCCTCCGCTTCCGGCAGGCGGATGACGCTGCCCTTTACAGACGTTGCATATACCGATATCAATACGATAAAGTAGTGGAAAATTTCCCACCTGTACGGTTGAAATGATGTTCAAGGAACGGAAGTTGGAAATGGATTTTCAATCGTACAGGTGGAAGTCTTTTAGACAGGACAAGAACGAGCTGCCAGGAGATCTTCATCTCCCGGCAGCCCGTTCTTGTCCTGTCCGCGATTATTCTTCTGGTGCGAATACTTCCTTGCCCATTCCGCAGATCGGGCATACCCAATCCTCTGGAATATCCTCAAAAGCTGTTCCCGGCTCGATTCCGCCGTCCGGATCGCCAACCTCAGGATCATATACATATCCGCATGGTTCGCATACATATTTCTGCATCTTCCATCACCTGTTCCTTTCTTAATATGTTCATTATGATGTGTTTTTCTGGGAGACTGTCGTAAATAGTATCCCGAATCTTTTCTATTATATACCAGTTGATATGAAAATACTATAGAAAAATCTATTTCACTACAATCTGTCCCAGCACTTCCCCAATCGGCGCCGCGATGCTAAGCTCTGCCCCAACCTCTCTCGCTGTCGCACTCTTATTAATCACCACCAGATGCTTCCCCCGGAAATAATCAATGAATCCTGCCGCGGGATAAACCACAAGGGACGTCCCTCCGATGATCAACGTATCCGCCTGGCTGATTGCCTGAATGCTCTTCTTTATCACATCTGAATCCAGGCCTTCTTCGTACAATACGACGTCCGGCTTAATCCTTCCGCCGCAGCTGCATCTGGGGATTCCGTCAGAACTCTTTACATAGGCGGCATCGTAGAATTTCCCGCACTTCTGGCAGTAATTGCGGTGGATGCTTCCATGCAGTTCCAGCACATTCTCACTGCCCGCCGCCTGGTGCAGTCCGTCAATATTCTGAGTAATTACTGCGCTGAGTTTCCCCGCTTTCTCAAGCTGTGCCAGCTTTTGATGTGCCTGATTGGGCTGCGCATCCAGAAACATCATCTTCTCCTTATAAAACTCATAGAAACCTTCTGTATTCTGTACAAAGAAACTGTGACTTACAATCTGCTCCGGTGAATACTTGTACTTCTGCTGATACAGACCGTCCGCACTCCTGAAATCCGGGATGTTACTCTCCGTGGACACTCCTGCCCCGCCAAAGAATACGATACGATTGCTTTCGTCGATAATCTCCTGTAATCTCCTTACTTCCTCTTCATACATGGCGTCTCCTCCTTCTTTGTAATTCAATATATTACTTTGTTTTGGGTTTGTCAACATATCATCACCCGTACTCCTCCGACAGTGAATCGAACAGACGCAGTTCATACGGCTTGTGTTAAAAGTTCCAAAGCATGTTCGAAAATTCATTAATTCATTGATTTCTGCATCTATGTATGTTACATTAATCCGAAAGAAGCTGCATGGGAGGACGAGCGTATGCTGAAAATCATTTTTGGAGATATTGACCATTCCATATATCATCCGCCAACTTATTTTGACAACCAGTATGAGGATGAGTGGATTACAGATCCTCTGTCCATAGAGATGATAAGAGATATCGATAAATCGGAAGTTATCAGCGCACATCTGATTGACAGTCCGATACTCGGCCCCATTTCCACAAAGGAGATCTCCGGCGGAGTGAAGACACTTATGCTTATGGCTTTTGATGAGTCTGGGAAAATATTCAACGCGTCATCCTGCGGGGATAATTGCGCCAAATGGATTGTGGAGATTGGGCGAAGGAAGGATCTGACCATCAATCTGCATCATGTGCTGGATTTTAGTTCGGCAGGCGAATTCGATGCATGGATGCTTAATACGGGCAAGATGATCCACGGATACCGTGAATATCTGGAAGAGGCATTGCGAATAAAGGAGCGGTAACGTATGAAAGGTAAATACCATGTCATGGTACAGAACAACAGGATTCGTTATGAATTCGACATAAAAAGAAATATTACGATTATCCGCGGCGACAGTGCAACCGGGAAGACGACGCTGTATTCGATGATCGCACTTGCCGCAAGACTCGGCGACAGTTCCGGAATCGAAGTGCGGTGCGAGAAGAAATGCCGCACTTTAGACGATCTTGACTGGAAATTAATATTGCCTGCACTGCATGACCATATCATTTTTCTGGATGAAGATAACCTGTTTATCAAGACAACTGAATTTTCACGGATGGTCAGGGAATCTGATAATTATTTTGTAATAATCACCCGGGAGGATCTGGCCAATCTGCCGTATTCCGTAGAAGAAATATACGGAATACATGCTGCCGGAAAATATCATGGTACAAAAAGGATTTATAACGAATTTTATCATATATACAGTTTTATGGATTTTCCGGAAACAGTAAAACCAGACGAAGTTATAGTCGAAGATTCTAATTCGGGATATGATTTTTTCCACAGCGTGTGTGATGAACATCATATCGCATGCAAAAGCGCCGACGGAAAATCAAAGATAAAAGATGTACTGCAGCAATCAGATCAAGGAAATGTACTTGTTGTCGCAGACGGCGCCTCCATAGGGCCAGAGATGAACGAATTGTTCCAATATATGAAATAGCAGATCTTGTAAAAATGCTTGCTAAACTTATGAGAAGAAATATACA
>CANOIR010000005.1 GCA_947566125.1 uncultured Ruminococcus sp. | reverse complement strand
TTTTCTTTTCTCATTTATTCTCTCGCTCTCTCCCGACAGCTTTATTATTATAGCATAATATTTCCCTGTTGTCAACACTTTTCCGTCAGAAAGTTTTACTAATATTATGCTGCTTTTATATGCGTTTTGCACAATGCCTTATCGCTAACAACAGATATATAGCAAAAAGCAGACTGCTGCAACTTAACATTACTACAGTCTGCTTAATAAAGCATTAACTAATTACTTTTTTTACTTTCTCTTTTTTCTAATAGTCATAGCACCAGCAGCCAGAGCTACAGCAGCTGCAGCTGCAACAACAATAGCAACCACGCCTTCATCAGCAGTCTGAGCTACAGTATTTGTAGTAGTCTTGCCATTTGATGAGCCGCCATTATTGCCATATCCTACATAGGAAATAGTTCTTGTTGTAGTTGTTGTAGTTGTTGCTGGATCCGCATTAGCAAGACCTTCTACAGTAAATGTAACAAAAACTGTATCATCAGCCTTAGGTGCAAATTGAACTGTATCAACTACGAGATCACCAATATTTTCATTTTCATTTGTACTTGTATCTGCACTTTCAGCTGTAGTTGTAAATGTATTTAAATCTGTAGTTTCTTCTGTAATTGTAGTAGTAACCACATCTGTATTTGTATTTTGTCCTTTAATAATATTTAAATAATAGCACTTTGATTCAGTATTTGTGCCAAAAACATTATCATTGTTAAGATTTACATACTGAATTGTTGCCGCTGTAGCTTCGTCAACTCCTAATTTTATACCTGTTACTTTAAACTTAACATCAGCAGCTATTTCAGAATTGATATCACTCTCAAGTATCAAAGGAGTTATACCAGATGCCAAATCAGCTTCTGTAAACTTATACTTTACTGTATATGTACCATTAGCATTAACAGTTACTGCATTTTCCTGCTCTATATTGCCATTGCATGACAGCCACATATTATATGATGCAGGTGCGGTGGTAGAAGTTGTTGTATCAGATGATGTTTCTGTTGATGTTTCGCTTGTGGTTGTTTCTGTTTCGGTTGTTTCTACTGCTGCTTCAGTAGTAGTTGTTGTTGTTTCATCAGCATACGCTGTAATAGATGCCAAAGAAAATGCACCTACTGAAAGAACAGATGTAGTAGCCGCAATGATTTTCTTGATAATACTCATTGTATTTATCTCCTTTTTTTAAACTTTTTTGATTTACGTCTTTATATTGTTTTGTCTTTTACGGTTATTATAGCACATCATAAAAATTCTGTCTATAGCAATTATGCACAAATACATATATTTATATAGGTATTATTTTATAAATAATACCTAATATTACAATCTTACTTTTTCTTTTTTCTTATAGTAAGAGCAACCGCAGCCAAAGAAACAGCAGCACCACCAGTAACCGCAATTGCTGTTAAACCTGGGTCAGCAGTCTGAGATACAGTTCCTGTTATAGAATTTGCGCCCGTCTGAACCGCATTTTCTGTTTCAGAATTCACAGTTGTTACAATATTACTGGAATCATTCGGTACAGATGTATCTATTCCAGAATTAGATGAAACACCGGAAACGCTGGCAGTCACCATCAAATTATCGCCTGCTGCCGCACTTACCGGCAAACTATTGCTGATAGCATTTGCAGCCGGTGAAAATGCTGTCAATACTCTAAGTGTAATAGTGCCATTTGAAGTTACAGATTGAACAGCTTTAGAGGCATCATAAGGAACATCTGTTGATAAACCTACCGAATCAACAACAGTGATTTTATCAATCGTTATTTTAGCGTTTGGAAATTGTTCTGCTTTTAAATCTGTTTCCAATATCAATTCATTTATACTGCTTCCGCCTGTAAGGAATGTATAATAAAGAATGAAATCACCGTCTTCAGAAAACGTTTTATAATTTCCGTCCTTCTGCTCCCATAATTCCTTATCTGCATTTATTCCCATAAGTATAGTATAAGGTGCATTTTCAGCAGGTGTAAGTATCTTTTCAGCCGCATAAGCAGAAAAAGGTACAACAGTGAAAGCACTCATTGAAGCAGCTACTGTTAGAGTAATCAGAGTTTTCTTAAAAACATTCATTTTGCATACTCCTTTGTGTATTTAAACTCGTAACAAGTTATAGCTAACCTATTATTTAAATTATTATAACACAATTTAAAAATAATGTCCACTGTTATTTTGCACAAAAAAAGACGGTCGAAAAATTACCATTTAAATTTTCTAATTCTTCAAATCTTCTAAATTTCCATAATTTCGATAACCTTTTGAATAAGTTCAAGAGGTTTCATTTTTTTAGGTACGCCAACTCCAATATAAGGCTTTTTCAGGCTGTTAAATATTATTTTTCCACGAAATTCCGAAGCAAGAGCTGTTACCTGTTCCTGTGATGGACTTGTTATATAGAAATAAATTCTGTCACTGCGTTGATTTATCTCTGTAATGCCAAGCTTTGCCGCACGATTTCTAAGAAGTGATACCCAAATAAGTCCCATTATTTCAGCCGGAGGATCACCATAACGGTCAATCAGCTCATCAAGCAAATCAAGCTTATCTTCTTCAGATTCGATTGCCGCAATTTTTCTGTACATCGAAAGTCGCTGGCTCAGGCTTTCTATATAATCTTCCGGAATATGTGCATTTATCTGAACGTCAACAACGCATTCAGCAGCTTTCTCTGGCTTTTCACCACGTTCTTCCGCAATAGCCTCGCCAAGAAGTTTAAGATACATATCATATCCAACAGCTTCCATATGACCGTGCTGCCTTCCGCCTAAAATACTGCCTGCTCCTCTTATCTCAAGATCACGCAATGCAATTTGGAATCCGCTGCCGAATTGTGTAAATTCTCTCATTGCAGCAAGACGCTTGGCTGAAACTTCAGAAATCGATTTATCCCTTTTAAAAGTGAAATAAGCATATGCACGTCTGCTGCCTCTGCCAACTCTTCCTCTTAGCTGGTAGAGCTGTGAAAGTCCAAAGTAATCTGCATTTTCCAGAATGATAGTATTGACATTTGAAACATCAACACCCGTTTCTATAATAGTAGTACATACAAGCACATCTATTTCCTGTTCAACCAACTGCCTCCATATTTCGGACATTTCGGTTTCGACCATTTTTCCATGAGCCACTCCGATTCTTGCGTTCGGCAGTGCCTGTCTTATTTTAGATGCAGTATATTCAATAGTATCTACCCTATTGTGAATATAATAAACCTGACCGCCACGTCTTAGTTCACGTTCAATAGCACCAATAATAACGCCAAAATTATATTCCATAACATAAGTCTGTACAGGATGTCTGTCCTGAGGTGCTTCTGCAATAACGGACATATCACGTATGCCGCTCATTGCCATATTTAAAGTACGTGGAATAGGCGTTGCAGAAAGAGTAAGCACATCCACGCCCGAAAACATCTCTTTGAATTTTTCTTTATGTGCAACACCAAACCGCTGTTCTTCATCTATTATAGCAAGTCCAAGGTTTTTGAATTCAACATCCTTTTGAACTATTCTATGTGTACCAATTACAATATCTGCCGTACCTTTTTTCATTCGCTCTATGGCTTCTTTTTGCTGCTTTGGTGTTCTAAAACGTGATAAAAGCTCAATATTTACCGGAAAGGCTTCAAATCTTCTTACAGCTGTTTGATAATGCTGCATTGCCAAAACTGTAGTCGGAACTAATATAGCACACTGTTTGCCGCTAAGAACGCATTTCATAGCTGCCCTAAGTGCGACTTCAGTCTTTCCAAAGCCAACATCACCGCAAAGCAGTCTGTCCATAGGACGACTTTTTTCCATATCCGCTTTGATTTCTTCGATAGCATTAAGCTGATCATCAGTTTCAATATATGGGAATCTCTGTTCAAATTCTTTTTGAACATCATCGTCAGCTTCAAAAGCAATTCCCTTGGCTTGCTCTCGCTTTGCATAAAGTGCAGTAAGCTCCTTTGCCATATCTTTTACAGCACGTTTTACATTGCTGCGTGTCTTCTGCCATTCCGGAGATGACAGTCTGTGAAGTTTAACTCCGCTGTCATCTCTTGAGCCAATATATTTTGATACAAGATCCATTTGAGTAACGGGCACATAGAGATTTTCATTGCCTGCATATTGTATCATTATGTAATCTTTAGTTATATCTTCAAGACAAAGTTTCTTTATTCCTGCAAATCTGCCTATTCCGTGAAGTGCATGAACTACAAGATCACCCTTTTCAAGATCCGCCAGAGAACGAAGCTCTTTTCCGGGAGCTGCCTTTGGTTTACGGCTTTTTGAGCGAAGAGCCTTTGCCTGAGTTATAAGAGCAGTCTTGATTTCAGGATATGAAAAACCACTTGAAAAACTGCCGGTCATAATGTAAATATGACCTTTTTTCCATGTAGAATCATCATTTGCAATGCTGCATGAAAAGCCGCCTTTTTCAATGTCGCTTTTTATAATAGGTAATGTTTTTTCACTTCCTGCTGCAAGCATAATGCAGTATCCCATTTCACAAAATTCCTGAAGATCTTCTATAAGCTGACGCATTTCTCCACCCCAAGGTGCAGATTGATAGGCATCAATGGATAAAAGTTTTTTGAAACTGATATGCTCGCCGCCCTGTAAAAAATTGCTGGCATATACACAAAAACCGCTTTTCTCTGCCTCATTTTGAATAACAGGCATTTCCACCATATGTCCCGTAAGTTTACTGCAAATAGCACCTTCTTCAAGCATGATTTTTAGATCTTCTTGATATCTTGCAGAAATATTATTGGAACTGCCCGTACAGCCTGAAAACTCATTGAATATAACAATGCCGAAATCATACTCAAAAATAAGCGGCAGTTTATCATAAATAATCGGTATATACTTATCTATATTGCTGAGCAATAATCCATCTCGCAGCATATCAGCATCACTTTTTAAAACTTCTTTTACAGCAGCTGCACGCTTTCCACGCAATGTACTGGATACAGAATCTATTTTTTCAGCAAGCTCAATAGAGTCACATATTACTTCTTTTACAGGCGGAATAATTATACTTGCCAATGATGTTATACGTCTTTGGCTTTCAGTGCTGAATTCTGAAATAGTGTCTATTTCATCACCCCAAAGCTCCATTCTGACAGGATTCTGTGCCTGAGGCGGAAAAATATCTATAATAGCACCACGAACCGCAAACTGACCTTGACCTTCAACAGTATCTGCACGAACATACCCAATAGCAATAAGCTTCCTTGTAAGCTCATGGATCTCAATTGTATCATTGACTGCAAGATGCATTGTTGCATTTTCAAGCTGATTTTTTGGTATAACCGGCTGCATTACCGCTTCTATAGATGCAGAAACTACTTTGCAGGAATTATTCACCACAGCAGAGAGCGCCGATAGTCTGGCACATACAAATTCTCCCGAAATGCCTTCTATAGGAGCTAAAACAAGCTCTCTTGCAGGAAAAAGAACTGATGACGTTGTATCTTCCGATGGACACATATTATTTATATCACTACAAACACGCATAGCCTCATTTTCATCCGGAGATATTACCAGTACCGGTTTATTTGTCAACCGGGACAATGCAAGTGCAAGCTGTGCCTTGTGAACTATAGACAATCCCGTAAGAGATACCGGAGAAATACCGTTTTCTATACAGCTTACAAGACTTTTATATGCGGAAAGTGATTTGAATGTATTTTCAAAAAAGCTCATTTTTCGCTCCTTTCTTAAAACGTTTATATATTTATTTTATATATTATATAATAATATAATTAAATTTATTTGCTGCTGTATCTATTCATAGCCTCATCTATTTTGCACTGAACTATAAGTTTTGCCGCTTTTGCAGCATTTTCAAGTACAGGTGTTAAAAGCTCTTTATCTTCGTCTGAAAATTTGCTGAGTACCCAATCGGCAAGGTCATAGTCTGGACGTGGCTTGGCACCAACGCCTATACGAACTCTTGGAAATTCATCTGTGCCAAGCAATGCTATGATACTCTTCATGCCATTATGACCGCCGGCACTGCCCTTTCGTCTTATTCTGAGTTTTCCTGGCGAAAGTGTTATGTCATCATACATTATAACAACTTTTTCAGGTGGAATTTTGTAGAAATCTGCCGCTGCTGATATTGCTTCACCGCTTAGATTCATAAATGTTCCCGGCTTTATAAGCAAACACCTCTCCGAACCTATCATGCCATCACCGCAGTCGCCTTTGAATTTCTTTATATTTATATCTATGTTATTCATTTCAGCAAGCTTATCAAGTCCCATAAATCCTGCGTTATGTCTTGTATTTGCATATGCAAGTCCAGGATTTCCAAGACCTGCTACTATCCATGAAATTTTGCCGGAAGTATTGGCACTGCGTTCATTTTCAATCGATTTAAAAATATCAAAAATACTCATAATTTACCTCTTAACCTACATCATGCGGCACTGAACTAAACAGCACCGCATGATTTGAATTTTTTATTTGTTCTTATTATCCTTATCTTTTTCCTTATCTTTATCTGAAAAAATTCTTGTCTTAAGCTTTCTAAGACTATAGCCTTCTTTCACTTTCATCTGACCTCTTTCAACAGCCAGTGCATAATCAGGAACATCTTTTGTAATAGTTGAACCTGCTGCTGTGTACACTCCGTTGCCAAGTTTTACAGGAGCGATGAGATTTGTATTGCAGCCAATAAAACAGCTGTCACCTATAACACATCTTTCCTTGCTTACACCATCATAATTTACAGTAACAGTGCCGCAACCAAAGTTTACCTTCCTACCAACATCACTATCGCCTACATATGTGAGATGTGCAATAGAAGTCTGCTCACCTATAACAGAGTTCTTCACTTCTACGAAATCGCCTATTTTAACACCGCTCTTTATATGAGAATTTGGACGAATATGTACAAACGGTCCGATTTTTACATTATCTTCAATAACAGAATCATAAGCCTGTACAGCATTTAATTTGCAATGCTGACCTATAATAGTATTATCAATCAAGCAGTTTGGACCAATCTTGCTGTGAGAACCAATCTTTGTTTTACCCTTTAAAATAGTTCCCGGCTGTATAACAGTTGCCGGTTCTATCTCAACGTCCATTCCTATTATAACGCCATCAGTACTAATAAAGTCAACACCGCCGTCCATATGCTTTTCAAGTATCTTATGTCTTGCATTTTCACGCAGATTCAAAAGATCCTTTCTTGTATTGGCACCAAGTATAACATCTGTATTTTCTGTAAGATAAACACCGGCTCTCTTACCGCAAGAAATTGCAATGCTTATTGTATCGGTAAGATAATATTCACCCTGAGCATTCTGAGGTGTGAGTTTTGATAAAAATTCCAAAAGATCAGCCGTCTTAAACCAATATGCTCCGGAATTTACTTCTTTTATTTTTTTCTGAACAGGAGTTGCGTCTTTTTCTTCAACTATTTCGGCAATTCCATCGCTCTCACTACGAACTATTCTTCCATATCCATAAGGCTTTTCAAGTTCAGCAGTTATAACAGTAACAGAGTTATTCTGTGCTTTATGAAGTTCCAGTGCATTCTTTATGGTTTCAGCATCCATAAATGGTGCATCACCGCAAAGAATAAGTGTATTTCCGCTTATATCTTTTTTTAGAAAATGCTCTGCCTGCATTACAGCGTGTCCTGTGCCAAGGCGTTCTGACTGCAAAGCGGTTTCATATTTGCCGTTAAGATAATGTTCAATATATTCAGCCTTGTAGCCGGTTATTACGCAAATATCTGATACCTCTGCATTTTCACAAGCACGTGTTACCCAACCAAGCATAGGAACATCAAGAATTTCCAACATAGGTTTAGGTATATCGGCTTTCATACGTTTGCCGTGTCCGCCGGCAAGAATAACAGCTTTATTCATAATTTTAAAGTCCTCTCTATTCTATTTATATTATAAATTAAATCACCTGCATTAGTTATCAACTTTTTTATTAAGATCAAGATCAATATCAAAAAGCAATACACTTATATTATTACAAATTTTAAAAGATTTTTCAAGAGCTATTTTTTAAAAACTTGCATAAATTGTAATTTTTGTACAAGTTGCTAAAAAAACAATGGAAATTTTTTTTGAAAAAAGGTATAGTAATTTCTGGTGTAATATGTTATAATAAGAATACGACTGGTTTGGGTAGGGATATGTGCGACCTCTGCCCCTGCTTTCCGGACATACCACGGACGGCAATTCCAGTTACAACGATAAAAAACTGGAGGTATAACTCGAAATGAAGAAGTATGTTTATTTGTTCACAGAAGGTAACGCAACAATGAGAGAGCTTCTCGGCGGTAAGGGTGCAAACCTGGCTGAAATGACAGGTCTGGGTCTGCCGGTACCGCAGGGCTTTACAATTTCCACAGAGGCTTGCACACAGTATTATGAAGATGGCCGTAAGATCAATGATGAGATCAAGGCTCAGATCATGGAATACATCGGCAAGATGGAAGAAATCACTGGCAAGAAGTTCGGTGATAAGGAAAATCCTCTTCTGGTATCTGTACGTTCAGGTGCAAGAGCATCAATGCCAGGCATGATGGATACAATCCTTAACCTTGGTCTTAACGAAGATGTTGTTGAAGTAATGGCTGCTAAGTCCGGTAATGAACGTTGGGCTCGTGACTGCTACAGAAGATTCATCCAGATGTATTCTGACGTAGTTATGGAAGTTGGTAAGAAGTACTTTGAAGAGCTTATCGACAAGATGAAGGAAGAGCGTGGCGTAACTCAGGACGTTGACCTGACAGCAGAAGACCTGAAGATCCTGGCTGAGCAGTTCAAGGATGAGTACAAGTCCAAGATCGGTAAGGACTTCCCAACTGATCCTGTAGAACAGCTGATGGGTGCTGTTGAAGCCGTATTCAGAAGCTGGGATAACCCAAGAGCTAACGTATACAGAATGATGAATGATATTCCTTATTCTTGGGGTACAGCTGTAAACGTACAGATGATGGCATTTGGTAACATGGGTGATACATCCGGTACAGGTGTTGCATTTACAAGAAACCCTGCTACAGGTGAAAAGAAGCTCATGGGCGAATTCCTTATGAACGCACAGGGTGAAGACGTTGTTGCTGGTGTACGTACTCCTCAGCCAATTCAGCAGCTCGCTGATACAATGCCTGAAGTTTACGAGCAGTTCACAAACATCTGCAATACTCTGGAAAATCACTACAGAGATATGCAGGATATGGAATTCACAATCGAAGATAAGAAACTCTATATGCTCCAGACAAGAAATGGTAAGAGAACAGCTGCTGCTGCTATCAAGATCGCTTGTGATCTGGTAGAAGAAGGCATGATCACAGAAGAAGAAGCTCTTATGCAGATTGATGCTAAGTCACTTGATGCTCTTCTTCACCCACAGTTCGATGCTGCTGCTCTTAAGAAGGCTGTTCCAGTTGCATCTGCACTTGCTGCATCTCCTGGTGCTGCTTGCGGTAAGGTTGTATTTACAGCTGACGATGCTAAGGAATGGGCTGCAAAGGGCGAAAAGGTTGTTCTGGTTCGTCTTGAAACATCTCCTGAAGATATCGAAGGCATGGTTGCAGCTCAGGGTATCCTGACTGTACGTGGCGGTATGACATCTCACGCTGCCGTTGTTGCTCGTGGTATGGGTACTTGCTGTGTATCTGGCTGCGGTGCTATCAAGATGGACGAAGCAAACAAGAAGTTCGAGCTTGCTGGCAAGACTTATGTTGAAGGTGATTATATTTCTCTTGATGGTACAACAGGTAACATTTATGGCGAAGCTATCCCAACTGTACCTGCAAACACAGACAGTGGTTACTTCGGCAAGATCATGGAATGGTCTGATAAGTACAAGAAGCTTGGCGTTCGTACAAATGCTGATACTCCTAAGGATGCAAAGCAGGCAAGACACTTTGGTGCTGATGGTATCGGTCTTTGCCGTACAGAGCATATGTTCTTTGGTGAAGGCAGAATTGATGCATTCCGTGAAATGATTTGTTCTGAAACTGTTGAAGAACGTGAAGCAGCACTCGAGAAGATCCTCCCAATGCAGCAGAGCGACTTCAAGGCACTTTATGAAGCTCTGGAAGGCTGTCCAGTAACTATCCGTTTCCTGGATCCTCCGCTTCACGAATTCGTTCCTACAGAAGAAGAGGATATTAAGCTTCTTGCAGATGCACAGGGTAAATCTGTTGAGTCTATCAAGAACATCATCTCTTCTCTCCACGAATTCAACCCAATGATGGGTCACCGTGGATGCCGTCTGGCAGTAACATATCCGGAAATTGCAGTAATGCAGACAAAGGCAGTTATCCGTGCAGCAATCGAAGTTAAGGCTGCTCATCCGGATTGGAATGTAGTTCCTGAGATCATGATCCCACTGGTTGGCGAAGACAAGGAAATGCTGTTCGTTAAGAAGAGCGTTGTAGCAACTGCTGATGCTGAAATCGCAGCAGCTGGTGTAGATCTGAAGTACCAGGTAGGTACAATGATCGAAATCCCAAGAGCTGCTCTTACAGCTGACGAAATCGCAAAGGATGCTGACTTCTTCTGCTTCGGTACAAACGACCTTACACAGATGACATTTGGCTTCTCACGTGATGATGCTGGTAAGTTCCTTACTTCTTATTATGAAAACAAGATTTACGAGTCTGATCCATTTGCAAGACTGGATCAGGTAGGTGTAGGTAAGCTGATGAAGATGGCTATCGAACTGGGCAAGCCAGTTAATCCAAACCTCCACGTAGGTATCTGCGGCGAGCATGGTGGCGATCCTTCTTCTATCGAATTCTGCCACAAGATCGGTCTTGACTATGTATCTTGCTCACCTTATCGTGTTCCGATCGCAAGACTGGCTGCTGCTCAGGCTGCAATCAAGAACAAGTAATAATCGCATTTTTTAATTTAAATTTTAAATAAAATCGTTTTATATAAATTTTAATTTTATAAAAAACATCCCGACATCTGATTTTTGTATCATAACGTAAAAAAAGCATCATGTTTTCGGCGGACAAGCCGGCATGGTGCTTTTTGTGTTAAATTCGAGCCAAGAAAAAAGGAGCCTAAATCAATAAAAGTTTTTTGGTCCAGCAATTTTTCAAAAATGCTGGTCGCCGTCCGCAGACGGCGAAACGGCTCGACAGCAAAAAAGGTTCGTGCGATAAAAAAAGAACAAAAAAGCCAAAATAAAAATTTTGCATAATAAAAAGACTTTCTGCAAATGTCAAGCACAAAACAGAAAGTCTTTTTTCAAATTCAATCAAAGAAAAAAGCGAAATTTTTACACCCAGCAAGAGCGAAGCGACAAATCTTGCGGATGGATAAAGCATTCTTTAAATAGGATATTTCGCCTATGGATAAAACTAAAAGAAAAATCATTCTGAATTTCACAAAATCAGAGCAGAGCTACAACTCTTAAAGCAACTTATTCTAAATTAAGCAAGATCTAAACCGTTCGAAAAAATTGGTCACTTCGCTCCCTCTTTTGCTTTGTCAACAAAATTTCGCTTTTTTTCTTTTACTTAAAATTAGAACAAGGCTTTCTGTTGTTTGCTTGATTTTAACAGAAAGCCCTTTTATTTTGCGAAATTTTGTTTTTTGTTTTTACGCTAAATTTTTCACACGTAACTTTTTTGGTGGCGAGCCGTTTCGCTGTCTGCGGACAGCGACCAGCATTTTTGAAAAATTGCTGGACCAAAAAGCTTTTATTGATTTTGTTCCTTTTTTTCTTTTACTTAAAATTAAAGCATTACTTTCTCACGCAGGTAATCTACCAATTCTGTAATCGGCATTCTTACCTGCTGCATTGTGTCACGGTCACGTACTGTTACACACTGGTCTTTTTCCAATGTGTCAAAATCATAAGTAATACAGAATGGTGTACCAATTTCATCCTGTCTGCGATAACGCTTACCAATAGAACCTGTTTCATCAAAATCAACAGAGAAATATTTTGACAACTCCTGGAATACTTCCATAGCCTGTGTGCTAAGCTTCTTTGAAAGTGGTAAAACCGCACACTTATACGGTGCAAGAGCAGGATGAAGATGCATAACTGTTCTTACATCATTCTTTTCAGCATCAATAACTTCTTCGTCATAAGCTTCTGTAACAATTGACAGGAACAAACGCTCAACACCAAGTGACGGCTCAATTACATATGGAATATACTTTGTGTTGTCTTCTGGATCAAAATATTCCAGTGACTTACCGCTGTGATTCTGATGCTGTGTAAGGTCATAGTCTGTTCTGTCAGCAATACCCCAAAGCTCACCCCAACCAAATGGGAACAGATACTCAAAGTCTGTTGTTGCCTTTGAGTAGAAGCAAAGCTCTTCCTTATCATGGTCACGAAGTCTTAAATTCTCTTCCTTAATGCCAAGATTAGTCAGGAAGTTCTTGCAATAGCTTCTCCAATACTGGAACCACTCAAGGTCAGTACCAGGCTTGCAGAAAAATTCAAGCTCCATCTGCTCAAATTCACGTACACGGAAAATAAAGTTGCCCGGTGTTATCTCATTACGGAAAGATTTACCGACCTGTGCTACTCCAAAAGGAACTTTTCTTCTTGTAGTACGCTGTATATTTGCAAAGTTTACAAATATTCCCTGAGCAGTTTCAGGACGCAGGTAAAGTTCAGATTTAGAATCCTCTGTAACGCCTTGGAAAGTCTTGAACATAAGATTGAACTGTCTTATATCAGTAAAATCACACTTACCGCAGTTTGGACAAGTAATTCCCTTTTCACGGATATAATCCATCATTTCCTGATTGCTCCAGCCAGCAGGGTTAGTACCATCAAAATCTTCAATGAGATTATCAGCTCTGTGACGTGTCTTGCAGCTCTTACAATCCATAAGCGGATCAGAGAATCCGCCCAAATGACCAGATGCTACCCATGTTTCAGGATTCATAAGAATCGCACTGTCAAGTCCTACATTATAAGGACATTCCTGAACGAATTTCTTACGCCATGCATCTTTTATGTTGTTTTTCAGTCCAACACCAAGCGGACCGTAATCCCATGTGTTGGCAAGTCCGCCGTAAATTTCAGAGCCGGCGTAAACGAAACCTCTTGATTTACAAAGCTCAACAATTTTGTCCATGCTTTTTTCTTTGTTTGACAGCATACTTCATACCTCTTTCAATTGTAATATTATAATATAAATTATACAGAAATCCTCAGGATTCCTCATTTTCAAAATAAAGTTTTAACGCCGCAGCTATCGGAGTGAATCCATAACCCATACGCACCAGTGCAGCTTTACACTTTTCGATTTTCTTCCTATCCTCTTTATCATCAAGCATTCTGCTATACTTTTTATTAAGCAGCTGTATAATTTGTTCTGTTTGATATTCAGCACTTACATATTCAGAAACAGTCTTATCAATAACAGTTTTAGGTATGCCTTTTTGATAGAGTATCTGGCGTATTCTGCGTGGTCCATAAAGTTTTATTTCTGCGGCACGTCTGGCAGCATTTTCAGCATATTCCCAATCATTTATAACACCAAGTTTTGTAAGGCGATCCATTACTTCATAGCAAACAACATAATCATAGTTATTGCTAAGCTTTAGAAACAGCATATGATAACTGTAACTCTGCTTTTCCAACAAATATAATGCCCTGTGATATGCTCTCCGAACATCATTGTCAAAAAGCATTTTAACAAGAGTTTCTTCGGAAATATCTTCAATATTCATAAGGTCATACATCATTGCAATATCTCTATGGATCTCATATACCGCTCCGCTTTCAAGAATAAGCTCAAGATAAGAACCATGCTGCGGTTTACATGATGAAATTTTCATAATCCAACTTATACCGGAGTAAATTCATCGAATGAATCATCATTGTCAATATCTGGACTACTGCTAACCGGAGTAAATTCATCATCATAAAATTCATCATCACTGCCATTATTGCTTCCGCCGGCAGCTGCTTTTGCAGCATTTTCAGCAGCCTTTGCAAGACGTTCTTTGCTGCTGTCCTTTTTGTCAGCTTTTTCCTTCTTTTCCTTAGATTTTTCAGCATCAGCCATTTCTTTCATCTTGGCTGTGATCTTATCTTCTACTTCCTTCATCATTTCAGCATTTCCAAGAAGGATCTCCTTGACATTTTCTCTGCCCTGACCAAGCTTATTTCCATTATAGCTAAACCAAGAACCGCTTTTATTTATAATATCAAGTTCAATTGCCATATCAAGCACTTCGGCTGAACGTGAGATGCCTTTACCATAAATAATATCAAACTCACAGCTCTTAAACGGAGGTGCGACCTTATTTTTTACTACCTTTACCTTTGTTCTTGCACCAATTATATCAGAACCATCTTTTATAGGTTCACCTTTTCTTACTTCCATACGAACGGAAGCATAAAATTTCAAAGCTCGTCCACCCGGTGTTGTTTCCGGATTTCCATACAAAACTCCGATTTTTTCACGAATCTGGTTAATAAATACAGCAACACAATTTGATTTAGAAATAACGGCTGTAAGCTTTCTCATAGCCTGTGACATAAGTCTTGCAAGCATTCCGACATGAGAATCACCCATCTCGCCGTCAATTTCAGCTTTTGTAGTCATAGCTGCAACTGAATCTATAACTATAACATCAATAGCACCAGAACGTACAAGAGCTTCCGCAATTTCCAATGCTTGTTCACCGCTGTCCGGCTGTGATACCAGTAAATTATCTATATCAACACCCAAAGCTCGTGCATATTTTGGATCAAGAGCGTGTTCAACATCAATAAATGCTGCTTCTCCACCCTGTTTCTGAGCTTCTGCAATTATGTGAAGTGCAACTGTTGTCTTACCAGAACTTTCAGGACCATAAAGCTCAACTATACGACCTTTCGGCACACCGCCTACACCCAATGCCATATCAAGTGACATTGAACCTGTAGGTATAACGTCTACTGACATACAGGTGCTTTCACCCAACCTCATAATTGATCCGCTTCCGTAAGTCTTGGTGATATGTGCAATAGCACTTTCAAGTGCTTTCTTTTTTTCCTCAGCAGTTGCCGGCATAACAAATTGATTCTTCTTTTTTAAATCCGCTTTAGCCATAGCTTAAGATCCTTTCTATATTTTAAAACATTCAGTCAATTATTTTATTATTTTAAAAAATTTATTAGTTGTTCTTCAAATTGATTTCTTACCTTATTATATGCAAAATCCTGTTGCCTTCTGCGTTGCTGTGCCACTATTTCACGTTTCAATACGATGTCTGTAAGCAGTCTGTCCGCAGCCATGGCCACCTCAAGCGGATCTTTATCATGAAGAAGAATACCGCTTCCTCCAAGTGTATCCGGCACAGCACAGGAATCATATGCGATTATAGGCACGCCAAAATACATAGCTTCCACTAAAGGTACACAAAATCCCTCGTGTTCACTCATACACAAAAATACATCTGCGATCTGATAATATGCAATAAGCTCTGTAAATGAAACGTGTCCTGTAAATATAACATCTTTAAGTTCAAGTGCTTTTATATATCTCATAAGACGCTTATAATAAAGCTCTGTTCCCTGCCATGAACCTACAAAAATAAGCCTTGATTTAGAATTGCAGTATTTCTGATAACAATAAAAAGCTCTTATAACATCTTCGTGTTTTTTATTTGGAGCAACTCTGCCGACAAATAGAAAATTAACATAATCATCACTATCATATTTTCTTAGTGTATCGGAATCCGGTCTGCTTCGGTAATCTGTAAATGGTATCAGTATCGGTCTTACAGAAATATCGCATTTATAGCCAAGACCTAAAAGATCATCTTTATTGTACTGCGAATCTGCCATGCAAAAGTCAACTTTATCCGCCAAAAAAGCTGCACCTTTTCTGCCATAATCCAAAAGTTCTGTAAGGTCACCATTGTACGGACGAAAAAAATACGATGGTGTAATATTATGATAAATAACACCTTTTTTTGACTTAAGCTTTGCAAATTCAAAACTAAGCTCTGAACCTACTGACAAGTGATACAGCACTGCATCATTTGGAGTGAGTCGTGGCATATTTTTTACATGATGTGCAGTACCCGAAGGCAGACGTTTATCTATATTTTCAGCAAATATCTCGGTTTTGCAGCCCATGCTCTTTAAAACTTTATCTATAGCTATAGCATCATTGCTTACAGCATCACCAACAGCTATAGTGGGCATAAGCTGAAATACACGCATCAGCCTTTCTCCTTTCGCAATTCAGCAAGCTGCTTACTAAGTGCAGCCACTTGTTTTTGCAAGCTGTCTATCTCCATACGGTTATTTCGCTGCTGAAGTTCTAGTTCTTCCGCACGTTTAGCAAGAACAATATTATTCTGCTCCTGCGAATCCATAATATAAAGCTCAAGCTGCTGAAGAGCCTGTGCAGTATTTGCATTGACAGCAGACTGTTCATCTGCTATAGGTTCAACATAGAAACGACTCAGTTTCCTTACAACTTTTTTGACAAAGCGTGACAAAGCACCGCCCGTTATTTCATTTTCCGTAGTAAGAGCAAAATAATCAGATACAAAAGCGATATTTTTTCTGAGCTGATCGGAATCATACTGTTTTGCCGGATCTCGTGGATTTGCATCACATGGAATATCCGCAAAGGAGAGCATATCTCCAGACAGACCTTTTTCCTTAATATCGGCACGGATTTCCGACATAATATCCTCTATATTAAGACTCATAACAGACTTTCCTTTCCGTTTTTGCAAAATTTGCTTGTATATTGGACATTATAACCGATTTTAATTAAAAAGTCAAGTTAACATAAAGCTATAATAATAAATATAATTTATTTTACCTTGCTTATTTTAGCACCGCTGTAATAATGAAGCAATATTTCTCTCCAATCTGCACCTGCTTTTGCCATTGCATCTGCTCCATATTGACTCATGCCTACACCATGACCATATCCTTTTGTAGTGAATGTACATATATCACCATTCCACTTTAAATCAAATGATGCACTTCTAAGCGAAAGAGCTTCTCTTATATCCTGTCCGCTGACTTCTGCTCCGCCGACATTTATTTTTAAAATCGTTCCTGAATCCGATTTTTTCTCTATTTTTATCCATTCTTTAACAGGACCTGAAAAATCGCCATCGGGATATGCATTTTCAAGCATTTCTTTCAGCTCTGATTTAGAAAATTCATGCTCGCATAAATAATTAGGTGCATTTTTATCTGCTTTACTATCAGTCGGGACAAGATACGGTACATCTTGTCCCCAAACATTTGAAGCACTTTCCGTTTGACCAGATGACATTGAACAAAATGCTGCTAAAATCGGTCTTTCTTCATATGTGATAATATACGGCAAAACTGCATCAGCTGCTGAACTTATTTTTTCATATGCTGTTTTATATCCGCTGCCGTAAAACTCCATAGCTTGACTTTTTGTGAAATATGCCTGATAGCGACTACTGTCATTTGATAGATCAGCACCGCAAAGCTCCGGGGTTGGATTCTCGCTCTCTGCTTGCTGCTGCCGAACTGCATAGGTATGTACAGCTACAGCCTGAGCCTTTAATGCCTCTTCATCAAATGATGCCGGCATTTCTGCTGTTACTGCACCTATTATGTAATCCCTCATTGAAAGATCCAGTACATCTCCCGTTGATGTATCAAGCATAAGTATGCTTTCATCTGATTTTTCTGATCTATCAGAATCATCAATGCTTTCAAAATTTTGTGTCTTATTCTCACTATCCGTATCGCCTATGCGTGATATAAGTGCAGGTGCAATTGGAATGGCTGTAAGCACAAATGCAAATGAAAATATCATAAGTCCATAATGTTTCATAATAATTATATCCTCTTTTCTTTTTATGAGCAGATCTATTCCCAAAACAAGCTTAAATAATAAAAAACAGGTAACATTGCATTAAAGCATATTGAATATAAGACGGTTGACAGATAAATGATTTTAATGTATAATATACTATGTATAAGATGCAAATGAAAAGTAATGGAGGTTATATATAATGAATCAGCAGCTAGTAAATTACTTAAAGCTCAAGAGGGAAGAAGCAAATCTTGATATTTCATCTTTATGTGAAAATCTTGCTTTTTATTCTCAAATAGACAGCAGCCTTTATGATAAATATCATGTAAAAAGAGGTCTTAGATACAGTGACGGTTCTGGCGTTGCTGCCGGTATTACAAATATATGCAGCGTTCACGGATACATAATCGATGAAGGTATAAGAACACCTATTCCGGGTGAGCTTATTTATCGTGGATATGATATAAACGATCTTATAGAAAATGCTGAAAAGGAAGACCGCTTTGTATTTGAAGAGGTAGTATATCTCTTACTGTTCGGACAGCTTCCTACAAAAAAAGAACTTGCCGACTGTGAACACGATCTTAGTATTCATAGAGAATTGCCGCCAGGATTTCTTGTTGATTCCATTATGCAGTCACCTTCTAAAAATATAATGAACAAGCTCTCAAGAAGCATTCTCTCTCTTTATTCCTATGATGAAGATCCTGATCATACTACTATTGAAGATGAAATGCTTATTGCCCTTAATCTTATTGCCAAAATGCCAAATCTTATGAATGGTGCATATCAGACAAAACGTCATAAATATGACAGTGCAAGCATGGTAATGCATCAAATCAAGCCAGAAGAAAAAACAGCAGAATCAATTCTTTCTCTGCTGAGAAATGACAGACAATATACAAAAAAAGAAGCCCAGCTGCTTGATACTATGCTCGCAATTCATGCTGAACACGGCGGCGGAAACAACTCTACATTTGCTTGTCGTGTTTCTACATCTTCCGGAACAGATCCATATGCTGCATATTCAACAGCTATGAACTCCTTAAAAGGTCCACGTCACGGCGGTGCAAATATCAAAGCTATAGAAATGCTTGATGATATAAAAGCTAATGTAAAGAACTGGGAAAGTGAAGGCGAAGTTGCAGATTACCTTACAAAAATACTGCAAAAAAAGGCAGGAGATCATTCAGGTCTTATATACGGAATGGGTCACGCTGTTTATACTCTCTCTGACCCACGAGCAGTTATTCTAAAAAGAAAAGCATTTGAACTTGCTGAAAACACTGATTTTGAACCACAATTCAAGCTGCTTTCACTTATTGAAAAGCTTACACCAGAACTCATGCTCTCAGTAAGAGGCGTTGACAAGACAGTTTGTGCAAATGTTGATATGTACTCCGGTCTTGTATACAGAATGCTTGGTATTCCTGATGACCTCTTTACACCTCTCTTTGCTACAGCACGTATGGTCGGCTGGTCTGCTCATCGTATGGAGGAGATTCTTACCGGAAAAAGAATTATCCGTCCGGCTTATCGTACTAATGCCAAGAGAAAAAGTTATGTGCCACTATGCAATCGTACAAAGGAAGAATGAACTTTAAAGAAATGATCCTTGCAGCTGTTATATCAACAGCATTATTTCTTTGCAGCTGCTCTTTTGGAGCTTCAATAGATACTTTGCTTGTTCCGCCAAGCCTTGGGATAGAACAGGAGCAGATTTATAATGCACTTCAAAATGTCGTTGGCAAGGACATAAAATTACAATATCCTAAAACAGGAGATTATCTTTCTGCATTTATTCTATCCGACCTTGACGGCGACAACGAAAATGAAGCTCTCGTTTTCTATACAAAAATGGGTCTTTCGGCAGCTGAAAACGGTCTTCGTATAAATGTACTTGACCAGGATAATAATACATGGCGTTCGGTTTGTGATATTCCAGCCGAAGGTGCTGAAATTGAAAGAGTAATAATATCTCCAATAGGCGCATATGCAGACGCTCAGATAGTAATAGGCTATTCTATAGTAGACCAATCTGACAAAGGTCTGGTAGTATATGACTATGAAAACGGCGGACTTATAAAGAATTTTACGACAACATATTCATTGTTTGATATACACGATCTTGATGGTGACGGTTTGCAGGAATTACTTGTACTGCAAACAGATTCATCAACATCAGGTGCAAAGGCAGCGGTATATGTTCCCGATGAGCAAAAACAGTTTCGCAAAACACAACTTACTCTTAGAAGCAGCTGCACTGGATTCAGTCAAGTGCAGTATTCAACACGTGATGACGGTTCAGCAGCAGTTTATGCCGATATGCTGACTGGAGTTACTACTATGCAGACTGAACTCTTTAGCTTTGACGGAACAAAACTCAAACATATTTTTGATGATGAAAGCGCTGCGTCTGAAACTACACGTTCGGTAGGATGTCCTACACTTGATATTGATGGTGACGGCACACCGGAAGTACCGGTTCAAACTGTTTTTCCGGGATATGAAGGCAATGTCACTGACCAAAATATACGCCTTACAAGGTGGATGACAATAGGTGACAACTGTTTTGAAGAAAAATACCGCAGTTATTTCAGCGTAAGTGAAGGATATTCGTTTATGCTGCCAAAACTCTGGCAGACTGATGTTACTGCTATAAGCGATGGTATTACCGGAGATATTGTATTCTATCACTATACAGGTTCACTTTCAGAACCTATGCAGGAGCTTATGCGTATAGGGATAGCTTCTGACCGTGACACAAGAGATTCTCTTCTGGAAGATGGATATAGTCTTATACATTCCAGAGGAAATGCATATTATTTTATAAATGTATGTGAAAGCAACGACAGCTTGTATCTTCCTGAGAGCGAGCTTTTATCATGCTTTCGGTTTGTATGAGCATTAAATAAAGAAAGGAAAAACTTATGAAACGTATTCTTGTTTGTGAAGATGAGGACGCAATACGTGAATTTGTTGTAATGAACCTCAAACGAATAGGTTATGACGTTATGGATGTTGCCTGCGGTGAAGACGCACTTGCGGCATTCGATGCAGCCGGCGGAAATTTTGATATAGTTCTCCTTGATATAATGATGCCCGGAATAGATGGCTTTACCGTTTGCAAAAAACTTCGTGAAAAAAGTTCTACACTTGGAATTATAATGCTGACGGCACGTTCTCAAGAAATGGATAAAGTCAGTGGTCTTATGATGGGCGCAGATGACTATATTACAAAGCCATTCTCTTTGTCTGAATTAACAGCAAGGGTGGACGCAATATATAGAAGAGTATGTATGAGCTTTATAAAAGACGAAAAATCTCCGATCATACACAGCGGTCCTTTTTCCCTTAATCTTAAGAGCAGAACTGTTACCAAAAATAGTACTCTGATCGAACTCACACAAGTTGAATATCAGATAATGGAATACTTTCTAAATAATAAGAATACTGCACTTGACAGAGCAAGCATTCTTGACCATATATGGGGTGACGGCTATTTTGGCGATGACAAAATAGTTGATGTAAATATTAGACGCATACGCATGAAAATAGAAGATGAGCCATCTAATCCAAAGTATATCACAACTATATGGGGATACGGTTATAAATGGAATGATCAGTAAAAGAAAAAAAAGACGGAATGCAAAAAAAAATACTATTATAAGAAGATGGATGATAAACAATCTCGGTCTTATTGTACTGCTGCTGCTTGTTATTTCATTTTCAATAATATATGCTCTGCAAAATTATCACTACAATTCCGCAAAACAGTACCTGCAAGTAAGAATAAATTCTGTATCTTCAGTGCTTACACGTTATACGCAGGATTCTGATGTGAATTTTTCAGCAGAACTTCGCAGTACACTCGAAAATTTTTCCGACAAAGATAAAATGGAACTTATGGCAATAGATTCAAAGGGCAGGGTACTGCTTGCATCTTCAGGATTTCCTCCATCGGATAATTCAGAAATGCCTGATTATCAGTCACTTATGGACGGCGGTGAAGGATATTGGGTTGGCAGGATGAACGGCGAAAAGATGATGGCTATAAGTGTTGATATTTCAGGAATAAGCACGGAATATAACGCAATACGTGTAATAACGTCACTTAGAAATATAGACAATACTCTTACGGGATATATGACTCTTGTTGCTGTATGCTGTATTATTATAATCCTGCTAATGCTGATAACCGGACGATATTTTGTAAACAGTATTGTAAAACCTATTACTGCTATAAATGAAAGCACAAAGAAATTTGCAAAAGGCGACTTTAAAGAAAGAATCGAAAAAACCACAGATGACGAAATAGGTGATTTGTGTGATTCTATAAACAACATGGCAGAGGCTCTTTCATCTACAGAAGCTATGAAAAATGAATTTATATCATCTGTTTCTCATGAGCTTAGAACTCCGCTTACTGCTATAAAAGGCTGGGCGGAAACTCTGTTATACGATGTGGATAAGGAAACTGTTCACAAAGGCGTTGGAGTTATAAAAAATGAAACTGACAGACTTTCTGAAATGGTTGAAGAGCTGTTGGACTTTTCACGTATGCAAAGCGGTAAATTTTCACTGCATATGGAAAAGATGGATCTTTTAGCAGAACTTGGTGACGCTGTTCTCATCTATGCTGAAAAAGCCAGACGAGAACAAATTCGTATGATATACCGTGAACCTCAAACCTTGCCATTTGTAATAGGTGATAAAAACAGGATAAAACAAGTTTTCATAAATATAATCGACAATGCTATTAAATATTCCAATAAAGGTGGCACTATTACAATAAGTGCAGATTATGTTGGAAATAAGATACAGGTTATGGTTACCGACAACGGCATTGGTATAAGCAAACAAGATCTGCCAAGAGTAAAAACCAAATTCTTCAAGGCTAATCAGACAAGACGTGGAAGTGGTATAGGTCTTGCTGTTGCCGATGAGATAATCACTATGCACGGCGGTACTCTTCAGATAAGCAGTGAACTTGGCTTTGGAACAAGTGTTGTAATAACTCTGCCAACAGCAATGACTACTGAGCAGACAGCTGTTACTGTAGAAGGCGATTAAATTCTGATGTTATTTAATGCAAAAATGAAAGGAACAGACACGATATGGGTAAAAATGAAAAAAAAGAACAACATCGTTCAAAAATAGGCGGACAAGCACTCATCGAAGGCGTAATGATGAAAGGTGCGGATACGGGTGCAATGGCTTGCCGTCTTCCAAACGGAACAATAGACGTTGAAACATGGCCTGAAAATAATGGCAAAAATATGCCGTGGTACAGAAAATGCCCATTTATAAGAGGAAGCTTTAATTTTGTAGGTTCTATGAAAGATGGTTATCGTTGTCTTATGAAATCTGCCGAAAAGCAGATAGAGGATGAGGAAGATGAAGAAGAGGAAATGAGCCGTTTTGAAAAGTGGCTCAATGATAAGCTCGGAGAAAAGCTCTTTGGAATTATAATGGGATTTGCTATGGTAATAGGCGTTGCAATGGCATTATTACTATTTATGTTTCTGCCAAAGCTAACTATCGGTCTGCTTATTGATCACACACCTGTTCCGGATGTGAACATCCTGCGTTCTGCTCTTGAAGGCGTACTTAAAATAATTATATTCCTGTTTTATATGTGGCTTACAGGCTGTATGAAAGATATACGCAGAACATATGAATACCACGGTGCAGAACATAAAACAATAGCCTGCCACGAATCCGGAGAAGAACTAACTATTGCAAATGTAAAAAAACACAGTCGATTCCACCCAAGATGCGGTACAAGCTTTATATTTATTACTCTTATTGTAAGCATACTTGTTATGTGTCTTGTTCCTATAAGAATAATATGGCTTAGAACTATTGTAAGCATATTGCTTTTGCCTATAATAGTCGGCATATCATATGAGTTTATACGGCTTGCCGGAAGAAGCAATAGCTTATTTACAAGAATACTTTCATGGCCTGGTCTGCAAATACAAAGGCTGACTACAAGAGAACCCGATGATTCTCAAATAGAGTGTGCTATTGCTGCAATTAAACCTTGTATTCCTGAGGATATGGAAGATGATATTTGGTAATATCGATTCTGAATCTATTTCAGTACAAACTATTTGCAGGGAACTTACAAATATATTGAAAAAAGGCGAAATAGAAAACGCAGCAGGTGAGGCACGATTTATCCTTGAGCATATTACAGGAAAATCATATCCTAACTTAATACTTGAATGCAAATCTATTTCTGAACGTGACATTAAAAAAGTCGAAGATTTTTGCAAAAGAAGAATAGAAGGCGAACCTCTTCAATATATTTTAGGAAATTGGGATTTCTTTGGAATGACATTTAAAGTTGGCAAAGGAGTACTTATTCCACGTTCTGATACAGAAGTGCTTGCTGAAGAAGCAATTAAATCAAGAGAAGGATTTAAACATACAAATTATGTTGACCTTTGCAGCGGAAGCGGTTGCGTTGCAGCTGCTGTTGCAAAATATGTAAAAGGATTAAACGGCATTGCTGTGGAAAAATCCAAAGAAGCTTTTGAGTACTTAAAAGAAAATCTTGAAAAGCTTGCACCAAACATAACTGCATGTCTTGGAGATGTACTTTTAAAAAGCACGGCAGAAAAATATACTGAACTTGACCTTATAACTGCAAATCCTCCATATCTTACAGCAGCAGATATGAATGTTCTGCAAAAAGAAGTAACATTTGAACCAGAACTTGCACTGTTTGGCGGCGATGACGGACTTATGTTTTACAGAGAAATCACACGTATTTGGAAGGATTCACTAAAAAGCGGCGGTATGCTGCTTTTTGAAGTAGGAATCGGGCAATATAAAGATGTAATTAAAATATTAGAGGAAAATAACTTTTGTGATATTTCTTTTGCCCGTGACCTTGCAGGAATAGAACGTGTGGTTATGGGCACGCTGAAGCCAGCTTGACCGCTCTACGACCCCCACCTCTTACTTTTAAATCATTTTAAAGTTTACTCAGCCCCCTGCCAGGTGGGCGATAATGCTTATTTGGTAAATTAAAACAATAAAAAGACTATTGTAGCTTAAACATCTGCAACGGTCACTATAAAGGACGGTGAAACTAAAATGAAAATAGCTTTTGTCATTCCATGGTACGGAGAAGAAGTAAAAGGCGGTGCTGAGATGGAACTGCGTGAAGTTTCAGCTCATCTTGCGGCAGCCGGTGTTGATGTTGAAATACTCACTACTTGTGCTAAAAGTTTCGACTCAAACTGGAATGTAAATTATTACGCAGAAGGAACTGCATATGTTTCTGGCATTCCAACAAGACGGTTTCCCGTAAAATCAAGAGATACTCAGCTATTTAATAAAATAAACCGAAAACTTATGCGTGGCGAAAAGATAACTATGCATGAGGAAAAAATCTTTTTAAATGAAATGATAAACAGTCCATCTCTCTATAGCTATATTGAAGAAAAGGAAAGTCTTTATGACTTATTTGTATTTATTCCTTATATGTTCGGTACTACATTCTTTGGAGTTTTATCATGTCCGCCGAATAAATCTGTAATGATGCCATGCCTTCATGATGAATGCTATGCTCATATGTTTATGTTTCGCCAAACGTATATAAACATAAAAGGAATGATATTCAATTCACGTCCGGAACAAGAGCTTGCAAACCGACTATATGATTTACAGGAAACAAAACAAGCTTGCATAGGAATTGGAATGAATACAGAGATAAAAAGCTCACCTGATGATTTTAGAAAAAAATTCGGCATAAACAAGCCTTTTGTGCTTTATGCAGGAAGAAAAGATACAGGAAAAAATGTAGATACTCTTTTGAAGTATTTTGCAGAATATAAAATGAGAAATATTCAGTCGGATCTGGAACTGGTGCTGATAGGCGGCGGTGAAATAGAATTCCCTGACGGAATGGAATCTTATATTCACGATCTGGGATATGTTGATAAGGCTGATAAATATAATGCCATGGCTGCTGCTGAATTCTTATGTCAGCCATCTAAAAATGAAAGCTTTTCAATCGTTGTTATGGAAAGCTGGCTTTGCGGCAGACCTGTACTTGTCAATGAAAAATGCCCTGTTACTTCAAATTTTGTTCGACAGGCTCAGGGCGGACTTTATTTTAAAGATTATTATGAGTTTGAAGGATGCTTGAAATGGTTTGAAAATAATAAAAACGATGCTTCGGACCTTGGCAAAATGGGATGCACATTTGTAAAAGATCATTTTGAATGGCGTAAGATAACTGATAAATATATTAAATTTTTTAAAGAACTTACAGAGGAATAAGCTTTATGAAACGAATAGCACTTGTATGCCCAAGATATGGTACAGAGGTAACAGGCAGCGATGCCCGCTATGTAAGACAGCTGGCTGAACAGCTTATAAAGCGTTACGAAGTTGAAGTACTTACTACAAAGGCACTTGATGATAAAACTTGGCGTAACTGGTACGCAAGAGATAATGAATATGTAAAAGGCGTTCGTATACGCAGATTTAATACAGAACACGAAAAAGCCTCTAATATTGATTCATATGCGAAAACTTATATTGAAGAATGTCAAAACGATAAACGCAGCATGGGTGTTGAAAAAATATGGATAGAGAAATATGGTCCATTTGCACCAAACTGCATAAGATATATAATTCAGCACAGACAGGATTTTGATGCGATAATATTTATAGGGTATATGAATTATCTCACCGTTGCCGGTATGCCCGAAGCTGCCGACAAGGCAATACTAATACCTCTTATCAAAGAAGAAAGCCCTTATTTTCAATTCATTACATTCCAACAAATGTTTAGAATGCCACGAGGATTTGTTTTCATTACTGATGAAGAAAGAATGCTTGTACGCAGAGTCTTTAGAACCCAAGGTATTCCTTGCGAAGTAATAGGCACTGGTGCAGATATTCCGGATTTTGTAGATGAAACAGCATTTTATCACAAGTATAACATAAGAAATCGATATATAATTTACTGTGGCAGGATTGATGAGGAAAAACAATGTCCAGAACTTGTGCATTATTTTCTGGAATATAAAAAGCGAAATCTACATGAATCAATAAAACTCTTGCTTATGGGTGAGGTTTGCTGTTCTCTTCCTGAAAGTTCTGATATTATACTCACAGGATTTGTATCTGAAAAAGATAAATTCAGCGGAATATCCGGTTCTGAAATACTTGTAATTCCATCAAAACAGGAAAGCATTCCCGAGGTTTTAATAAGTGCAATGGCAATGGGTGTTCCTGTACTTGTAAATGGCTCTTGTGAAACACTTCGTGAACATTGCAGACAAAGCAATGCCGGACTTTATTATGAAGATTTTTATGAATTTGAAGGAACACTTAACAGAATGCTTGAAAGTCCTAAACTTTGCAGTGCAATGTCAAAAAATGCATTTATATATGCACAGCAGAATTACAAATGGGAAACAGTAATAGACAGATTCATTCAGCTGATAAACAAGGCTGTAGATTAAAGAGAAAAAAGGAGTAAATTATTATGGCAATCAGAGTAGGACTTGTATCCCTTGGCTGCTCAAAGAACCTTGTAGATTCAGAACGTATGCTTTATAAGCTGAAATCACATGGCTATAAGCTTGTTGTTGAACCAGGTGAGGCTGATGTTGCAGTAGTAAATACCTGCGGTTTTATTCAATCCGCAAAAGAAGAAGCGATTGAAACCATTATGGAACTGGCTGCACTAAAAGCAGACGGTACACTTAAAAAAATTATTCTTACCGGCTGCTTAACTGAACGTTATAGAGAAGAGGCTGCCGAACTTATAAAAGAAGCTGATGCCGTTGTTGGAATAACTGACCAAAGAGATATAGTCGATATTCTGGATAAAGTTTTGAAAGGCGAGAGGTATGTAAACTTCGCTCCAAAAATGGAAGCTCCTCTTACAGGCAAAAGAATTATATCTACACTGCCTTTCTTTGCATATTTGAAAATAGCAGAAGGATGCAGCAACTGCTGTTCTTATTGTGCTATTCCAAAAATAAGAGGCGGTTTCAGAAGCGTTCCAATGGAAGATATTCTTAAAGAAGCAAACTGGATGGCCGAAAACGGAGTTACAGAAATTATTGTTATCGCTCAGGATACAACACGTTACGGCTGCGATCTGTATGGAGAAAGCCGTCTGCCGGAACTTCTTAAAAAGCTTTGTGCAATTGAAAAAATTCACTGGGTAAGAGTGCTTTACTGTTATCCGGAGAGAATAACAGATGAACTTATTGACGTTATGGCAAATGAAGAAAAAATGGTACATTATCTTGATATACCGATTCAGCACTGTGATGATGAAATACTTAAAAATATGAACCGTAAAAGCACTGAAGCAGAATTGCGTGAGCTTATAGCAAAACTTCGCAGCCATATTCCAGATATAACCATAAGAACAACTCTCATAACAGGTTTCCCTGGTGAAACAAAACAGCAGTTTAACAAATTAGGTGACTTTGTTCAGGATATGCAATTCGACCGCCTTGGTTGTTTCCCATATTCAGAAGAAGAAGGCACAAAGGCTGCACTTATGGAAAATCAAGTTGATGAAGAGGTTCGAAGTCACAGAGCAGAGATAATCATGCAGCAGCAGGCAGATGTAAGTTACGCTAAAAATGAAGCCAAAATCGGCAGCAGGCTTGAAGCTGTTATCGAAGGCTATGACAAATATGCAGGCTGTTATTTTGGACGTACCAAAGCAGATGCTCCTGACATTGACGGCAAAATATTCATAAAAAGCCATAATCGCTTAAAACTTGGACAGTATATTACTGTAGAAGTTTTTGATACAATGGACTATGACCTACTCGCAGAGGAGGTAGACGCATGAATCTTCCAAACAAGCTGACAGTACTCAGAGTAGTGCTTGTACCTGTATTTTTAATATTTATATATTTAGATTCAATGCCGTTTAACTATCTAATAGCAGCAATAATATTCATAGCAGCATCTATAACAGACTGGCTGGACGGTAAAATAGCAAGGTCGAGAAATCTCATAACAACTTTTGGAAAATTTCTTGACCCTCTTGCCGATAAAATACTTGTAATATCAGCTCTGGCAGTATTCGTTGACAATCCTGTAATAGACATGAGTGCAGTACCGCTTATAATAATTATAACAAGAGAATTTTTAGTTTCCGGAATGCGTCTTCTTGCAATGGAAGACGGTGTAGTAATAGCAGCCGGTATATGGGGAAAATTAAAAACAGCGTTTACTATGGTAACAGTAGTTGTAATACTTGCATATTTAGTTACATTCTGTGATTTCTCAATTAACGCAGCTGATGTTCAATCATTTATAAGAACATGGGTTCTGGAAGGTCTTATTTGGATCTCAACAGTACTGACTATTATATCAGGTGCTGTATATCTGAAAAATGGCTGGAAATATATAGCTAAAACAAAATAAAATAAAAAGTTTCGGAGCTTAGCATATCGTTACAAAATGACTAAGCTCCGAAGCTTTATTTTTTTAGTTTATGCACCATGCTGCGTTGTAAGCACGAGCAAATTCCATGTATCTCTGTCAACTTTGCCGGTAGAGGGCTGACCGCTTCTTTTCTGAAATTCTTTTACAGCATTTTCTGTAAAAGAATCATATTTTCCGGTTATTTCCAAGCTGTCAAAATTTCCAAAGTTTATACTTAGCAAATGCAGCATAATTTGTATAATATATACCGCAAGTCCTTCATCGTTCAGACCTATATTTATTGTGTTTTGCGGAAATGCATTCAGAGAATATGCTTGCTTGCCTATTTTCTCATAATACTCATTCCTTAATTTCTCCCATGTAGCGGCATTTACCTCACCTGTAGACCTAAGTCCCATGATCTGCTGGAATGCTCTGACCGCAAGTGCTGTTTCTTTTCCATATACACCATTAGGAACTACAGTATGCATTCTTTCATCAAAAAGTGATAAACCATAAAGCATTTTTTGTATCTCTCTTATATGTTCCCTTTGCTGACGCTGATTATATGCCATAATAATGATGCTCCATTCTGTATTATATAATTATGATATTATAATTATGATATAGTATATCCGGGCGATTGATATGGTCTTTTATCCATTCCAAAACGCAGATCGGAATATAATTCGCTTATTGCATCCCATACTATAGAATTTACTACTCCTGTTTCAGGCATACCATATAATCTCTGAAAAGCAATAACCGCTGACTTTGTAACAGGTCCAAAATAGCCTGTAGCCGACACGTCATTGACCTCTGGATATATTCCATGAATATAGCTGAGATACGTTTGAAGCAGCCTTACAGCCTCTCCGGAAGAGCCTTCTTTAAGAGCTGCTCCCGGAAAAAGAACAACATTGCCAATATCTGCATCAGGCTCTGGCTGACTCTCAAGTATTCCAAAATAAGCTTTATATAAATCCCTTGCTGTTGCACGGTCAACAATTCCGGTTTGAGGCAGTCCAAATATTTGCTGAAAAGATTTTACAGACGCTTCAGTTTCTTTTCCAAAATATCCTGTAATATCAACCGGCTGAACAGCTTCATAATATGCACCTATTACTGCTAAGAAGTATTGCAGTTTGCGTACTTCATCGCTTTGCATACCTATACTCAATGTATCAGGAAACTGCTTTGCAGTTTCTTCTTCACGCAGTCCCTCTGAATCAAGTTCGGAAAGTTTCTTTACACTTGTAAAAATATATGTTATCTTATTCCATGTAGCAGCATCTGCTACACCTGTAGGTTCTAAGTTGAAAATCTCCTGAAATGTACGCACAGCGTCTTCTGTTGCATAGTCATAAACTCCGCTTACATCAGCGATTTTAGGTATAGCAGGATAATTTCTTGATATGCGGTTGAGTTGTACTTGCAGGGTACGTGCCTCATTGCCTACATATCCAAGAGAAATCGGAAAGCCGGGATAAGACGGCGTTCCGGTACGTATTGGTGCATCTTTTACAATATCTATATCATCTCCATAGTAATAAGTAAGTATCTCATAAGGTGTAAATCCCTCTTCTGCAAGTGCAACTGTACCCCATTGAGAAAGTCCTTCACATTCAGCCGTAGTACCATTGCAAAATGCAGTAAATAGTGGTTCGATACTGCCCTGTCTGCGTACATAGTCATTGAATATTTCATCTGTTATCTGCGATATATTTTCAAATATCTGTCTTCCCTTAATAAATTTCTGATCATACTGAGTACTATCTGTTATATCAAAGTCATATCCACGTGAACGATACCATTCGGTATAATATCGATTAAGTGCAAAGCTTATAATAGCATATATATTTGCACGAATAGCTGATTCCGGCCATGTTGGAAAAATCTCACTGGAAGCAACATTTTTTACATATTCAGGAAATGGAACTGTTACGTTTTCACCGTTATCATTAGGGCGTCCAAGATGTACCGTGATATTTTCGGGTATATATGGCTCTCCTATAGGCATATTATTTTAGCCTCCTTTTTTAAAATTTCGGCTCTGTATTTTGATTTATTATAGCAGGTTCATTACCGTCCGACCCTACAGGAAGAGGTATAAGCTCAAAAGGCTGAATGGACGTAACTCCTGAAAATACAGGCACAGATGCACTCTCCATACGTGTATAACCCGGCAAAAATGCCCTTATTTGATAAGTACTGTAAGCTTGAGAAGGATCGCTTCCTCTTGGCGGTGCAGGTAGCTTTATCTTTGGCGTATTTCCGCTTTGGTCGGTAACAAGCGAAGTTATAAGGTCAGTATCCATGCCATTATCTTTTAATATAAGCACAGATACACCTTCTAAAGGCAACGCATTTCCAGCTGTTCTGGCACTAACTTGTATCCACCCAAATGATGTGTTATTATCATTCTCTATAGGCTTATTATCAATAGGCTTATTCTCAATAATTGTTTCTGAAACCATTTCTGGTGGAAGTTCAGGCAGAGGTAGTGGTTTAGGCATAGGTTCGGGTTCTGCTTTCGGTTTGGGATCGGGAGCAGGCTCAGGTTTTTCTTCTTGTATCGGTTCTACAGCTGGCTCTGGAATAGGTTCTGGAATAGGCTCTGGAACAACAGGAGTTGCCGCTGGTTGGCTTACCGATGCAGATATGGGAATTGATTTCGGCTCTGGTTTTTGTTTCGGTTCATGTTTGAAATTGGAACGTTTATAAAGCTCCATCATTTCCTTTAAGTAATCATCAGGGGTTTTAGCAGGCATATAAAGCACCTCCGCTTAGATGTTTTTTGATATTTATATGCTGCTTTTAAATAATTCATGCAAAAAACAGTGCCGCACAATCGTTTTAAATCGGCGACACTGTTTTTAATGTTGACTTTACCTGTTTGTTTCTCTAACTGCTTCACGTCTAAATAGAAGCGAAATGCACCAAACGGCACATATAGCGACAATAATATAAATCGAACGGCTGAGCAGAGAATCAGCTCCACCAAAAATCCATGAAACTAAATCAAACTGGAATATTCCTATCAGACCCCAGTTCAAGCCGCCTATAATCAACAAAATCAATGCAAGTTTATCCCACATAAAATTCACCTCTTTTTTGAATTTTTTTGAATAAAGGTCTTAACCTGCACTCCTATTATGGCTGAATTTAATGACGTATATTCAACAAAAATCATGGAAATACCTTGAAAATATGAGCTTTTTTCAATGTTTGAAAAACTATGCAGAATAGACAAAACGGGCAGTTTTATGGAACTTTTTTCTAAAATCACTTGACTATAACCTCAAAATCGTGTATAATGAGTGTAGTGAGAGTAATCCATATTTATTTTGAATTATTATCACTCGTTTTGTTGTCTCCTTTCTTTACCGGAGTTTTTTACTCCGGTGTTTTTTTTACTTTTACAAAAGCAACTCTTGACACTGTGCCGCATATTCTGCTATACTAAAGGTAAGAATAAAGATAACAAAAGGAGAGTTCAACATTATGAAATTGCTTTTTATAGGAGATGTTGTTGGCAATGCCGGCTGCCAATTTGTACAGAACAATCTGCATAGATTAAAAAAAGAATATGAGATAGATATAACTGTGATAAACGGAGAAAATTCTGCTCAAGGCAATGGCATAACTAAATATTCATCGCAGCAGCTTTTTAATGCCGGTGCTGATGTAATAACTACAGGAAATCACTGCTTCAAACGCCGTGAAGCTCTGGCTATATATGAAAATGAATCTATAATTCGTCCTGCAAACTATCCTGAAGGCTGCATAGGTCGTGGTGTATGCCGCTTAGATTATGGCAGAGTACAAGTCGCTATAATAAATTTGTCAGGAACTACCTATCTTGATCCGCTCGACAATCCATTTACCTGTATTGAAAATATATTGGAGGATATTGATACACCAAATATTTTCGTGGATTTTCACGCCGAAGCTACTGCCGAAAAAAAGGCAATGGGTCACTTTCTTACCGGAAAGGTAACTGCTGTTATGGGTACGCATACTCATGTACAAACATCAGATGAAATCATTTTAGGCGGACATACAGGATATATAACTGATGCCGGTATGACAGGTCCTGAACTTTCAATACTTGGCATTGAAATAGAACCTGCCCTTAACAGATTTCGTTTCAGATTTCCATCTCGTTTTGCAGAGGCACAATCTGAATGTTTTCTTAATGGTGTTGTTGTTACTTTTAATGAAAAGAATGGCAAATGCACAAAAATAGAGCGAATTATTATTAGATAATGCACAAAATTGTTTCAAAAGACTTGCAATTATATTCAAATTGTTGTATAATATAAATTACAAGGAATGCTTTTCTATTGGTCATATTACAAAATGAATTACAATTTTTATGAGGAGGTCATAACATGGAAGTTCTGAAGGTATCATCACATTCATCACCTAATTCCGTAGCTGGTGCTATTGCGGCTGTAATCCGTGAGAAGAAGGTCGTAGAGGTACAGGCTGTCGGTGCTGGTGCTGCAAACCAAGCTGTAAAGGCTATAGCTATCGCACGTGGCTACCTTGCACCTATTGGCGTAGATCTGGTCTGCATTCCTGCATTTGCTAATATTCAGATCGACGGCGAAGAGCGTACAGCCATAAAGCTCATCTGTGAAGAGCGATAACAAATATTTGTGCAGAAACGCTGCTGAAAGGCGGCGTTTTTTTGTATGTTTTTTTGTATATTTTTTTACACATCACTTTAAAACCGTAAATTGAAAGGAGAACAAACTTATGAAAATCGACGACAGTCGATTATGCATCTGTATTATAGCAGCTGCTGTATTGATAGTGGTGCATGGTTTCAACAAAGCTTTACAGTCTGCAATTGAAAAAATGCGTCCAAAAATAAAAAATCTCGCAGAAAAAGAAAAATCATTTGCACAAATCGCAAAACAATTGGAAAAACCTAGACGGCTCAAGTTTACACTTTTAGCAGAACATGGATTAAGTTCATCACTTATAACTATAATTATTCAGCAAATAGGCTGGGTTACAATTCTGCCTGCTTTAAAGATAAAATGCGGACTTGAAAATATTACGGCAGAAATACTTACTCTTTTGGCTGTATTTATTGTATCAGCATTTTTGATCTCACTTTGCAATGCTGTTGCCGGCAGGATCGGAACGCAAAAAGCAGAACAGCTCATTCAAAAATGCAGTCGATTTGTGGATATATTAGTTATACTGCTTAGTCCTTTGCAAGCAACTGTAAGAGGAATTGATTGGCTGCTTGGCGGAGATAAGTTTGCAAAAGAAGACTCTTCTGTTACAGAAGAAGACTTCCTTATGATGGTTGACGCAGGCAATGAAAATGGTCTTATTGAGGAGAGTCAAAGAGATATGATAAACAATATCATAGACTTTGACGATGTAACTATTACAAATGTAATGACTCACCGTACAGAACTTACAGCAGTAGATATTGACATGAAGATAAATGATGTTGTATATCTGGCTATGAATGAAGGCTATTCAAGAATTCCTGTTTATAAAGATAACATAGATAATATAGTGGGAATACTTATGGTAAAAGACCTTTTGGGTCTTATAGGTGCTGAAGATATATCAAATTTTAATTTAAAACACTTTATCCGTACCGCATTATTCGTTCCAGAAACTGCAAAGTGCAAATATGTACTGGAAGATATGCTTAAGGACAAAGCCCAGCTGGCAGTTGCTGTAGATGAATACGGCGGTACCGCCGGCATTGTTACAATGGAAGATTTACTTGAAGAGATAGTGGGAAGCATTCGTGATGAATACGATGATGAAGAAATAGATGTCCGTGATATGGGCGAAGGTGTATTCACTATCGAAGGTAATGCAAATCCGGAAGAGGCACTGGAAAAATTAGGACTTAGTTTGCCGGAAGGCCATGAAGAACAGTTTGATACTATGAATGCATGGCTTGTAGAACTTCTTGGCAGAATACCTGATGAGGATGAAAATGCTGAGGTAATATATGAAAATGTAAAGTTCAAAGTACTTTTAATTGAAGATAATTGGATCTCAAAGATAAAAGCTGAAAAGATGCAGTAAAGATTCAATTAAAACATCTTCTAAAATATGCTTTAAAAAAATATACTTAAACAAAAGGGCTGCTGCAAGGTCAAACTTGCAGCAGCCCTTTTTAATTATCTTTAATTGTTTTACGCAGCCTTTTTCTTCATCTTCTTTTTATAGTTAACTGTAGTATTGCCACGCTTTTTCTGCCATAATACCCACATTGTAGGTACAAAGCAAATAGAATTAAATGTACCTGCAATGATACCGATAGCCATAGGAACAGAGAAGCTGATTATAGATGTTACACCCATTATTCCTGCAACTATAGATACAGTAAGCATTGTTGATACTGTTGTGATTGATGTTCTAAGAGTACGGCGAAGTGACTGGGAATTACTTATATTTACCAGCTCTTCGATCTTCATACCATTGCATCTCTCTTGATTCTCTCTGATTCTATCGTAAATAACAATAGTATCATTTACAGAGTAACCAAGCAGTGTAAGTATAACTGCCATGAAGTTTGAATTGATTTCAAATCCGCATACTACTACACCGCCGTATGTAATTATAAGTGTTATGATCAATCCGATAATAGCACATACACCTGATGACCAACCACTTATCATACGGAAACGGAATGCAATATACAAAATAAGTACTACTGCCGCAAATATAGCAGCTACTATACACTTTGTAAAGAATTCACCGCCTGAACGTGCATCAACGTCATTTGAGTCAAGTACACTTAAATTTGCATCAGGATACATTCCCTGAATTGTGTCTGTTACTTCTGCCTGACGTTCTGCTGTCAGACCTTCTGTAGATGTGAATGATACTGTCATAGTCTTTGTGTCATCATTAAGTGATTCACCTATCTGAGCACGAACACCAGAGCCTATAAGCTTTGAAAGCTCATTTTCAATGTCACTTTCTACAATTTCACCATCATAACCATAAGTGATAATAGTACCGCCCTTGAATTCCAAGGCAATATCTACGCCTGTAAATGTTGAAACTATGGAGAGAACAACAAGAGAAAGTATAATTATAAAAAATATCTTTGTCTTGCCACAAAAGTCACGTACTTTTACGTCAAACTTTTCGTATTTATTACTTGACATCGACGCCACCTCCATAAAGCTTTTTATTCTGGAAGCACTTGAATCTTGAAAGTGACATTGTCATAAGTCTTGATGCAAATACACCCATGATAAAGTTCATAATAAGACCAGTCATCAATGTGTAGCCGAATGAGTAGATAACACCTTCTGTAGTTGCACCGAACCATCTGAAGAGAGGGCTGAGCAACTGTGCACACCAGCTGTCGGATACACCAAATGCACCCATAAGAACAATAGAAACTATAATACCTGTCAGGTTTCCATCGAAGATCGCACTGAATGCTCTCTTATAACCTGATGTAAGTGCTGTATTTAAATTCTTTCCTGCACCAAGTTCTTCACGAATACGCTCTCCAGTAATGATATTTGCGTCAACACCCATACCAACAGACAGAATAATACCTGCTATACCCGGTATTGTCAGAGTTGCACTGTCCATAAATCCAAACCATCCTGAAACAAATGCAAACATACCTGCAACCTGTCCTACAAGACATATAGATGCCACAACACCCTGAAGTCTGTACAAGGAGATCATATAAATCACAATAAACAACAAAGAAATAATGCCTGCTATAGCCATAGCTTTAAGAGCACCTTCACCCATTGTAGGAGAGATCGTCTTAAAACTTGAGGTCTTGAGAGAAAACGGAAGTGCACCGGAATTGATCTTATCGGCAAGTTCCTTTGCAGATTCATATGTAAAATTGCCTTCGATAGTACATTCACCGTTTGTGATTACAGTGTTTACAGTAGGAGCTGAAATCATGGTATTGTCCATCCATATTGAAATAACACCATTTTCAGAATAAAGTGCAGATGTTGCATTGTGGAAAGCCTCTGTTCCGGAATCTGCAAGCTTTAATGTTACAACATACTGTATGCCGCCTGTAGTATTGTTATCATTTGCACCAACGCCAGCCTTCTCAACATCTGCACCAGTCAGAATAACAGCCCCGGCAGGAACAACATTTCCATTTTCATCCTGGGTAGTTTCCTGACCGTAACGGAAAGAAAGCTCTGCCATTTCACCAAGTTCTTTTACAGCAGCTTCAGGGTCAAAATTTGCCTCACCTGCTTGCCATGGGAAACGAACAATAATACGATTGCTGTTGTAATCAACGTATGTTTCACTATCGTTGATGTTCTGTGAGATAAGACGATACTTGATAGTTTCAAGTGCTGCGTCCATCTGTTCTTCAGTTGCATCTGTACCGTCAGCAGGCTCGAATGTAACATCAACGCCGCCCTGAATATCAATACCAAGGCGAATGTCATCTACACCGTGTACATATGTGGTGACAATATCACCATACTGGGAATGAACACCAAACACAGTGGTTACAGTAAAGAGTGCAATAACGGCAAATACAATGAAGAAAATCGGTTTTGAAATTTTTTTCACGATTTTGCCTCCTAATGTGATTATTAGAAGCTGCCAGAATACTTTAACATCTATACAAAACAGAAAATTTCCTTTGCTATTTTTTCAGTTTAAATTTAAATCTGATATTTTAATTTTAATATAAAAGATTTTAAAAACCTTGAAAACGATCATAAATTTTCCGCACATGAAATCTGTTATTTTTTCTGTGCCAGCTTGTCTAATGTGTCTTGGCTGATTTCAACCATATCGACAATTATCTATTATTATATTATAATTTTATTGATTAGTCAAGAGGATTCTTAAAATATTGTATAAAACCGCTTAAATACAACTATATTTTTAGTCGGTATGCACTATGACTTTCAGTAATAATACAAATGTATATTAAGCATATATTAGGCATACAGAAAAGCTGAAAATTTACAATGAGAAAAAACAGTGAAAAAATTACAAAAGTCATTGAAATAAATAACCCTTTATGTTATAATAATAAAAATACGATGTAAGTAAAGGAAGGGTTTTATGGTAAATTTTGGCAATAGCTGGGATAAAGTGCTTGAAGGTGAATTCGATAAGCCCTATTATCGTCAGCTTCGAGAATTTCTAATAAATGAATATAGATCCTGCATTGTATATCCAAATATGTACGATATTTTCAATGCGATGAAATATACGCCCTACGAAAACGTACGGGCTGTTATTATAGGTCAAGATCCTTATCACGGTGAAGGTCAAGCCCATGGCCTTTGCTTCTCTGTAAAAAAAGGCGTAGCAGTACCGCCGTCTTTAAAAAATATTTTCAAGGAGATAAAAGAAGATGTCGGTATTGACAATATGGGAAAACACGGCGAATTAACTTCTTGGGCAAAATCCGGTGTACTGCTTTTAAATGCAGTGCTGACAGTTAGAGCTGGGCAGGCTGGCTCACATCGTGGAAAAGGCTGGGAAACGCTTACAGACAGGATTATAGAAAAGCTGAATGAACGTCCTGAACCAATCGTTTTTCTGCTTTGGGGCGCATATGCAAAGTCTAAAAAGGCTCTTATTACAGCTCCGCAGCATTTTGTTCTTACAGCTGCACATCCAAGTCCGCTATCTGCATACAACGGCTTTTTTGGATGCAGACATTTTTCCCGAACAAATGAATTCCTAAAAAGCAAAGGTCTTACAGAAATTGACTGGAGTATAGAATAAATAATTATTGAAAGGATAATCATATATGAAAATTGCATCACTCTTCAAAAAAAAGACGGTTTTCTCATTTGAAGTATTTCCGCCTAAAAAAACAAGTCCGATAGATTCGGTCTATAACGCACTTGATGAACTGGAAAAACTTCATCCAGATTTTATAAGCGTAACCCTTGGTGCAGGCGGAAGCGGAAACGGTGCAAATACCATCGCGATTGCAAAACGTCTGAAGGAAAAAAACAACCTTCTTCCTATGTCGCATCTTCCATGTATCCACTATACAAAAGCTCAGATAGATGAAATATTAGAATCCTTCAAGGAAAACGGCATAGAAAATATACTCGCACTGCGTGGCGATATGATACCGGATCTTGTGCCAACAACTGATTTTAAATATGCTTGTGATTTGATAGAATATATAAATTCAAAGGGTGACTTTGATATTGCGGCAGCTTGTTATCCAGAAGGTCATACTGAATCTCCAAATATAGATATTGATATAGAAAATCTAAAGAGAAAAGTAGATGCAGGTGCTTCACATCTAATTTCCCAATTATTTTTTGATAATGATGCATTTTATAATTTTAGATGGAAAACTATGAAAGCCGGCATTGACGTTCCGATTGAAGCCGGAATAATGCCTGTTACAAGCAGAAAACAGATAGAAAGAATGGTTTCTATGTGCGGTGCAAGTATGCCAAGAAAATTCACACGAATTATTCAGAAATATGAAAATAATCCTGAAGCTCTGCGTGATGCCGGAATTGCTTATGCAATTGACCAGATAATAGATCTTGTCGCAGAAGGTGTGGACGGAATCCATCTCTATACTATGAATAATCCTTACGTTGCAAAAAGAATTTCTGAGGCTGTTTCAGGAGTTATAAAAGCAGGAGATAAAAATTAAATATGTCAGATATTATACTCGAACTTGAACATATAAACAGAGAAGAGGCTTTTAGATATATGGGATTTGGAGATGAAACACCCGATGAAAGCTTTTTAGAACGAGTTAATGCTATTGAAGAAAAACTTATAAAGACAGCAAAACCAAGATTTATATGGCGTTTGATGCAATTATCTCGTAATGAGGACGGCATATATAATGCAGGAAGCGTAAAGCTGAATGGCATATCTATTGCTGAACATTTAAAGGATTGCAGTGAAGTTGTATTTATGGCTGCAACACTTTCATCTCAAACAGATATGCTCATTTCCAGAGCCAACGCAATAAATATGACAGATGCTCTTATCGCAGATGCACTTGCAAGTGCAGGCATTGAACAAATATGTAATAAAGCAGAGCTTCTAATAAGTCAGGAGCTTAAAAATAAATATATGACATGGCGTTTCAGCCCAGGATATGGCGACCTGCCTATTCAATTGCAAGAAGACTTTGTATCTATGCTGGACGCTCAAAGGAAAATTGGTCTTACTGTAACCGATTCATCTATGCTGATACCAACAAAATCAGTAACAGCCATTATAGGCATATCAGACAGGCCACTGCCTAAAAAACGTCAGGGCTGTATGATTTGCAATATGTATGATAAATGTCAATTCAGAAAAAAAGGAGTTCACTGCGGCAATGTTTAAAAAGCTTATAGAAGAAAAAAAATATATCCGACTCGATGGAGGCATGGGAACAATGCTGCAAAGGGACGGTATGCCTGCCGGAGCTATTCCGGAGCTTTATAATATTACAGAACCTGAACGTATCATAAAAGTTCACAGAGCTTATATAGATGCAGGTGCAGATATTATTTATGCAAATACATTTGGTGCTAACCGTTTAAAGATGAAGAAAACAGGCAAAACTGTAGATGAGCTTATAAAAGCCGGAATAGAAAATGCTAAAAGGGCAGCAGAGGGTACAGATACACTTGTTGCACTCGATATAGGTCCTATAGGACAACTTTTAGAGCCGCTTGGAACGCTTACTTTTGAGGATGCATATGATATTTTCTGTGAAGAGATCATTGCAGGAAGTAAAGCCGATGTCATAGTAATTGAAACTATGACTGATTTATATGAAGCTAAAGCTGCAATTCTTGCTGCAAAAGAAAACAGCTGCAAGCCTGTACTTGTTACAATGACATTTGAAGAAAACGGCAGAACATTCACTGGATGCAGTGCTGCTGCTATGGCTGTTGCACTTGAAGGATTGGGTGCTGATGCTATTGGTGTAAACTGTTCTCTTGGACTAAATGAACTATATCCTGTTGCAGAGGAGATCTACAAGTGGACTAACCTTCCTGTTATAATTAAACCAAATGCAGGTTTGCCTGACCCTGTTACAGGAGAATTCAAGGTAGATCCAAAAGAATTTGCTGAGTCTTTGACATTGTTTGCAAAGCTTGGAGTAAAAATATTCGGAGGATGCTGCGGCACTACACCAGAACATCTAAAAGCTGCCTATGATGTTTTAGACAAAACAGATATGCCTTTATTAAAATCAAAAGAAATTCCGGCAGCTGTTTGTTCTGCAACTTCTGTTGTTACTATAACTGAGCCTCGAATGATAGGTGAAAGAATAAATCCAACAGGCAAAAAACGCTTTCAGCAGGCACTTTGTGAAAACGATATTTCTTATATACTTGATCAGGCACTTCAGCAAACAGAAGCTGGTGCTGATATTCTTGATGTAAATGTAGGACTTCCAGGCATTGATGAAAAGGATATGATGATTCGTACTGTAAAGGCATTGCAGGCGGTGAGTGATACACCACTTCAGCTGGATTCTACAAACCCTGAGGTTCTGGAAGCAGCACTTAGAGTATACAACGGTAAACCTATTGTAAACTCTGTAAACGGCGAAGAAGACTCTTTGAAAATAATTCTGCCAATAGTAAAAAAATACGGAGCAGCTGTTGTAGGTCTTACACTTGATGAAAAGGGTATTCCTCAAAAGGCTGATGACCGCTTTGCAATTGCAAAAAAAATTCTTGAAAGAGCTGAAAAAATAGGTATTCCAAAAAGAGATGTTTATATAGACTGCCTGACGCTTACAGTTTCGGCTGAACAATCAGGTGCAGCTGAAACATTATCCGCACTTAACCGTGTAAAAACAGAACTTGGTCTGAAAACAGTATTGGGCGTATCCAATATTTCATTTGGACTTCCAAACCGTGAAGCTGTAAACAGAACATTTCTCACTATGGCTATGCAAATGGGATTGGATCTGCCTATTATGAATCCAAATATAATTTCTATGGCGGAAGCAGTGAGAGCTTATAAGGTCCTTAAATGCATCGATAAAAATTCTGTAAAATATATAGAGACATATGGAACATCTTCTGATGTCAAAAAAGCTCCAGCTCCGGCAGAAAATAAAAATGATAATCTGGATATAGGATATGCCATTGAACATGGACTTTCAGAAGAAGCTGCAAAAATTACAGAAAAATTACTTGAGCAGAATGAACCTATGATTATAATAAACGATATGCTTATTCTGGCTCTTGACAAGGCTGGCATTCTCTTTGAACAAGGGAAAATATTCCTGCCGCAGCTTATTCTTACTGCAAGTGCAGCACAAGCTGCTTTTGGTGTGGTAAAAGAAAAGATCTCAAAAAATCAGGCTCAGCCTGTAAGCCGAGGAAAAATCGTACTTGCAACCGTAAAGGGAGATGTTCACGATATAGGCAAAAACATTGTTAAAGTCTTACTGGAAAACTATGGATACACAGTTATAGATCTTGGCAAAGATGTTCCGCCGGAAACAGTCGTTAATGCTGCGATAGAGCATAATGTTTCACTGGTTGGACTTTCGGCACTTATGACAACTACTCTCAGTGCAATGAGAGATACTATTGCACTTCTAAATGAGAAGATGCCAAAATGCAAAACAGTTGTAGGCGGTGCAGTGCTTACACCTGAATATGCAAAAGAGATCCATGCAGACTTTTATGCAAAAGATGCAAAGTGTACTGTAGATATTGCAAAAATGATAGTTGGATAGAAGAGAGGTGGTGTTTTATATGCCAAAGAAAAAAAATAATATAAATAAAACTTTAGCCATTACGCTTATTTTTAGCGGTGCAGTGCTTATATTGCTGGCATTTGTACTGATGCGTGTGGAAAATATACTTGGCTGGATCGGCAGTTTCTTGGGCATAATGCGTCCGATCTTCATAGGAATCGCACTAACATTTATATTATATGGACCAGTCGTTAAAATCACAAAGTTCTTAGAAAAGGTTACAAAGGGAAAACGCTTTCCATGCAATGGTGTTGCGGTTCTACTCTCATATGTTTTTTTTATTGGCATACTGATAGGACTCATATGGATAGTTGTTCCGTCATTTATAAACAGTATTGAAGAATTTGCAGGCAAATTTTCTATCTATATGATAAATATTCAGAACTCACTTGAAAATGTCATGAGATTTATAAATGGAAACGGAAGTACAAATTTCTTAGAGAATTTTAATATTAACACAAAGGATATTATTTCTCAAATTTCAAGTGTTGTTTCAAAGCTGCCAGATCATATTCCTGATATAATGGAAAAAATAGGCTCATGGGCAAGCGGATTTGCAGGTATTCTTACTGATATAGGTTTCGGTTTAGCATTTTCTATATATATGCTTATAGGAAGGTCAAAGCTTAAAGGACAAGCTAAACGTATAGTAAAGACATTTTTCTCACAATCAAGCTACGAGCGTATTTCACATTACAGTTCTTTAATATTCAATACCTTTTCAAATTTTGTTTCCGGTCAGCTCATGGAAGCACTTATTCTTGGACTTTTATGCTTTATAGGAATGACTATATTGGGATTTCCATATGCTATAATGATAAGCGTAATAATCGGTGTTACTAATATTATCCCTATAATAGGTCCGATAATAGGAACGATTCCTGGTGTTGTAATATATCTCATGATCGACCCGTGGAAGGCAGTATGGTTTGTAGTATTTATAATTGTTCTTCAGCAAATAGACAGCAATTTAATATATCCAAGAGTAGTTGGAAGTTCAGTGGGACTTCCTGCAATATGGATATTATTTGCAATAACAATAGGCAGTGGATTATTTGGTATAATAGGAATGATAATCGGCGTACCTGTTATGTCACTTATATATACTATTTTACGTGAAAAAACAGCTGCGGCAGCTGAGAAAAATGATAAAGAAAATATAGAAAAACCGCCTATGTTCCCAGCAGTAAATGAAAAAACTACAGAAATATTTTCAAAGGTAAAGACAACTGTTCATAATGGACTTGGAAATATAATAGACAAAATAGACGATCGCATTCATAAGAAAGAAAAACATAAAGATAAGGAAATTAAAAATAATAATAATAGTAACGATGATAGTAATAAATCAAACCCTGATAAACAAGAAGATACAATAAAAGACGAAATCGATACTGAAAAACTTAATGAAGAAGAATTCATTGATAAGGTACTTGAAGAACTTGATAAAAGTGAAGAAACTCAAGAGTAAAACTAACTGTCTCCAGTCCGACTTCTCTATGATCTCTGCTTTCACTTTTTAATCATTTACAAAACAACAAAAATGCTGTTGCAGCTCAAATCTCTGCAACAGCATTTTTATTTTATATATTTAAATTTTATCTTTCAAGAATCTGTGTTCTGTCAGGGCCGTTACCAACCATTACAACTTTACACTCACAAACTTCTTCCAGTCTTGCAATATATTTCTTTGCATTTTCTGGAAGCTCATCATAATTTGTAAGTCCGCTGATGTCTTCTGTAAAGCCTTCAAATTCTTCATATACAGGCTTACAATCTGCAAGCTCTTCAAGAGATGCTGGGAAATCCTTTAAAATAGTGCCGTCTGGCTTTTCATAACCAACACACATTTTAAGTACAGGTATACCAGCCAGTGTATCCAGCTTATTGATAGCAAGTCCATCAAGTCCATTTACTCTTACAGAGTGACGAACTATAACAGCATCGAACCAACCTGTTCTTCTCGGTCTGCCTGTAGTTGTACCAAATTCGCCGCCCTTATTACGGATATTGTCGCCTGTTTCATCATCAAGCTCAGTAGGGAATGGACCTTTACCAACTCTTGTGGTATAAGCCTTGGCTACACCAATGATATTTGTTATCATTTTAGGACCAACACCTACACCAGCACACATTCCGCTTGATACAGGATGAGATGAGGTAACATAAGGATAAGTACCATAATCAATATCAAGAAGTGTAGCCTGTGCACCTTCAAGCATAATATTCTTTCCTGCCTTATGAGCTTCATATGTAAGTACAGATACATCATCAACATAAGGAGCAAGACGCTTGCCGTATTCAATATATTCAGCTATAACAGCATCGAGATCAAAAGCTTCGCCGCCATAAACCTTTGTTATAATTGCATTTTTAAGTTCACCGGCAGACTTTGCCTTAACGGCAAAAAGCTCAGGATTGATAAGATCGCATATGCGAAGTCCGCTACGCTCATACTTATCCATATATGTTGGACCTATGCCTCTTTTTGTAGTACCTATATCGGAGTTTCCTCTAAAACTTTCAGAAAGTCCATCTAGTGTGATATGCCAAGGCATTACAATATGGGCACGTGGATCTATTTTAAGATTAGCTGTAGAAATTCCACGGCTCTCTAAACTGTCGAGTTCAGATATAAAATCTTTTGGATCAAGTACAACACCAGCACCTATAAGGCATAAAGTATTTGGATACAGAATACCAGATGGTATCAGATGCAGTTTATATACTTCACCATTATTTACTACAGTATGGCCAGCATTGTTGCCACCTGTTGAACGAACTACAACATCCGCACGGGACGCCATAATATCAATAATTTTACCTTTACCCTCATCGCCCCACTGAGAACCAACTATTACATTAGCAGGCATGATAGAACCTCTTTTCATTCAGTTTTTTAGCAGCATTACACTACCATTTTACATTATAACAGGTTTACACTTAAATTGCAAGTTTTTTTACACATTTTTATCCTGCTAATTTAAAAAAATTACTTTGCATTGCCAAGAAATGCCGCACCGATTATACCTGCATCGTTGCCAAGCTTAGCAATTACGATTTCAGCATTCTTTGGAGAATTTCTTGTATAGTTTTCTCTTGCTACTATTTCTTTCATAGGAAGCAGGAGGGGATCACCTTCGTTGCATACGCCACCGCCTATGCAGAGTACATCAGGCTGGAAGATATTTATAGTATTTGTGATACCTGCTGCCAGATACTTGATATATTTATCAACAACGCCTTTAGCAACCTTATCTCCCTTTCTCATATAATCAAATGCTGTTCTGCCGCTGATCTTTTCCTCGGCAGACATCATACTGTCAGGATTTTCAGCAATAGCTTCCTTTGTCATACGGATAAGACCTGTTGCAGAAGAATATACCTCAAAGCAGCCCTTTCTTCCGCAAGTACACTGAGGTCCGTCAACAGAAATAACAGTATGACCTATTTCAGCACCACCAAAGTTAGAACCGCAATAAATCTTGCCATCAATTATTATTCCACCGCCAACGCCAGTGCCAAGTGTAATGCAAACTGCATTCTTAGCACCCTTTGCAGCACCAGCAACATATTCACCATAAGCCGCTGCATTGGCATCATTTTCAATAAATGCCGGCTTTCCAAGACCTTCTTCAAGATACTTAACCATAGGTGTATTTACAAAACCTAAATTATTTGAATACTCAATTATACCGGTTTCGCTGTTGGCAATACCTGGTGTACCCATACCTACCCATTCGATCTGATCCATAGTAATTCCTGCATTTTCTACAGCCTGCTTTGATACCTTGATAATATCAGCTGCTATTTCCTGTTCCGGTCTTGGCAGATTAGTCTTAACGCTTGCTTTAGATATGATCTCATAGTTTTCATTTACCACACCTGCAACAATATTTGTTCCGCCAAGGTCAATACCAATGTAATACTTCATAATTCATTCCTCCATAGTTTGATTTGTTTGAGAATTTATTTTATAAAAATAAATTCTAATTTTCTATATCCTCTGCATCAATACTGAATGTAGATAAATATTCAATTTTTCCATCAATGCAGTAGTCAACGTTTGTTGGCGGCAAAAATATGCTGTCGCCTTTTTTTATATTATAGACTTTTTTACCTATCTCAAGAGTACCTTTTCCTTCTAAAATAAGAAAATGACTATAAACATCAGGCGATCCAGTCCTTAATGCTTTGCCGTCTACTTTTTCTAAAGTAGTAACAAAATAATCACAAGCACATAAAATCCTGCTGCTTCCAAAAGGCAGCTCAAGTTCAGCCATATCACAGCATAATTGATGTACATCAGTCGGTACAAGATTAACGCAATTTACAGCATCATGTATATGAAGCTCTCTTAAGTTTCCATTAGCATCCCTTCTGTTATAATCATACACACGATATGTGAGATTAGAATTCTGCTGAACTTCAGCTATAAGAATTCCTTTGCCTATTGCATGGAGAGTTCCTGCCGGAATATAAAATACATCGCCTTTTTTAACAGGTACAAAGTTTAATATTTCTTCAAGAGTACCATCCTTAATATGTTTCTCGAAATCATCCCTACTTATCTCTTCCTTTAAACCATATACAATTTCAGCATTTTCATCTGCATCAATTATATACCACATCTCGGATTTGCCATTAGGAAATCCTTTGCTTTTTGCATACTCATCATTTGGATGTACTTGTATTGATAACGGCTTTTGTGCATCAATAAGCTTTATAAGCGGAATGCTTTCTGTATTTTTGCAAAGAGTTCCCATGACATTTTCTTTGCCATACTTTTCTATATATTCAGTTAGAGGAAGACCTTTGTCACTGCCATTGTTTATTATTGTACTTAAGCCATCTGTGTTGCAGGAAAGCTCCCAGCTTTCTGCAACATTTGGGGTATCTGATTCTTTATCAAATAATTCATGCAATTTAGTGCCGCCCCAGATATAATTTTTAAGCACAGGATTTAAAAAAATTGGCTCTGGTATCAATTTACTTCCTCCTTCTTATAAACAGAAAAATCAGGTGAAAGATCAAACTGTTCATAGAATTCCTTTTCACTGCCATTATATACATTTAAATCTACCGGTATATTATCCATAGAAAATCCCGGCAGCATTCCTTCATAGCTATACTGCCAAAATGTCCAATCAGAAAGCGGTTCACAACTTGTATTGCTTATCCAAAAGTCATATCCCCAATATGAACCTAAAAGATATTTCATATAAAGATTAGACGAGGTATATATAATAGGCTTAACACCATAATATTCTTCCAGCTTATTTATCATAGTATCAAGTATTTCATGAACCTTATCTTTAGATGGCGGATTTGCCATTATTTCTTCATTATAAAGCTCTAAATCAAGCACCGGCGGCAAACTGTTTGCCTGTTTTGGAACAAGTGAAATAAAATTATCAGCCTGAGTTTCGCCGGAACTTTCAAAACTTACAAAGTGATATGCTCCTACATATACACCTGCTGCTCTGGCATTATCCCAATTTTCAGAAAAACGTTCGTCCTGATGATTGCTTCCTTCTGTTGCCTTTATAAATGCAAATGAAACATGATCATGAGCAGACAACTCTTCCCAGTTTATTTCACCCTGATAATATGAAATATCAATTCCTTTAACCGGATATTCCTCCTCTGTGGGAAGCTGCGGTGGAATTTCACCATTTACAGCACGATAAAAGTTCCATACTTTATAACCTATATGTGCCAGAAATCCAATAACTACAAGCACAATTATAAGGGCAATTGCTCTCTTTACATATGATGTCGTTCTGCTCTGACTTTTTTTACTCATATTTTATATTACCTCAAATATATTATTCAAATAAAACATTATTTTCCTATATACAATAATACACGAAAATTGCATTTTCGTCAACTGTTTTTTTATTTTTAACTCAATAAACTTTTCGACTAAAAAATCCGTCTGAATCTATCTTCTTTTATAATATCTAATATCAGAAAGGCACCTGCATCTATGCAAGTGCCTTTCTGAAAAATAATAAGGAGAATGTATGAAGATAAGTGGACTGCTAATTTATTGTTGCGAATCTTTATTCGCTTTCGCTACAGCCTCTTCAAGTGTTACTGTAACGTCCATTTGCTGACCCTGACGAACTATAGTCAATACAATTTGCTCGCCTGCGTCATGCTCGTTTTTATAATCATTAAGTTGCTCTGTTGTTTCAATAGTATTACCATCAATGGCAATTATGAAATCTTGAACCTGAAGACCAGCCTTGTCGGCTGCTCCGCCCTCTTCTACGCTGATTATGCAAGCTCCGATAGGGAAGTTATATGCCTGAGCTACTGCTTCAGATACATCTTGACAAGTGATTCCAAGCTGTGGTCTGCCTGTTACATAACCATATTCAATAAGATCATCTACTATTTCCTTGGCTTCGGTAATTGGAATTGCAAAGCCTATTCCTTCGATAGATGCATTGCTGCTTGAATATGTTGAAGACATTTTTGCGGAATTTATACCGATAACCTGACCAGCACTATTGATAAGCGGACCGCCGGAATTACCGCTGTTTATTGCTGTATCTGTTTGAATAAGACGCATTTTCTTATCGTTTATTGTAATTTCTCTGTTAAGAGCAGAGATGATACCGCAAGTTACAGTATTCTGAAGTTCAAGTCCGAGTGGATTTCCTATTGCAACAACAAGCTCTCCTACCAAACAATCATTACTATTGCCAAATTCAGCAGGTATAAGTCCTGTTTGATTTACTTTCAGTACTGCTATATCAGATTCTATATCATATGCAACTATTTCTGCATCATAAGTAGTTTCCTGATCGGACATCTGAATTTCAACAGAATTTGCAACACCATAGCCTGAACTACTGTCATATATTACATGAGCATTTGTTACAATATATCCGTCTTCTGATATAACAAAACCTGTACCTGTTCCTATAGCTTCTCTGGACTTAGAATTATCATTGCCAAAGTCGAAATATCCAAAGCCAAAACTATAAGGTGTATTAGGCTGAGATGTTGATACAAATGTAGACTGAACACCTACAACTGATGGAGTCATTTTCTCTACAATTTCAGGAATCGTTATAGCATCCTTACGTGAAGCAAGTTCAATAAGGCTCTGATTTAATCCAGCTGACACTGATGTTCCTGATGCTGGTTTATTATCACTGTCGTCCTTATTATCACTTGAGTTGTTGTCAGGAGCAGTGTAATTAACATTATTTTGGCTTACATTATCTTTGCCTGAATTACTAATAAAATATCCGCCGGCAAATGAAGCACCAATTACAAAAACTGCTGCTGTAATACAAGCTGTTATTTTAAATCCCTTGTGACCTGTTTTTTTCTTATCTGCATTCTGACTCGGCTGAACGGCATTGTTATTATTTGTATAATAATTTGCATAGTTGTAGCCATTCTCACTGCCTGTTCTGTTTGTATATCCACCTGCCTGTGAGCTTGAACGATAAGGATTATTGTTGTTATTATTATAAGCACTTCCTGAATATCCTGAATTGCTTCCGGTATAACCGGTATTTCCGATAGGTTCATCTTGATGTGGATTAGAATTGCGATAATAAGAATTCTTATAATCAGAATATGCGTTTCCTGTATTTGATGAAGCAGATGATCCAGTGGTATTTTCACCTATATTGTTTAAATTATCTGCTCCCATAGGAGTACCACTCTGATTTTCATTTGTTAATTCAGCCATGATCATATCTTCCTTTCAGTATAATTTATAAGCTTACGCTTTTGTTTTTGTTTTTGTAATTATAATTATACTGTTTTATGTGATAATATTATGATAGCACATAGAAAACACCGTAAAACTGATGTTTACATTTTTTCACTTACATATAGTACATTTACACATTTAAACTTTAATATGAACTTCTAAAGAAATTATTATTTATTTAAGAACTGCTCAAATGTTCCGTCAAAAAGTCCAGCAGCTCTTTCTGAATAGTATTGTAAAACAAGTAAAGCGTCATCAATACCTACACTGCTATCTTTGTTAGCATCGGCAGCAACAGCATTAACACCAGTCACCTCAGGTGTTAATGCAGCAGCATTACAAGAATAAATGCCAAGTATGGACATAGCGTCAGAAATATTAACGTTTCCATCAGCGTCAACATCACCATAACCGTTTTTCAAAACTCTTCCAAGTATGCCATCATTTATAGGAGAGCTAACACCAGCAAGAGTTTCTTCAGCACCGGAATTTGTATAAGCCTTACGCATAAGAGTGCCGTTTTCATTTCCGGTTTCCGGAAGATTTAAAGTTTCTATAATAGTCTCTGCAATTGCAAGGTGGCCTTTGCTATTAGGGTGAACGTCAACATTATTTATATGTGTGTAAAAATATGAATGATCCATAAATGTATTGAATGTATCAACAATTGAAGATCCTGTAAGATTTCTTATAATATCATTTACTCCGCTGTCTTCAGGATAAAGAGTATTATCCGGTCTGCCTTCAAGATAATTATGTACATTTGTGCATAGGGTGGTCATAGAACCACTATTCGCAAGCGGAGTGTTGTCACCATCTAAATCCATTGGATTATAAACAGTCTGAATAACGACTTTGCCACTTGTCATAGATGAAAGCTTACTTGATATTTCCTGCATATTTGCATTGCAATTCTTTATAGCTTCCGGCATTACAGAATTAAGATACCTCTGCATAAGAAGTATTGTCATTTGACCTTGTTCTTTCATTGCCGCAATAAACTCTGACATTGTGCTGTACTTAGAGGCATCTACATATTCGTTATTAAGAACCGGCTTCATAATGTCATTTCCGCCAACGGTTACAAGTACAATATCTGCACTTGCAATCTCACTCTGCACATTTGCATCAGAAAGCTTTGCAAGAAGACCTTCACTTGTCATTCCATCTTCGGCAAAGTTAACAAGCTCTGCACCATAGTAACTGCTTACAAGCTGTGGATATGAAGCTATAAGCGAACCGTCCATCGAATAACCATTTGTGATACTGTCACCTATCGCTACTACCTTCATTCCATCACTTGCACTTGCAGTGGTCGGAAAAGCAGCTGCATTTAATACTGCTGCTGTAAGTAATGCGACAGCATATTTTAATTTTTTCATTTTCATAAAAAAACACACCTTTACTTAAATTTTAAAATAAAAATAATTCTATATGCTATATTATACACATTTTCAATCTGCCTGTCAAGCAAATAAAACGTTCTGGAAAAATACAACTGCACTTAAATCTTGTTCTCACAACTTATCAATTTAATCCAACTAGAAGCACAATCATAAATATAAAAAGAAAAATGTTCCACGTGGAACATTTTTCCTTTAATGTAATTTCATGCTCAATCGAACATATTTTTCAATTTGTCAAAAAAGCCTTTTTGTCTTGTATGATTCTTATCATCAAGTGAATCGTCAAATTTCTTCAAAAGTTCTTTCTGCTTCTTTGAAAGTTTCTTTGGAACTTCAACTGTTACTGTAACATACTGGTCGCCTCTTGCGTCACGATTCAGAACCTTCGTACCCTTTCCACGAAGTCTAAACTTTGTGCCGCTCTGTGTACCTTCTGCTATTTCATATGCTACATTGCCATCAATAGTAGGTACTTTTATCTCTGCTCCAAGTGCTGCCTGTGTATAAGAAATAGGTACTTCACAATAAATATCATTGCCGTCACGCTTGAAAATCTCATGTTCTCTTACAAATACTGTAAGATATGCATTCCCATTTGGACCGCCATTCAGACCTGCATCGCCCTTACCAGAAAGACATACTACCTGACCATCATTTATACCAGCCGGTATGTTTATTTCTATTTTGCTTGTCGTTCTAAATCTTCCGGCACCACTGCACTTCTTGCATGGATTTTCTATTTTCTGTCCTGTACCGTTACAAGCTGAGCAGGGGACTACTGTTTCCATTATTCCAAGAATTGATTTTCTTCTCTCTGTTCTCTGACCACTGCCGCCACAAACTGAACAAGTTACTTTCTTGCTGCCTGCATCAGCTCCTGTTCCATTACACTGTGAACATTTTTCTAAATGCTGCAAATTTATAGTTTTCTTTACACCTTTGCAAGCTTCCAGAAAATCTATGGTAAGGCTTACTTTTGTATCGTCGCCACTCTTTGGAGCATTTGGATTAGCACGTGTTCTTCCACCGCCAAAGCCACCGAATCCGCCGCCAAAGCCGCCAAAAATACTGTCAAATATATCATTTATATCTCCATAACCAGCATAGCCGCCTGCACCACCGCCGCCATAATTGGGGTCAACTCCGGCATGACCAAACTGATCATAACGTGACTTTTTCTCTGGATCTGAAAGTACGCCGTACGCTTCATTTACTTCCTTGAATTTTTCTTCAGCCTCTTTATCACCCGGATGAAGATCTGGATGATATTTTCTTGCCATAGTTTTGAATGCTTTTTTTATCTCATCTTCGGACGCACCCTTTTTCAGCCCCAAGACTTCATAATAATCTCTTTTTTCCTCTGCCATGCCACTTACTCCTTAACATGACAATGCGGGACGAATAATTTTTCTATCCGCCCCGATTGCCTTTATAGCTTATTTATGCGGATGTTCCGCTTATACTTCCTTGAAATCTGCGTCTACAACACCATCATCATTTGCACCGCCTGCATTTCCTGCACCCATGTCAGGACCTGCACCGCCCATATTGCTCATATCTGGGCCACCCTGCTGCTGATACATCTTTGATGACATCGCATACAGTGCCTGCTGAAGTGCTTCAGACTTAGCCTTGATGTCAGCTGTATCATTACCTGCAACAGCGTTTTTAAGATCTGCTACCTTAGCTTCGATATCGCTCTTGTCAGCTGCATTGATCTTGTCGCCAAGCTCTGCAAGTGTGCTTTCACACTGACCGATAAGACTTTCTGCCTGATTCTTTGTATCAACTTCATCACGACGCTTCTTATCTTCTTCTGCATAAGCTTCAGCGTCCTTTACAGCCTTGTCTATATCTTCCTTAGACATATTTGTAGATGCTGTAATAGAGATATTCTGCTCCTTGCCTGTACCAAGATCCTTTGCGGATACGTGTACAATGCCGTTTGCATCAATATCAAATGTTACTTCGATCTGTGGAACGCCTCTTCTTGCAGGAGCAATACCATCCAAACGGAATGTTCCGAGCTGCTTGTTATCTCTTGCAAACTCACGCTCACCCTGAAGAACGTTAATATCAACTGCTGTCTGATTATCAGCTGCTGTTGAGAAGATCTGGCTCTTCTTTGTTGGGATAGTTGTATTTCTCTCAATGATCTTTGTGCATACGCCGCCCATTGTTTCAAGACCAAGAGACAATGGAGTTACGTCCAGAAGCAGCAGACCATCCTTAACATCGCCGCCAAGAACGCCGCCCTGAAGAGCTGCACCAAGAGCTACGCATTCATCAGGATTGATACCCTTGAAAGGCTCTTTGCCAAGCTTCTGACGAACTGCTTCCTGAACAGCAGGGATTCTTGATGAACCACCAACCATAAGGATCTTATTCAGTTCTGATGCTGACAAACCACTATCAGCAAGTGCCTGCTGAACCGGACCCATTGTAGCATCTACAAGATCACGTGTAAGTTCATTGAACTTAGCAACTGTAAGAGTCATATTCAAATGCAGCGGTGTGCTGTTTGAATCCACTGCGATGAACGGGATGCTGATGTCTGTTGTTGTTGTAGAAGAAAGCTCAATCTTAGCCTTTTCAGCTTCAGCCTTAAGTCTTTGCATAGCCATCTTATCACCAGAAAGATCAAAGCCTTCTTGTGCCTTGAATTCACTGATCATCCAATCAATAATTCTCTGGTCAAAGTCATCACCGCCAAGACGGTTATTACCTGCTGTTGCCAGAACCTGCTGAACGCCATCGCCCATTTCAATGATAGACACATCAAATGTACCGCCGCCAAGGTCATATACCATAACCTTCTGGTCGCCTTCCTTATCAATACCGTAAGAAAGAGCAGCTGCTGTAGGCTCATTGATGATTCTGCGAACATTCAAACCTGCGATCTGACCAGCGTCCTTTGTTGCCTGACGCTGTGCATCTGTAAAATATGCAGGAACTGTGATTACTGCTTCTGTTACAGGCTGACCCAAATATGCTTCTGCATCCGTCTTGAGCTTCTGGAGAATCATAGCTGAGATTTCCTGTGGTGTATAATTTTTATCATCAATAGCTACTTTATAATCTTCGCCCATGTGACGCTTGATGGAAGAAATTGTCTTATCAGGATTTGCTACTGCCTGACGCTTTGCAATCTGACCTACCAGTCTTTCTCCTGTCTTGGAAAAGCCTACAACTGATGGTGTAGTTCTTGCACCTTCTGCATTTGTGATAACTACAGCGTTACCGCCTTCCATAACTGCTACACATGAGTTTGTTGTACCAAGGTCAATACCAATAATTTTTCCCATAATAAATTCATCCTTTCAGTTTAGAGCATATGCTCTTATATTATATATAAATATTTTTATTTTAATTATTTTAAACCAGTCAAAAACTAAAACTTTTTTTTAATTTTTGTCTGTCTATGCCTTAACAGCAACAACTGCTGGTCTTATAAGTCTGTCGCCAAGGACATATCCTTTTTGATAAACCTCGCAAACTTTATTTTCCTCAAAATCGCCGTCTTCAATCTGTCTTATTGCATTATGAAGATTTGGATCAAATTCTTCTCCCAAAGAAGAAACCTCTTTTATTCCCAGCTTTTCAAATGACTTTTTCAGCTGATTATACGTAAGCTCTACGCCCTTTTTATAAGTTTCATCTGAACATTCCGCTTCCACTGCTCTGTCAAAAGTATCTGCTACTGTCAAAAGTTCTTTTATGCAATCTACCTTTGCATCACCGTAAATCTTCTTTTTTTCTTCAGCTGTGCGATTGCGGTAATTTTGATACTCTGCCATAAGTCTTAGATGCTGATCTTTTGCTTCTTCAAGTGCTTTTTCAGCTTTATCAACAGCTTCTTTTAAAGCATTTAATTCTGCTTCTTCTTCAGAAACATTTTCATCTGAATTCCCTTTAGAAGCTTTAACCTTAGCCTTTGATTTTGACTTTTCCTTGCCTTCATCAGCAGAAGCATTTCCTTTTTCTTTCATAAGCTCTTCAAGTTCTTTATCCGTCATTGTCATCGTCCTTTCCATCACCCTGTTCCGAAAGGAATCGGGTAAGCTTTTCTGTAAAATAATCTATATAAGGTATTATTTTTGCATAATCAAGTCTTACCGGACCTATAACGCCCAGTGAGCCTGCGGTCTTTCCGCATTTTTGATATTTAGAAACAATCATACTTGAATTGCCTATTGCAAAATTTTGATTTTCTTCCTCACCAAACACTATCTGCAATCCGCTCATGCTGTCATCAAGCAAACCGCCAAGTTCATTCTTATGAGAAATAAAACGTACCACTTCGCCCTTATCAAGATCTCCGCAAGAAAGCAGATTCTGTTCTCCTGCAACAATAACTTCGTCTTTTTGAAGATCTCGTGACATTTCACATATGCCCTTTACAAGCGGCGAAAGTGCAACCATATATGTTCCCATAGCTGTTATAAGCTGATTCAATCTTTCTTCTGATAAATCTGATATTGAAACACCTTCAAGATTTTCCTCAAGAAATTTCTGTAGAAAATTCATATGGTCTTCTGTGAGATCAAATGTCATTCGGCAGGCTTTGTTTTTTATCTTGCCGTTTGATGTTATAAGCAAAATAACATATATCCTTTTGCCTGTAGGAATTACTTCGACCTTTGATATTACGGAATATTTCGGTGCTAGGTTTGAAACAACTGTAGCACACTTTGTTATTTCCGCAAGTGCTGTAGACGCATTCTGCAAAAGCAACTCTTCGGTACAAAGTGATTCATCGCCTAACATTGAATCAAGGCGTTCCTTCTCTTCTGCGTCAAGCTCACTCTTGCCTAACACTTCTTCTATATAAAGTCTGTAACCGCTGAATGTAGGTATTCTGCCCGCTGACGTATGCGGCTGCTCCAAAAAGCCAAGCTCTTCTAAGACAGCCATATCGTTTCGCACCGTTGCCGCTGATACTTTGATTTCAGGCATCATTGATATTGTCTTTGAACCTACAGGTTCTCCTGTTTTTATATAGTTGTCAACTACTGCTGTAAGTATCCGCAACTTTCGTGCATCCACTGTTTACCCTCCAATTCTGGCAGATTCACTTTTCAAGTGTTAGCACTCACACTTCATGAGTGCTAATATAAATTTATCACAACAGCACCAAATTGTCAAGCGCTTTTTTGATTTTCAGCATCTTGCACAACATCACGCGATACACAAAATTATTTTATGTTGTATTTGAACCATTACATAATATTCCAACATATTTTAATTTAACATGAACATATAAAAATTCCGCTTTAAAGTAAATGTGATGTCTTACAAGATGTCTTTTTACATACGCCTTGTAATTATCCATTTTTCCTTAAGCGGATTTTTACTATTATTATTTCAATTAATATATGCCTGATATACTTGTTTTAGGTTTTACGATTTTTATTCTTGCCGTACTATTTAAATAACCTGCTAAAAGCAGCCATGCACAATTCTGCACATTTTTTCTTTCTGGAAATTCTAATAAAAAATGATCATTCACTATTACATTACCAGGATCTACACCACTGCCGGCAGATATTACATAATCTATTAATGCTCCCTTCAGCGTTCCTATAACATTACCATTTATTATGTATACTACATTATTTCCATAAAGCACCGTAAGTTTAAACTCAAGATTGCTGTTAAACAACTGTGCATTCATGCTTCTTATATTACAGCCAATTATATTTAATAATGAATTTTCTGCACTAATATTACAACCCTTATTTATAATTATATTTTTCATAATAATATCACCGCCGGAAGTAATGTCTGCATAATTTAACTCAATATCATTAAAATTAAGCTGAACACTATCGGATATAACTTCGATACTATTAAGCACTTCCGGCAGATATATCTGAATCTCTGTCGGTGTTTGTAATATGCATTTTACAGAAAGTCTATTCTTATGAGAATGTATCCTTATATTATTATCCATCATATTTGCTGCAACTATTCTAACTGTATGATCTTCACTCCGGCGAAAATAAATTTTGCCACAATGTACTTCTACTCTTACATCTAAAATATTTTCATGGATTTTACGTTCCACAATTATCCTCCTTTCATAATCTTATAATCACACATCCTTAACAATAATTTAATTATAACTTATAAGATTTAATTTGTCAATAGTTTCAACGGTTTTAATCCAATATTTTTACATTTTTCAGCACAGTTAAAAAGCATAAAATATTCGCTTTACTTTACAGCTTATATGTGCATATATACAAATTCGAATATTTTCTAAAATATTTTTTCAAAACTTGAAGAAAAACCTTCAAGTTTCAATATGCACCGGACTATTATTGAAAGGAGGTAACAAATAAAACAATAAAAATCAGAACTTCCATATAGAAATATGGACAAACTCTAAAGCCGAAAGGAGATGTTTTCAGATCAACGATAACAGAAACGCATTAAAATTTTGCTGTTGCTATGCCAAACTTGGAAATATATCAGAAGCCGCTGTTATGGCAGGATGTAGCAGAAGCAACGCTCTTGAGTGGGGTATGGAAATACTGAAAAAGAAAAAGTACAATCAGCTTATTTCTCAATTGAGAAATATTTTTTCTTCCGAAACAAGAAATCAAGTTATGTCAGGACTTGAAAGACTTGCTTTTGGAGATACAAGAGATGCTGCTCTTCTGGTTCTAAGTGAAGAACCTGTTACTGAAGATATGCTTATGAAGCTGGACTTATTCAATGTTTCTGAATTGAAACGTGTAAAAGGCGGCGGCGTTGAAGTAAAATTTTTCGACAGGCAGAAAGCACTTGAAAAAATGATGGAATATGCTGGAAGTGCCGATCAAAGATCTGCTGCTAAAAGTCTTCTGAATGCACTTGCAGGAGATGATGAAAAAAATGATATTTAAACCATTTTCAAAAAAGCAGAAAACCGCTCTAAAATGGTGGGCTGAACCGGAAACAAAATATTTTGACGCTATAATATGCGATGGCGCTGTACGAAGCGGAAAAACACTTTGTATGTCGCTTGGTTTCGTGCTTTGGGCTGCTGCAAGCTTTGATGGAGCCGATTTTGCAATATGCGGAAAAACTATTACTTCTCTTAAAAGAAATGTTGTTGTACCGCTTATACGTACTGTCAAAAGTCTTGGATTTAACTGTATTGAAAAGCCAAGTGCTAATTATGTCGATATTTCATTAGATGGAATTGGCTGTAATAGATTCTATTTCTTTGGCGGAAAAGACGAAGGCAGTGCTTCTTTGATACAGGGTATGACACTGTCCGGCGTTTTGCTTGATGAAGTCGCACTTATGCCACGTTCATTTGTAGAACAGGCTATAGCAAGATGTTCTGTTACAGGTTCTAAACTCTGGTTTAACTGTAACCCTGAAAATCCTGCTCACTGGTTTTATCGTGAATGGATATGCAAAAAAGATGAAAAAAATGCCCTCTATCTTCACTTTACAATGAATGACAATCCTTCACTAACTGATGATATTCGCAAAAGATATGAACGTCTTTATTCAGGTGTGTTCTATGAAAGATTCGTTCTTGGAAAATGGACAAGAACAGACGGCCTTGTTTATCCAATGTTCAAAAGAAACAAGCATATTGCTGAGCCTGTAGATGATTGTACTGAATACTGCATTTCTTGCGACTATGGCACTGTTAATCCCTCCTCCTTTGGTTTGTGGGGTAAATGCGGCGATGTATGGTACAGACTAAAAGAATATTATTATGACGCCAGAAAAGAAGGCCTTTCACGTACTGATGAAGAGCATTACAGGGAACTTTGCAACTTGGCAGGTGAATTTCCCATTAAAACCATTATAATAGACCCATCTGCTGCAAGTATGATAGCTTGTATCGAAAGACACGGAAGGTTTAAAGTTCTAAGGGCTGACAATCGTGTTCTTGTGGGAATACAGCGGACAAGTGAGGCTATTACTTCTGGGAAAATTATGATCTCTCCATCATGTCATGATATTATCAGAGAATTTTCTCTCTACTGTTGGGACGAAGGTTCATACAGTGACGCTCCTAAAAAAGAAAATGACCATGCAATGGACGATATGCGATATTTCGTAATGGCAAAAATTGCAGGTGATAAAATGAGCGGCTTCTTTGCTTATAGTGCAAGAAGAAAATAAAAAAGAAAGGACACATATTATAAAATGAGTTTATTTCGCAAAAGAAATCCGCCTGAAAAACAAAAAAATCAACAACTCTTATATTCTGCTCCAAGACAATGCAAAAGTCATGATTTTAACTGCAATGACAACAGCTATGAAATAAGACTATATAGAAGCCTTAGACAAGCCGTGCCTATACTGGACGCTGCCATTCAAAAGATAGTTCGTCTTACAGGAAGCTTTGAACTTAAATGCAGTGATAAAACATTTCAAAAACGCCTTGATTATTTTGCTAAAAATATTCCGGTAGGTCATACAATGAGTTCACTTCAATCATTTGCTGATGTGTATCTCGACAGTATGATAACATATGGAAACGGTCTTGGCGAAATGTGCATTGACCCTAAAACAAAAAGCCTTTCAGCTCTCATTTGTGCTGAACCTTCAGAAATCATAGTACGTGCAGGTAAAGTTCCGGGCAGCTGTCAATTTTTCTATCCTAAAAATGAAAACAGCGATGAACTAATACCTCTGCCACATCCTGAAAGAATACTATTTACAGCACTATCACCTGCTGCCGGAGAAATATATGGAACATCTCTTCTTCGTGGTTTACCGTCATTATCAGATATACTGCTGAGAATTTATGAATGCATTGGACAAAATTATGAGCGTTCCGGAAATGTCCGCTACGCTGTAATATATAAACCCGGAAATGACCCTTCCGACCGTGCATATGCCGGTGAACGTGCTGCTGCTATTGCAAGGGAATGGAGTGACGGCATGGCTGCTGCGTCAAATGGTGAAGTGAGAGATTTTATCTGTGCAGGAGATGTTGAAATAAAAGTAATCGGTGCAGAAAATCAACTTATGTCTACAGAAGTTCCTGTAAGACAGCTGCTTGAACAAATCATTGCAAAGCTGTCTATTCCTCCATTTCTGCTGGGACTCAACTGGAGCAGTACAGAAAGAATGAGCAGCCAGCAGGCAGATATTCTTACATCCGAGCTTGAATATTACAGACGGCTGCTTACACCTGTACTTACAAAAATAGGCAAAGTATTCCTTGGACTCCAAGGTTCTGATGCTGAAGTAGAGGTTCTGTGGAGCAATATAAGCTTGCAGGATGAAACAGAACTTGCTGATGCAAGACTGAAAAATGCTCAAGCTTTGGAAATCGAAAATAGAATTGAAGAAGGATCATCAGATAATGATCAAAACTAAAAATAAAAACGTTTAATTATATCAAAATATTTAAATATTAAAAAGGAGATTTTTTTATGTATAATAATGTTCGTCTTGAAAAGGGTCTTTATCATCTGTCAGATAAAAGCTTTACTGAAGCTTTGGAAGCTCTTGACCCATCAAATCAGTACGCAGATACACCACTCGCTAAGCTTGACGCATATGAACGTCAGCTGAAGCGTTTTGATATACGCATAAGTGGTTCAGAATGTGACCGTGTAGAAAAGTTCTTTACATCAACCGAAAGTGCTGTGCTTTTCCCGGAATTTATTCGCAGAGCAATCAAACAGGGAATTGACAGTTCTGCTATGTCAGATATATCAGCAGTTCATACTATTTGCAGTTCATCTCAGTATCTTGGCTGTGCTATAAATGACAATGCTTCATATGATACTACAACTTCTCAGAAAAATGCTCTTCCTATTACAGAAATAACTGAACAGGCATCACCTCTTGTACTTAATAAATATGCACGTGCTATTCATATTTCTTATGAAGCTATACGAAAACAGCGACTTGATGTTCTTGCTGTTATGCTTAGAAGCGTTGGCGTAAAGCTTGGCAATGCCATTGTAAAGGCTGCTGTAAATGTATTGAAAACAAATTCCGGTTCATCTACTTCCGCATCCGGCTCTAATTTTACATACAGCGACTTGGCTAATCTTTGCGGCAAATTTAAGGACTTTAATCTTAATACAGTCCTTGCATCTCCGGCTGTACTTGCTAATATTCTTACTATGGATCAGATGCTTGAAAGCTCTTCTGAAAATCCGGGTGAAGCTATGCTTCCATTTGGTGCAATAATTTTGAAAACAGCCCAGCTTGATGATAAGACTATTATCGGCATCGACAAGGATTTTGCTCTGGAAATGGTGACCGGCACTGATCTGATAATGGAAACAGACAAGATCATAGACAATCAGCTCTCTACTATTACTATTTCAATTCAGACAGGATTCCGTACTATTATGACAGATGCTGTACATATTTTGACCAAGGCTTAAAAAAGGAGGAGCATTTTATGGATATTACCCCTGAAATGCTCACACAGCTAAACACCTTTACCCGCCGTGAACTTACGGCGGATGAGGTGTACATATTTAGAGTAAGGCTGTGTGACAATGAAATTGACCGTGATGGTGAGAGATTTTCTCTTGACGCACTGGAAGAAATGAAAGAATTATTCATTGGAAAGACAGGCATTTTTGACCACAATCCATCGGGCGAAAAGCAAAGTGCAAGAATATTTCAGACTGAAATTATAACTGAAGAAGGAAATATTACAGAAGCTGGAGAAGCATATACATCGCTTTTTGCTTATGCATATATGGTCAAAACAGATGGAAACAGTGATCTTATACGTGAAATTGATGCAGGCATAAAAAAAGAAGTGAGTGTATCAGTCAGTGCAGGCTCCAAGATTTGCAGCATTTGCGGAAAAGACACAAGAATTTCTCCATGCACTCATATAAACGGTGAAGAGTACAATGGAAAAATATGTCATACGATATTGTCGCAGATAACAGATGCATATGAATGGAGCTTTGTTGCTGTTCCGGCTCAAAGAAATGCAGGCGTAACTAAGCATTACAATGAAGATAACCTTGACAATAAATCTTTGGAAATCAGCAAACAGATTGAATTTTATAAGAATATACTTTCTGAAGTTGAAGAAAGAACAAGACGTGAGGTAATGCAGATGCAGTTTGCAAATGGCGGCATTATAGGAAAAGCTTTTTCCAGAATAGCCTCTAAAATGGATCTTAGAGAACTTCTCGATTTTAAAGACGAACTGCTGTCTATGCAGAAAAATGAACCTGTTTCTCAGCTTCTCTTCATTCAGAAAAATAAGAGGAATGAAGGAGAAGAGAACATCTCGTCTTTCTTTACAAGATAAGGAGGCGGACACTTTATGAACTTTGAAAAAGTAAAAGCAGCTTTTCTTAAACTTTTCCAGAAAAAAGACGCTACGCCATATATCACTTATATAAAATCCAGTATAAGTGAAACGGAAAATAAAATTCGTCCGGAATTCAAAGAAGAACCTCCGGATTGCGTAATTTTATACGCAGCAGCTCTTGCTGTTCTTATGTATACAAATGCAAACTGTGCTGGTGATACTGCTGTATGCAGTGAAGAGGGAAGTGTTATTCTCAATAAAGATACAGATAATATTAGAAAATCTGCTGCTTATTTTGCAGACTATTATTTGAGTCTTTGCAGTAAATATCTTATTGATGATAAATTCATTATGATAAGCACAAAAGGCGGTGCTTAAACTTGACAAATACTATACTTTCAAAAATAGAATCAGCATTAAAAGAAGTTTGTCCATATGAAATAAGAATGGCACACAGCTGTCTTCCAAAACCAACTTGCAAAAGATTTATTATTATAGATCTATGCAGCATAAATACAGATATGGTACAAGCAGAAAAAAACAAAATGATATACCCTTTGACTGCTGTAGTTTCATTTAAAATAATTGTTCCCTTTAAATACGGTGTTTCAGAATTAAGACGTATTGCCTGCACATATGTTTTGCCGATTATGGCTGATATGAAGTTTTCTATAGCAGGTTTTACTGAAAACAACAGCATTGATAAAACATCAGAAGGTATACACACACTTGAAATAAAATTTAACATAAAAGGAGTCTATACAGTTTCGCAGAAGGAGGAAATATGAATATATCAAACATATCGGAAGGGAGCTTTTTTATGCCTTCTGCATCAGATATTAAATTAGAACTGGATGAGATAATATTCTACATAAACAGCTGGCAAATTTTGGGGCAGCGTATATTTGCTGAGCAAAGCTCGGTGAATGGCAAAAATCTCATAACAAACTGTTCGCTGAGATACAGACGGATTTCACTTGAAGGTATATGGGTAAAAGATAAAGACCCATCTGCTCTCATTTTAAAACTTGAAGAGTATATCAGCAATAATACTTCTTTTACTTTTAATTTACAGCAGATGCACTTTTCAGAGTGCAGACTGATTAAATATACAGCTAAAGAACAGGGCAGTGAACCTTATATAAATATAAGCATTGAGCTTTTATCAGAAACTGCACCTGATTTATCAGATTCAAATTCATTATCAAATTCAGAACAAGAGGTGAGTATCACTGGAGAATAACAATATTTCTATTACATTACAGACAACAGGAAGTGATTTCTATAATCTTAGCACCATAAAGCAATTTGTATTTAAAAAGGATAAATATACACCGTATACAGAGCTTTCGGTTACAGTAATAGACGAGGAAAATGCTATTGACTTAAAGTCAGTATTTTACAGAATACAGCTTTCCGTAAACCGCTCCATTATTCACATAGGTTTAATAGACAGTTCTGATTACAAAATAGAAAACGGCGTTTCTGTAATAACTATACGCTCCCGTGGCTATACATCACTTCTATTAAACAACCAAATGATACCCGGTCTTCATTCAAATATGTCACTTGATAAACTGATGTCGTCTTATTATGATTTTCCTTATCCCATTCAATGGGATAAGGACAGCTCTTCATGCAATTACATATATGTCAATGAACACCGTTCAATGTGGGACAGCGTAGTAAATTTAGGATATAAGCTATATCAAACTTATCCCTATATAAAAGGTCCGAACAGAATAACTCTTCTTCCGCATGATAATCCGGCAACCATTATATTTAATCAAAATCAAATGATAAACTATGGACATTCTATAAATACAAACGGTATAATCAGCCACTTTCATATGCAGGATATTGACGGTAATTATGACAAATACAATCTTGAAAATCATAATGCAGAAGATTTGCTTATCGTAAGACATAAACAAATTGCATTTGACCGGCAATATCTTGATGACCCTGTAAAATCTATGAAACTTAAATTTTCTCTTATGTCAAAAGGCTGGAGGCAAATGTATGTAACTATAAACGGATGTTCATATTTGGATATAAACGATATAGTTGGAGCAGAGGGCTTCTTTGACGCAAGAAGGGTAT
>CANOIR010000004.1 GCA_947566125.1 uncultured Ruminococcus sp. | reverse complement strand
CTTAACCCAACATCTCACGACACGAGCTGACGACAACCATGCACCACCTGTCTTCGTGCCCCGAAGGGAAAACTAATCTCTTAGTTCGTCACTCGATGTCAAGACCTGGTAAGGTTCTTCGCGTTGCTTCGAATTAAACCACATACTCCACTGCTTGTGCGGGCCCCCGTCAATTCCTTTGAGTTTCAACCTTGCGGCCGTACTCCCCAGGTGGATTACTTATTGTGTTAACTGCGGCACGGAAGGGGTCAGTCCCCCCACACCTAGTAATCATCGTTTACAGCGTGGACTACCAGGGTATCTAATCCTGTTTGCTCCCCACGCTTTCGAGCCTCAGCGTCAGTAAAGGCCCAGTAAGCCGCCTTCGCCACCGATGTTCCTCCTGATCTCTACGCATTTCACCGCTACACCAGGAATTCCGCTTACCTCTACCTCACTCAAGAACGACAGTTTCAAATGCAGTCTACATGTTGAGCACGTATATTTCACATCTGACTTGCCGCCCCGCCTACGCTCCCTTTACACCCAGTAATTCCGGACAACGCTCGCTCCCTACGTATTACCGCGGCTGCTGGCACGTAGTTAGCCGGAGCTTTCTTGTAAGGTACCGTCATTATCGTCCCTTACGACAGGAGTTTACAATCCGAAAACCTTCTTCCTCCACGCGGCATCGCTGCATCAGGGTTCCCCCCATTGTGCAATATTCCCCACTGCTGCCTCCCGTAGGAGTCTGGGCCGTGTCTCAGTCCCAATGTGGCCGTCCAACCTCTCAGTCCGGCTACTGATCGTCGACTTGGTGAGCCGTTACCTCACCAACTATCTAATCAGACGCGAGGCCATCTCTGAGCAATAAATCTTTGATTATTAAGCCATGCGACTCAATAATGTTATGCGGTATTACCATCCGTTTCCAGAAGCTATCCCACACTCAGAGGCAGGTTCCTCACGTGTTACTCACCCGTCCGCCACTAAGATATTTACCGAAGCAAATACCTCCGTTCGACTTGCATGTGTTAAGCGTGCCGCCAGCGTTCGTCCTGAGCCAGGATCAAACTCTTTAAAAAGTTGTATATATTCATTCACTTTCGTGAATGCTTATATCGATCCAAAGCATCACAAACTTTCGCTCGCAATTACCTTTTTTTCAGTTTCGTACGATTTTTTAGTCTTTTCTGACTTCTCAAAGTCTGTTCGGTTTAAGCTCTTAAGCTCGTCCCCAAACAGTTTCAAGGGCTTCATTTTTCTTCGCTTTTTTTCTTGTAGTACATTGTTCAATTTTCAAGATACCTCTTATCGTTGTTCGCTGTCATTATCTTTTGTGATATCATCTGAGCGACAACTCATTCATTATATCACATTTTCAGGATTTTGTCAAGTAAATAAATTGTGAATAGATTTAAACCCCGTGGAACTCCCCGTTCTCTTACCTTCGTTCTTTTCTTTTCTCATTTATTCTCTCGCTCTCTCCCGACAGCTTTATTATTATAGCACATCTAATCACACTTGTCAACACCTTTTTCCAGTTTCTATCTTTTTTATAGTTTGTTTTCTGCACATCTTGCATTTTATGTCAGTTTTATACATATACTATCATATTTCGTCTTCACTACTTATTATTATCTCCTCTGCGTCACACTGCGATTTAATCATATATGATAGTATTTCCATAAATGCTTCCTTTAATCGCTCATCTTCGATGCTGTCAATAATCTTTTTTATATACTCTATTATGTCACTGATTCCGATTAAATAACATGTAATATGCTTTCTTGTAAATATCTTTCACCTCAAATATATTATATCACATATGTATTCATCCGTCTACATATGTAGTCATATTTTTTCTTATCAAATAGTATCATATTATTGAGGTGATATTAAATGAACGAACAAATGTTAGACCCTATTATTGTAGGCGAAGTTATTGCAAAATTTCGTAATGATAAATCTATATCACAAGAAGTTTTAAGCGGTCTTGCCAATATTGGCAGAACTCATCTTAGTGCTATTGAACGTGGTCAGAGAAAACCTACTCTTGAAACTCTATATAGAATATCTCTTGCCCTTGATGTGAATATGAGCGATATTATAAAAGAAATCGAAAACAGAATACAAATATAAATATCTTTAACCTTGGCTCAAATTTTAATTATTTTCAAATACACGTTCATAGTTTGATTCTAAAAATTCTACAGTGTAAGAATCCGGTTCGCTACCTAAATATACTATAGCGATACTATCAATTTCTCCTTGCAAATTACATCTGAATTTAATTATATGTTCCTTATCCGGCGAATCATGTTTTACTTCTTTTCCACTACTGTCATACACTTTATAATCTAATTCATAACCGGTCAACATCAGCTCTGATAATAAATTTCGGTCTTCCACTTGTCCTTTTAAATGAATCTGTACTGAATCACCTTCAATCTTATCAATAATTGCTTCATGGATATTAAATTCAGCATTGCTCATAAGTTCGCCCTTTACATCAATAAATCTTTGCGGAAAATTGTTTCTTATAACAACTGTAGATTTTTTCTCACAGCCTGTAAATAAAACAAATATCCCAACAGATAATGCCATTGTAATATTAAATATAATTCTTTTCACATTTGTTCCTCCTTCTTCAAATTACGTCTTACAAACAAGCAGACTTTTCACATTCAAAATGTTGTAAATCTCTTCAAATCAATAATAATATTAAAAGAGGCTGTTGCAGATATTTGAGTTGCAACAGCCTTTTTGTTGTTTTAATTATCAATCTCTCCACCGCCAATGGCAGTTACCCTCCCTTTTCAAGGGAGGCTTTAGAGCGATCGAGCTGGCGACAGCTCGTTTTAATTATTTCATAAGCTTAACCATAACAGCTTTTTGTGCATGAAGTCTATTCTCTGCTTCTTCAAAAATCTCATTAGCGTGAGATTCAAATACATTTGTTGTGATCTCTTCTTCACGATGTGCAGGCAGACAATGCAGAACTATTGCGTCTTTATTGGCTACAGACATAACATCATCATTTATCTGATAACCCTTAAATGCAATTCTACGCTTCTCTGCTTCATCTTCCTGACCCATAGATGCCCATACGTCAGTAATAACTACATCCGCATTCTTTGCAGCTTCCATGGGATCATTTACCATCTGGAAGCAATCATAATCCTTTGCAAAATCCAAAACTTCTGCGTCAGGCTGATAATCATCAGGACAAGCGATACTGAATGACATACCCACTTTCAAACAGCCTACAATAAGAGAATTTGCCATATTATTTCCATCGCCAATATAACATACCTTCAATCCGTCAAATGTGCTTTTGAATTCACGTATAGTCATAAGGTCAGCAAGGATCTGACAAGGGTGACAGAAATCTGTCAAACCGTTAATGATCGGAATGCTGCCGTATTCTGCCAGGTCTTCTACTTCCTTTTGTTCAAATGTTCTTATCATTATACCATCAAGGTAACGTGAAAGTACTCTTGCAGTATCCTGAACAGGCTCTCCTCTGCCTATCTGTAAATCATGTGATGAGAGAAAAAGCGGCTGTCCGCCAAGTTGATACATACCTGTTTCAAATGATACTCTTGTACGTGTAGATGCCTTTTGGAAAATCATTCCCAATGTTTTTCCCTGAAGATGCGGATGAGGAATCCCATGTTTCAGTTCATATTTCAGCTGGTCTGCTAAATCAAGGATCTCTATGATCTCTTCTTTGCTCAAATCGAGCATTTTTAGTAAATTTTTCATTTCTGATTATTTCTCCTTTTCTTAGAATTTATAAAAGTTCTTATGTAAATTACATACCCATACGGTTGAAATTTTCATTTATAAGATTTGTTGATTTAATCTGCTTATGCAAATAAATAAAAGGACAAACAATTGTGAAAGACAATAGTATTCCAAAAATCCAAAAATGAAAAGCACTTATTTTATAATTTATGCCTCTTCTGCGAAGTTCATTACCAAGACGGTTTGCATATTGGTGATTCCATACAAAATAGAATACAAACAAAGTTATAGCTCCAAGGAACGAAGCTAGCATAGGACTAAATGTACGCTTGCCATCACTGCGACTTGCTGCCAGATTCAAATCATGAACCATAAGCTCCTCTGCAATCAAAGGATATATGCCAAGAGTCACAAGTCCCAACAGGAGCATTTTCCACCATGCTCTGTTTGTAGTAAGCAAAATAGCTGAACGGCTTACTGCATTATTTACTGGCGTTGTATATGCTGTATTATTAACATTAGAATTAACTGTATATGAATTATACGCTGAATTTTCTGAAGCTAATCCTCCGCTATACACTGCACCCACATTAACAGGTTTCTTCAGTGGTGAACCGCAATTTGAACAAACTTTACTTTCATCACTATTGTTTTTTCCACAATGTCCACAAAACATATTTCATCCTCCAAAATCCTATTTTATTAATCCTATTTTATTTTAATATACCCTTAAGAATATCAATGCCCCTGTCAATCTCATCATATGTAATAGTAAGCGGCGGTAAAAGGCGAACTTTATTGCCCTTTGCTGTAAGAACAAGCAATCCTTTTTCAAGGGCTGCATTAGCAATATCAATTGCTTCCATATTGTCAAATTCAATCCCTATCATAAGTCCAATGCCGCTGATGGATTTAACACCGTTCACGGTTTTAAGCTTTTCACGAAAATATGCAGCCTTTTTATTTACTTCTTCAAGGAATCCATCACCTGTTACTGTTTTAAGCACTGCCGAAGCACCTGCACAGCATACAGGGTTGCCGCCAAATGTTGAGCCATGAGCACCCTTATCAAGAACATTGGCACATTTTTCATTGGCAAGACAAGCACCCATAGGCAATCCGCCTGCAATACCCTTTGCAAGTGTAGTGACATCAGCCTTGTGACCAAACTGCTCACCTGCAAGAAATGTACCTGTTCTGCCAACACCTGTCTGTACTTCATCTGCTATTACAAGAATATCTTTCTCGGCACATATCTCATAAACAGCGTCAACAAATGCCTTGTCAAGAGCGTTAACTCCGCCTTCACCCTGTATATATTCTATCATAACAGCACAGACTGTATCATCTATTTTTGATTTAATATCATCTATATTATTTGCCTCTGCATAACGGAAACCTTCTACAAACGGGAAGAAATAGTTATGAAAGACTTCCTGTCCTGTTGCGGAAAGTGTACACATAGTCCTGCCATGGAAAGAATTTATCAATGTTATAATATTATTACGACCCTTACCGTATTTATCAAAACTATATTTTCTTGCAAGCTTAATGGCACATTCATTTGACTCCGCACCGCTGTTGCAGAAGAAAATCTTGCTGTAGCCTGTAGTTTTACAAAGAGCCTCTGCATAATCAGCCTGAACTTTAGTATAGTAAAGATTTGATGTATGCTGAAGAGTTCTTGCCTGATTGCATACAGCATCTGCCCATACTTCATTGCAGTAACCAAGGGAAGATGTTCCTATACCGCTTCCAAAATCAATATAACTCTTGCCAGTTTCATCAGTGCAATTTTCATTTGAACCAGCTTCAAGAGCCACTGGAAAACGACCATATGTTCCCATAACAAAATTATTTTGTTTTTCCTGTGTTACCATTTATTTTTCCTCCTCCTGCTGCATTTGCAGCTTGTAATAAGTTTTATTCTCTGATATGTACCCTGACAAACGCACATATACTGTATCATTTGCACGGATCATCGCATCAAGCTCACGTGCATCCTGTTCCGTCAGACGATAATGCACATCAACTGTTGCACCTGGAGGTATCATCTCACTGCTGCTGTAATCTACAGCACCTTCCGCACTAAGACTATCATAATATCTATTTGGCATCAGCGTTTCTCCAAATGCATTCTGATCATCACTGTTCATAAATAACAAATTTGGAATATTGCACTTGGGTTTTACGCTGCGATTCTTTATAGAAACAAAAATTTCTCCAAAATCATTTTTTATATTTTCATCCGGAGGTATCCACTGTGCAGATTCAATATGCAGCTTAGGCTCTTCCCTTTTCAAGCTGCCTTCCCACTCAGATACAAAAAATAATACAATAATTTCTAAAACAAACAGTATGCCAATTATCCATATAAATATGCGTTGTGATTTTTTTATGCCTTGCTTCATGAACCGTTCACCGCCCTCTGCTCTGTAAGCTTGATCGGAATAGTGTACTGCTCATTGATCGAAACATCATATCGTCCATATCCATCAGCTTCGCTTCCGGCAAAGATACACAGCTCATATTCTCTATCAGGCGACTGTACCATAAAAATCAGTGTACCTTCTTTTTTATCAAGCTCACTTGTCACATTCATGTGATACAGTGCCGTTTGATTTTCATCACTTCCCGTAAGCTGATATGCACTTTGCGGTGCAAGATACGAATCCGCTTCTATATCATGAAGACAAACCCATGCAATATCACTTAAATTACTTAAAACATTTTCCTGATTCTTTCCGGCAGTAACAAAATCAACTGCAAGATAATTTATGCTGTTAAGCTCAGGAAGTATGTCCCAATCAGGCACAAATGCCTGTGTAAACTCAAGAGTATATGGAGCTATAGAAATAAGCTCCCCCATTTCTGCCGATGCGGATGTAATTAAAGCATCTTTTTCAATATTTTTCTGCTTACTCACAAGATCCGGGACTTTCACAGAAATGCCGATCCCGAGCGTTATAACAAAAATTAACAATACGCTGACAAGCATTGTAAAAAATTTTTTCTTTAAATAATACTTAAAGCCATATTTTTTATTGTTTCTTTTATTGGTTTCAGCCTTTTTGCGAAGTTCTTCCTGTTGAAATACCTTTTTCTCCGTGCTTCCAAGAATGACAAGTCCACACTCAGGACAAATCCAGCCACTAAGTTCAAAGTCAAACTTATTTCCACACTGCGGACAGCGTTGTTTTCCCATAACCTATTCTCAATATTTAACGAAATTTAACGGAACTGAGTTCCTATGCCATCATTTGTAAGTGTTTCAATCAAAATTGAATGTGGCACTCTTCCATCAATGATAGCTGTTTTCTTAACTCCACGGCGAACTGCTTCAACACAGCAGTCGATTTTTGGAATCATACCGCCAGAAATGATACCTTTTCTCTTGAAGAACGGAACTTCGCTGACATTTACAAACGGAATAAGTGTTGACGGGTCATTCTTATCACGAAGAAGTCCTGCTATATCTGTCATAAGAATAAGATTCTCTGCACCAAGCTGTGCTGCAATTCTTGCAGCAGCTGTATCTGCATTTATATTATAAGTTTGACCTGACTTATCGATTGCAACTGTTGCTATAACAGGAATATAACCGCAGTTAAGTGCATCAAGGATCGGCTTTTCATTTACCTTTACAATATCACCTACAAAGCCAAGATCTTCACCGTTTGCACCTTCTTTACGCTTTGCAAGAAGCATTCCGCCGTCTGTACCGCAAAGACCAAGTGCATTTCCTTGACTTCTGCCAAGAAGGCTGACGAGTTCCTTGTTGACCTTTCCGGCAAGCACCATTTTTACAACTTCTACAGTTTCTGCATCTGTATATCTTAGTCCACCGATAAACTTGCTTTCAATATTAAGTCTTTTGAGCATATCGTTTATTTCTGGACCGCCGCCATGTACAAGTACAACTTTTATTCCCACAAGTGACAAAAGCACTATATCATTCATAACAGCCTGCTTCAGCACTTCATTTGTCATGGCATTGCCGCCATATTTTACAACAACTATCTTATTATTATATTTCTGAATGTGCGGCAGTGCATCAACAAGCACCTGTGCACGAACGCTATTATTTACTTCTCCCATTTTCTATTTCCTCTTTTCAGGTACGATAATCGCCATTGATTTTTACATACTCATATGTGAGATCACAACCCCATGCAGTTGCTTTTGCTTCACCGTCTGCAAGAAAAACATTTATCTTTATCTCATCATCACTGAGCATAACACTTGCTTCTTCTTCTGAAAACGGCAGAATTGCACCATTTTCAAAAAACTTCACACTGCCTTTTCCGGATTCAAGCTCTACAGAAAACTTTGTAATATCAAAATCAGCATCAGCATAACCAATTGCACAAGCTATACGTCCAACATTTGCATCTTCGCCAAACATTGCACACTTCAGCAGGTCAGATGCAATTACACTCTTGGCAATAGCCAAAGCGTCCTTTTTAGTCTTAGCACCGTTTACATTGCATTCAAGAAGCTTTGTAGCTCCCTCTCCATCTTTTGCAAGCATCTTTGTAATATTTGACATTACAATATATAATGCCTGCTTGAATACTGCAAAATCCTCATTCTCTTCGGTGATAATATCATTTCCGCAAAGACCATTCGCCATAACAGCACAAGTATCATTAGTAGACTGATCGCCGTCAACATAAAGACAATTATATGTGACCTTTACAACATCGCTAAGTGCTTTCTTAAGCATTTCAGAAGATACCGCACAATCTGTAGTTATCACATTAAGAGTAGTTGCCATATTTGGACATATCATACCGCTGCCCTTGCCCATACCGCCTAAGTGACAAATTTTTCCGCCTATTGTAAATTCTACAGCAACTTCCTTTTTAACTGTATCAGTAGTCATAATAGCTACTGCGGCTTTTTCATTTCCATCATAAGAAAGACCATATACAAGAGAATCTATATTATCCTCAATAGGCTTTATAGGCATTGTCTGACCAATAACTCCAGTCTGGGCAATAAGTATCTGTTCCGCTGGAACACAAAGTTTTTCTGCGGCTAAAGCACACATCTTTTCAGATTTTTCTATGCCGTCAGGATTGCAGGCATTTGCATTTTTTGAATTTAAAATAAAGCCTTTTGCCTTGCCCCCCGTGATTTCCAAGTGTTTTTTAGAAACTGTCACAGGTGCAGCTTGAACTTTATTTTGAGTAAACACGCCAGCAGCACTGCAAAGTACATCTGATACTACCAGACATAAGTCAAACTTTTTAGAAGGATTTTCTTTTATACCGCTGTAAAGTCCATTGGCACGAAATCCCTTTGCAGCACATACACCGCCGTCAATATATTTATAACCATCATAGTTTATTTTTTTTATATCTTTCATAACGCTTTTCCTTTCTGGAATTACAAAAGACCGGTCGTTTCAGAAACACCCATCATAATATTAAGGCACTGAACAGCAGCACCGGATGCACCCTTTCCAAGATTATCAAGTCTTGCACAAAGAAGCACCTGTCCTTCACTGCCACATACAAATATTTCCATCATATTTGTATCACGCAGATCATTAGAACTGATTTTCAGCTTAGTAAGTTCATCGCCTTCAATCAGCGGCATAACTTTTACAAAATTGCAGTCTTTGTAATGTTCACTGAACATTTCATGAATTTCCTTAGGTGAAACAGCTTTTCCTGCAATGCTTGACTGCATTGGAATACATACGACCATGCCATTGTAATAATCATCAACTATAGGTGTAAACATAGGCTTTACAGTAAGACCGGATATGGCTTGCATTTCCGGCAAATGTTTATGATTGTTAGCAAGTCCGTAAAATCTTGGACTATGAACTTCCGCTGCACTATCAGGTGATTCCACCTCAGCGATCATTTTTTTACCGCCGCCGCTGTAACCTGATACAGCAAAACACTGCACAGGATAATCCTTTGGCATAAGACCGCTTTTTATCATTGGGTATGCAAGTGCATTAAATCCGCTTGCATAACATCCAGGCACTGCAACTCTTGATGAAGTTTCTATCTTACTGCGATGTTCCGAAGATAATTCCGGAAAGCCATATGCCCACTGCGGATTTGTTCTATGAGCTGTAGAGGCATCTATTATACGCACCGATGCATCGCCTGCCAATTCTACAGCTTCTCTTGAAGCGGCATCAGGCAAGCAAAGAATTGTAAAATCACTCGCCTGTATAAGCTTTCTGCGTTCATCAGGATCCTTTCTCAGCTCAGGATCTATTCTCAAAATATTTATATCATCTCTGCCTACGAAACGTTCAAGTATACGCAGACCGGTAGTTCCTTCCTGACCGTCAATAAAAACATTTACTGCCATCTTACATTCTCCTCTTTATTCTCTTGGACATTTCCATACGCTGAATGCACAAGTACCTATAAGCATTATTGCTGCCCATATCCACGAAATTATAGGGCTTAGATCCAGCACCAAAGCGATCAATACTTCGCCCAATATCCACACAAACACTGCTATAAGGCAAAGACACACTATAAATTTAAACTGTCTTTTCAGCATTTGATCACTCTTCCAATTGTTTTTTAGCAAGTTCTATCTGAACAGACACTGCCTTTGGAGATGGACCTCCCTGTGAAAGTCTGCCCTTTACGCAAGTTTCAAGGCTGATAGCTTCATATACATCTTCATCAAAAAGCTCAGTCATTTTCTTATATTCTTCAATCGGCAGTGTTTCAAGTGTAAGTCCCTTTGAAATGCACTCTGCAACAAGTGTTCCGGAAATCTTATAAGCATCACGGAAAGGCATTCCCTTTTTAACAAGATAGTCCGCACAATCTGTGGCATTAATAAATCCCTTTGCAGCAGCAGCTCTCATATTTTCAGCATTTACCGTGAGTGTTTCCATCATTGGTATAAATGTATTAACACAAAGCTTTACTGTATCAACTGCATCGAAAATAGCTTCCTTATCCTCCTGCATATCCTTATTGTACGCAAGCGGAAGTCCCTTCATCATAGTAAGCAAAGTATTCAAATCGCCGTAAACTCTTGCTGTCTTGCCACGAATAAGCTCTGTAATATCCGGATTTTTCTTCTGCGGCATTATAGAAGAACCTGTAGCATAGGCATCATCAAGTTCAATAAATTTAAATTCCCATGAACACCAAAGAACGACTTCTTCTGAAAATCTTGACAAATGCATCATTATAATAGAAAGAGTATTTGCAAGCTCTATGCAATAATCTCTATCGGAAACGCCGTCAAGGCTGTTTGCCATAGGAGCGTCAAATCCCAAAAGTTCTGCGGTCATGGTGCGGTCAATATTATATGTAGTTCCTGCAAGTGCACCACTGCCCAGCGGACAAACATTCATACGCTTAGCTGTATCGTCCAGTCTGTCAATATCACGAATAAACATCTGCACATATGCCATAAGATGATGTGCAAAAGTTACTGGCTGTGCTCTTTGAAGATGAGTATATCCCGGCATTACTGTTTCAGTATTCTTCTCCGCCAGAGTGATAAGGACTTCACAAAGCTTATGCACAATAGATCTTATTTCCGCTATCTCGTCACGCAGATAAAGTCTTAGATCAAGTGCAACCTGATCGTTTCTTGAACGTGATGTGTGAAGTCTTTTTCCAACATCACCATAACGCTTTGTAAGTTCAGCTTCTATGAACATATGTATATCTTCTGCATTAGGATCAAATTCAAGCTTTCCGGACTCAATATCAGCCAAAATTTCTTTAAGACCCTTTATAATAATTTCACTGTCCTCTTCAGAAATAATACCGCATTTGCCGAGCATAGTAGCATGAGCGATACTGCCCTGCACATCGTGCTTATACATTCTTGCATCAAATGCTATAGAGGAATTGAATGCATTTACTGTTTCATCTATTTCCTTGGAAAATCTTCCTGCCCAAAGTGCCATTACTGATTCAACCTGCCTTTCATTTTCTTTTTTGCCTGTCAATCGAAAAAAGGCGGCACGCCGCCGCCTTCCTCTTTTTTTATGATATGCAGTAATTACTTATTATCACGGTTCTGATCAAGCTTTGCCTTAACCCAGATCGGCAGACCGAACAGGTTGATAAAGCCTTCAGCATCCTTCTGATTGTAAACATCTTCAGCATCAAAAGTAGCAACTTCTTCATCATAAAGAGTATATGGAGAAGTTACACCAGCATTGATGATATTGCCCTTGTACAGCTTCAGCTTAACATCACCTGTAACAGTCTTTTGTGTTTCATCAACAAAAGCTGTCAGAGCTTCTCTCAGAGGAGTATACCACTGACCATTGTAAACAATGTCAGCAAACTTGATGCCGATATACTGCTTCATTCTTGCAGTTTCCTTATCAATAGTAATTGTTTCGAGAACATCATGAGCATGATACAGAATAGCACCGCCAGGTGTTTCATAAACACCTCTTGACTTCATACCAACAAGACGGTTTTCAACGAGGTCAGCAAGACCGATACCATTTTCACCGCCGAGCTTATTAAGAGTTTCAATAATTTCTACAGCACCCATTTCCTTGCCGTCAATAGCTGTAGGAATACCCTTTTCAAAGTGGATAGAAACATAAGTTGGCTTATCGGGAGCCTGAATTGGAGATACTCCCATTTCAAGGAAGCCTTCCTTTTCATACTGTGGCTCATTAGCCGGATCTTCAAGGTCAAGACCTTCATGTGACAGATGCCACAGGTTCTTATCCTTAGAATAATTAGTTTCACGATTTATCTTCAGTGGAATGTTATGAGCCTCTGCATAATCGATTTCTTCGTCACGGCTCTTGATTGACCATTCTCTCCAAGGAGCAATGATCTTCATATCAGGAGCATAAGCCTTAATGGCCAATTCAAAACGAACCTGATCGTTGCCCTTACCTGTTGCACCGTGGCAGATAGCATCTGCATTTTCTTCAAGAGCGATCTCAGCCAATCTCTTACCGATAATTGGACGAGCGAATGAAGTACCAAGCAGGTAACGGTTTTCATAAACAGCACCAGCCTGAACTGTTGGGAATACATAATCCTCAACGAATTCTTTCTTAAGATCAAGAACGATAAGTTTAGAAGCACCTGTCTTTATAGCCTTTTCTTCCAGACCATCAAGCTCTGTACCCTGACCTACGTCAGCGGATACTGCTATTACTTCGCAGTTATTGTAATTTTCCTTGAGCCACGGAATGATAATAGAAGTATCCAGACCGCCGGAATATGCCAAAACAACCTTTTTAATTTCCTTTGCCATGATAATCTCTCCTTATATATTAGTTATAATAATATCAATCATAACATTACTGCTAACGCAGTTATTTTTTAATCTATTTCTTATTATACACGCTTTTTCTAAAATGTCAAGGGTTTTGCATAAATATACGTAAAATATTTTTATTTTCGGCTTAAATATGTAATTTATACATTATTTATGTATAAAATATCCTGCTTTCCTGTATATTACTTGTATTTATGCAAAAGCCGGCTTACATATATGCAAGCCGGCTTTATTTATACTTATTCTGCTACTGGAAATGTATCAATATCATCAACAAGATATTGCAAAAGAATGCCTAAATCTTCGCTGTCTACAACATTGTCGCCGTTCAAATCAGTGACTTTGTCCTGGTCTTCATTAAAATCAACGGCACCAACCATAAATTTGTTCATTAAAACAGCATCTTGAATGCCTATATGATTATCAGTGTTTGCATCGCCGTAGGCAATACCTGCATTTTTCTCAAGTTCTGCTATAAGGTCGATAGTTAATGGATCATATATTGCCCTATGCCTTGGCGCCATAGCTATATCACGATACCAAGTAAAAATATCGATCTTACAGCTGTCGCTATACTTTTCTTCAATCGCATTGATAACCGCATTGAATTCATCTAACAATTCCGTTCCGCCGTCAATGTTAACACTAACAAAATATGCTCCTTCAGCATCTACACTAACATCACATTTATCTGAAACAGAATTGATGACATTTTCAATATCTTCAATGGTAATATCTCCATAATCCTTAATACGAAAACTTCTTGCATTTATTTCATAATAATATTCATAACCTACATTGATAGGTACGTATCTCGCCTCAGATATACATCCGGCTTTATACATCTCAGAACACATATTCATAATTATTTCGTATTTTTGTTTTATTTCATTTTTCTTTTCTTCTATAAGCTCTTTACACTCTTCCGGAGTGCAGTCTTTACCAAATTCAGTATTTTCATTCATATGGACAGTATTATCAGGAAGTTTTCCGGTGCAGCTTAGACCAAGCCTATCTTTATACTTATCGTAAATTTCTTCCCATTTATCATCAGTAACTGTAAGATGTAAGTAATTAGTATCGAAATCACGGTATACAGCAACTATATCTGTTGCTACATCACTTCTATATGCTAATCCTCTATATATGCCAAAATCGTCTATATTATCTTTATAAAGATCTGTATCCTGAAAATATGAATAATCTATAGGTGGTTTTGTAATATCAAAGTCTTCCATAGGATAGTAACGATAATCTGCACTTGCTAAAACACTAGGCACTGCACTTGCTGCCATTGATGCTCCTAAAATAAGAGATAAAATTTTACTTGTTTTTTTCATAATTATTCACCCCATTCTATATACTCGTTGTTTTTGTAAAAATGTAAAAGTTCAGTTGTCATTTGAGTTCCGTTGTTTATATCTTCATGCCCATCGTTATCTGAATCCACTGCTTGTGTATTTATACCAACAACTGTATAATATGTTGTAGTGCCTATCGTGTTTTTTACATAAACAGGACCGCCGCTGTTGCCTCCTGACATATCTATATTATAATAAATTTTTCTTTCAGGAAATTCTGACAACAAATCCGGCTGCATATAACCCTCACCAGTAAAACGTTTATCAGTAGAAAAATTTACGCCTACTCCTAATGCTCTATCTGGAAAACCGGTACAATATAATTTCTGTGAATCTGACATCATACCATCTGTTGCTATGCCAAGATCAAAGCAAGCATATTCGCTAAGATCTTCTTCTACAGTTATAAGTGCATAATCATAAGCATTAGCAATTTTTAATTTTTCTTGTTTAAGTTCTTCATTATTATTTTTATGGGCATTTCTGGCTGCTACCATATTTGAAATATATGAGTTAGGAACATGAACATTATACATTCCGCTAATCGTTTTTATGAGATTACCTGATTTGCCAATAACTCGTATCTCATCTACTGATGCTTCAGAATAATTAAAACCAGAAGTTGAAATAGTGCCAGAATTAAAAACACAATGAGCAGCTGTAGCTATAGTATGATCATCAACAACAAATCCAGTACTTGACAAACCATCAACAAAAATCTTAACTACACCAGGCAATGAATCATCTCTATACCTGTCATCTTTGCCAATAATAGCTCTTGCATTATCATTAATTGGATTTGAATCTAAAATATAGCTATTTACTGCCTCTCCCGTTTTAGCATCAAATATAGTATATTCTCTTGATTCATTAACAGATTTGGCACCAACATTTGCGTACTGTGAACCTCCACCATACCTTGTATACGGCAGTGCTGATACCTGATTAGCCAAACGCATAAGCAAAATTTTGCTGTCAACAATGTCAACAAGACAATCAGCATTTGTATCAGCCTTGGTATAATCAACAAGTTCTATCTTGCCAACAAGATATTTATTAAGACTCACTTGATCCATCATGGTTAATTGACCATCATTATCAACATCTCCACATTTCCACGTTGCCGCATCAGCAGTAACACTGCCCAAATTAAGTGGCACTGCTAATCCCACAGAAATACACGCCGCTATGGTCAAAGCCGATAGCTTATTTGTTTTCCTCATATAATACATCGCTCCTTTATAAGTTATATATAATGATGAAAAATTAAAAATAAAAAGACCATAATTTGGCAAAAAATATACTTATAAAAATCACCTGCAATAATTTTTATCATCAATTAAATTATACTATAATTTAATTTAAAAGTCAATATATATTATTCATATAATAATTATATTTTTTTGGATTAAAGTAATCATATTATACATATCACCTTTCATCATATTTCGCCATGCTTTATAGCTTATAATAAATAATAAAAAGAACTGCCATGGATTTCCCACAGCAGCTCTTTTTTAGCTAATGTTATTCATTTTCATATACAGCTATGATCTCACCTATATACTGCTTGTGCATAGGGTCAGTGCTGTACCACTTATCATAAGTTGACTTTTCAGTAAAAGATTCTTGATTCATCATTTCAGAATATCTCTTTTTGCAAACAAAAACACGCTTTGCCTGCTCAAATGTCACTGCTCCGTCAATCTCAATAGGCGTAAGACCTGTTTCCTTTGCCTTGTCATAATCTCTGCCGGATTTTGTACCGCAAAAATTAAGTGCATTTCTATAACTTTCATCAAAGAAACTGATAGTATATATATCACTGTCTTCCATAAATTTAAAAGTATGTCGATTTGTACGCACTGCACACAAAATTGAAGGCGTACCCCACATTACTCCCATAAATCCCCATGATGCAGTCATTGTGTTGTAATTTTCACCATTGCCTGCTGTTATGAGAAACCATTCCTTGCCTATCTCATTAAATGGATTGCCACTTAATTCATAAACATTTTTCTTTACAAAGCCCATTTCAATACCTGCTCCTCTCTATAAATGTCACAAACTTTAGCCATATACTAAACATTATAACATATTATAACACATAAGGAGTATTTATGCAAGCATTATGCAAATTTCTTTATACTATTGTTTCTGTACTGCAAACGCAGCTTGTCCGTAATAAGCGCTATAAACTCTGAATTAGTCGGCTTTCCTTTACAAGTATTTACCGTATAGCCGAAAAACGAATTCAATGTTTCTATATTGCCTCTGTCCCACGCAATTTCAATCGCATGACGTATTGCCCTTTCAACTCTTGAGGAAGTGGTTTCATACTTCTTTGCTACACTTGGATATAAAAGCTTTGTTATACTTTCCAACAGCTCGTTATCATCTATTGCCATAAGTATAGCTGATCTTAAATAATGATAGCCTTTTATATGTGCAGGTACTCCAAGCTGATGAATCATTTCGGTTACTATTACTTCAAGATCGTGTGATTCACTTATCTTTTGAACTGGTTCTCCGCACAAAAGCTTTTGAGCTCTACTGCACATCATCTCATTATCAAAAGGTCTTTGTACAAAATATGTAGCTCCTGCCTCTACTACCTGCCTTTCAAGAAACGCATTATCATACGCTGAGGTAATAATAAAATAAGGAAGCTTTCCTCCCAATGCCCGAAGTTTTGTCATTACCTCTACCGCATCATAATGCAGCATAACTGCATCCATAATCACGACTTCAGGACAATCTGCTTGTATCGACTCAAGCAAAACTTTTCCGTCCTTTTTGCGTGTAACTGTATAAATTCCTTTTGCACGAAAGCAATTAGCACAAGAAAGACCATATTCTACGCTGTCATCACCGATCAATACTTTAACCTTGTGATTCATATATCCTCCTCTCACCTGCTCTAATATTTTAACACAATGCGAGAGTTTTCCACAAGATTCAGCTTTGTCGTAAGATGTCAATGATTTCATAATATTTTTTGCCGAAAACATGCATTTTTTAAGCTTTCTTCAGACTTCATATACTTTGCTCAATTTATAATCTCTTTATTGTTATGATTTAAAGCTTTAAAAAAAATTTTTTTGTTTTTCAGGAAACACAATTGCCTGCTTTTTTCGCTAATAAAAAATTCTTTAATGCTCATATTATAAACGCAAGCTTTCATAAAAATTATAAAAAGACAAAATATAAAACAGAAAGAAGGTCATCTATGTTTAAACATCTTCGCATTACAGCGATCTTACTTTCCGCTGCTTTACTAAACACTTTTACAGCTGCCGGATATTATTCATTCAAGTTATCCGACAGTTATTATATATCATCAGGCAGTGATCTAGAACTTTCAACATTTCTGCCTATTACAGCAGATACTGCCAAAGAAGATTCACTTGCCGCTTTTTATCAGAATTCATCAAGCACTTGTACGGCATCGCTAAAACTTTTTGGTGTAATTCCTGTTAAAACTGCTGATATAGAAGAAATTGATACTCCAATGCTTATACCCGGTGGAGAACCCTTTGGAATACGACTAAAAATGGACGGTGTTATGGTAATACGGCTCGGTTCGGCAGATACAAAAGATGGTTCGATTTGTCCTGCAAAGGACGCCGGTCTTCGTGCAGGAGATATAATAGAATCAGTGGACGGCAATATTGTAACATCAAATGCATCATTAAAAGACGCTATTTGCAAAGCAAACGGCGATAAAGTAGAAATTGAATTCACACGTGATGGAAAACAAAAAAGCTGTCAACTTATACCTGCATACTCTCTCTCCGAAGATTGCTACACCGCTGGGATCTGGGTGCGTGATAGTCTTGCCGGAATTGGAACAATGACATTTTACGACCCTGAATCAACGACATTCGGCGGACTTGGTCACCCTATTTGCGACAGCGATACAGGAGTATGTATTCCAATAAGCGAAGGAAGTGCCTGTCCGGTAACAATTAAAGATATTATAAAAGGTGAAAAAGGCGAACCAGGTATGCTTGAAGGAGAATTCAGCGGAAACAGCGATACAGGCTCACTTCTTTGCAACAACCGCTGCGGAGTATTTGGAAAAATGTCTGCCGCCTATCCCAAAAAGGAAGCCGTTCCAATGGCATTTAAACAAGAGATAAAAACCGGAAAAGCGGAAATAATATGTACGATCGACAACAACGAACCTGTTCACTACAGCGCAGAAATTGAAGATATAGACCAAACCGGTAAAGACAACACCAAAAATATGGTAATACACATAACAGATGAACGTCTTATCAATAATACTGGCGGAATAGTTCAAGGCATGAGCGGTTCACCGATAATTCAAAACGGTAAACTTGTAGGAGCAGTTACTCATGTATTTGTGGACGACCCTGCAAGAGGCTATGGAATATTCTGTGAAAACATGTACAGATATGGTACAACTTAAAATAATACCGCTTATCAATATGGCAATGTGAACTTACCTATCTTCCAAACTCCATTTTCTGGAACAAGTGTGAATTCATTTGTCGTTTCACTGTCCTCATATTCTACAACAACATTGAATACTATTTCTTTATCTGATACGGATTTAAGACTTTCTACTTCCGATGAAATATATGTCATATCCATTCCTCTGGCAAATCTCGCAGCATAAAGCTTACCGTTTTGTGAAACAAGCAAATCATCAAAATCACTGCCGTGATATTCTCGGCTGAAGATTTCATAGTAAGGTGATGTTGCATCTTCAAAAGATGTACAAGTTGTGAGAAAATATGTTTTATCCAGAATTTCAAGGTTATCTCTGTCAAACGGGAATTCACTTCCTGTACAGAGATACCTATATGAAATATTGCAACCTTCTTTGTAAAGCTCCTGTGCTTCCGCTATCCATTCAACTTCACTCTTTCCGCTTATATCCATATTTCCATTTGCGGTTTCAACAGTTTCAACCGGTATACCTGTGCTATTGTTACCGTTATTATTATTGCCATTATTATTTACATTATTATTTCCAACACTGTTATCCTGAAAATTATTCTGATTATTATTTACCGGCACGGTAAAAGACGGAGCTGGATTTCCACCGCCTTGTCCATTATTAACGATCAGCTGTGTGGTAATATTCATTTCACTTTCAGCTGTACTGCTGCTACTGCCAATATTATTATCAGTAGCGTCACTTTCCAAAGCGGACTCTTCTGTACTGACAACTGATGTATTTTCAGTCACTTTAGGTGTTGTTGATGATGTTATATCATTAACCGCCAAAGCTTCCTTTTCTGACACCGAATCGCCGTCATTTGAACAGCCTCCAATACATAATGCACAGATCATCATAAGTATAACAGCCATACTCTTTTTCATATTCATATTGTTTACACCTCTGTAATATATGTCAAATGTTTCAATCAAAAATCGTTGATTACTTCCAATTAGACATATTATACTATATTTCGCTTTATTATGCAAGCACTTAGCCAATAAAATTTATTTTTTCTTGAGCTGTCGCTAACTCGACCGCTCTACGACTCCCACCCTTTACTTTTTTAATCATTTAAAGCATACAAAGCCCTCTGCCAGAGGGCGATATGCTTGTTTTATAAATTAAAACAACAAAAAGGCTGCCACAGTTCAAAACCCCTGCAACAGCCCCTTAATTTAATTAAAAACTTATCTGTTTTCGTCACTAAAACCGCTCTCAACCAGATCTACCAGAGCGTCTACAGCTGCCTGTTCGTCCTGACCGTCTGCAATAATGCGAATGTTTGTGCCGCCAATGATACCCAGAGAAAGGATACCCAACAAGCTCTTAGCATTTACTCGGCGTTCTTCCTTTTCGATCCAAATGGACGCACGGAATTCATTAGCCTTCTGAATAAAGAATGTTGCAGGTCTTGCATGAAGACCAACTTGGTTCTTAACTTCAACGTCTTTTACATACATAATAATTACTCTCCTATCATAAAAAGTCTTTAGGGAAACTTTTGTTTCCAAGTTGATAAGCCATTGATTTCTGTCTCTGTTAACTATTATACAGATTTTTAGACCTGCCGTCAACGTATATTTTGCAATAAATTAGGGTTTTAAGCTAAATTTCTACGTGTTGACATAACTTCTGTTTTTTTTAGCTCTAAACTTTGTTGATAATAACTACAAGATTTGCGTTGTAGTTAGAATGACCAAATTCAACACCACATTTTAGACACAGCGAACAAAAATCTTGTTATATTTTGTCAATATAGTCCTCATACAAGTCCGGTCGCTTTTCTTTTGTCACTTCAAGGCTTTGTGCAAAACGCCAGTCCGCTATATTCTTATGATGTCCTGATAAAAGCACCGGCGGAACTGTTGTATCATGCCATATCTCCGGCCTTGTATAGTGTGGATACTCAAGCAGTCCTCCGTAATGACTTTCCTCTTCAAAGCACACTGATTCCGGCAAAACGCCAGGACACATACGTGCAATAGTATCTGTAAGTACAAGTGCAGGCAATTCTCCGCCTGTAAGTACATAATCTCCTATGGATATTTCTTCATCTATAATTTCATCCAAAACACGCTGATCTATTCCTTCATAATGACCGCAAAGCAAGAAAAGTTCATTCATTTTTGAAAGTTCCATAGCTCTTTTTTGAGTAAGAACGGCACCCTTTGGCGAAAGATATATAGCATGAGGCTTCTCAGTACGATCTTTACAAATCGCTTCCCAGCATCTATAAATAGGGTCTGCCTGCATTACCATACCTCTGCCGCCTCCATAAGGCACATCGTCAACACGCCTATGTTTATCCAGAGTGTAATCTCTAATATTATGACAGTTTACCGTTATATGTCCTGCTTTCCTTGCACGTCCAACAATGCTTTCGGAAAGCACTGCTTCACACATATCCGGAAAAAGAGTTGCTATATCAATTTGCATCAAGAAGTCCCTCCAATGGGCGTATCTTCATAATCTCGCCGTCAATATCAGTTTCAACAACAACATCTGGTATAGCTGGTATCCAGTAAGTTTTATTAAGCTCACTGTCAAAAACTTCATAAACATCATTAGCACCTGTCTGTGATACATCTTTTATAGTGCCATATGCTCTGCCGTTGTCTGCATCTACAACACGCAGTCCGATCAGATCCTGTATAAAATAAACGCCTTCATCAAGCTCTAAATCATCACGATGCATATACAAGATCTTATTTCTAAGCTTTTCAGCGGCTTCCGGAGTATCACATCCCTCAAAATGCATTATAACTGTATTTTTAAAAACCTTTGCATCTTCTGTAAAAATTTCCTTTTTATCTTTATCAATAAACAATCTGTCAAATTCACATAAAAGTTCCGGTTCATCACACCATGGCATAACCTTTACGTCACCACGCAGACCGTGAATATTTACAATCTTACCGATCTCCAAATACTCTTTTTTCATTTGTCTTCCTCCTTTTCCAAGTATGCCAAGCAACATTATATATTTCAGAATCAAGCATCCATTCAACTGATAATTATAAAACAAATATGTTCTAATATAGAAACAGGCGAATCTTCTAAGAATCGCCTGCAAAGATAATTCTATTAGTCTATTTCCACTGCGACTTTCTTATCAAGTCTTGCAGCACCTGAACGCATAATCACACGGATAGCCTTGGCAATTCTGCCCTGCTTTCCTACAACTCTGCCCATATCTTCCTGTGCCACACTCAAGTGGAATACAATAACGCCCTCTTCATTAGGAGCGTCCTCTGTAATTTTAATTGCAGATGGGTCATCGACCAGACGTTCTACAATTGTATAAAGCAACTCTTGCATAAAATATGCTCCTTTCAGAAAAACATCTGCAAGAAGTATGAGCAGCAGTGCAATGCACTATTCTGCTCCCTACCTGCACTTTCTGATTAAAGAATGCCTTCCTTCTTCAGAATAACCTTAACGGTATCTGTAGGCTGTGCACCATTTGCAAGCCACTTCTTAGCCTTTTCAGCGTCAACATTAACTACAGATGGTTCCTTTGTAGGATCATAGTAGCCGATTTCTTCGATGAATCTGCCGTCACGAGGATATCTCTCGTCAGCAACTACAACACGATAGAAAGGAGCCTTCTTTGCACCCATTCTTCTCAGTCTGATTTTTACTGCCATTTTATTTCACCTCCATGTGTATTTGAATTCTTTATATATCAGCAGTTTCCTGCATGATAATGCATTTTTATCGCTTATTAGGATTTATTCCCGGAGGAAGTCCAGGTATATTTCCACCCTGCATATTTTGCAGATCTTCCATATTCATACCAGCAAGACGCTTCATAGCACGGCGTGAAACCTTGCCGTTCTTGCCCTTTATACTTCCGCCCATTTTTTTCATCATCTTCTGCATCTGATCAAACTGCTTCAAAAGCCTGTTGACATCTTCAACTTTATTACCGCTTCCGGCAGCAATTCTTCTCTTGCGTGATGGATTTATTATAGACGGTTTCTTTCTTTCAGCCGCTGTCATAGATGTGATAATCGCTTCAATTCTTATAAACTGTCTATCATCTATATCAACATCTTTCAGTTTACTGCCCACACCTGGAAGCATTCCAATAATTGACTGTATAGAACCCATTTTCTTTATCTGCTGAAGCTGATCAAGCAAATCATTCATATCAAACTGATTCTTTTCCATACGCTTTGCCAGTCTTTCAGCTTCGTTCATATCTACAGTATTTTCAGCCTTTTCAATAAGTGTAAGCATATCACCCATTCCAAGAATACGTGATGCCATTCTTTCGGGATGGAACTGCTCAAAATCATCAAGCTTTTCACCCATACCAACATATTTAATAGGCTTACCTGTAACTGACAATACAGAAAGTGCTGCACCGCCTCTTGTATCAGAATCAAGCTTAGACATAAGAACGCTGTCAATACCCAAAGCGTCATCAAAAGCTTTGGCAACATTTACTGCATCCTGACCGGTCATAGCATCTACAACAAGCATGATCTCATTTGGATTTGTAAGCTTTTTCAATTCCTTAAGCTCATCCATAAGTTTTTCATCTATATGAAGTCTACCTGCCGTATCCAAAATGATAACGTCATTACCGTGATCCTTACCAAATTTCATTGCTTCTTTAGCTATTATCATAGGAGAGATCTGTCCCATTTCAAATACCTTTACGCCTGCACGTTCACCAACGATCTGAAGCTGATTTATAGCAGCCGGACGGTAAATATCGCAAGCAACAAGCAAAGGGTAATGTCCTTCTTTTTTCAAAAGCTTAGCAAGCTTAGCTGCATGAGTAGTCTTACCTGAACCCTGCAAGCCGCACATCATAATAACACAAGGAGGCTTTGACGGGAAATTTATTCTTGCATTATCATTTCCCATAAGAGCACAAAGTTCTTCGTTTACTATCTTTATAACCTGTTGACCGGGTGTAAGACTTGTAAGAACCTCTTCACCAACAGCTCTTGCAGAAACCTTAGCCACAAAATCCTTAACGACTTTATAGCTTACATCCGCTTCCAGAAGAGCCATTCTGACTTCACGCATAGCTTCTTTTACATCAGCTTCTGTGAGCTTTCCGTGTGATTTAAGTTTTCTAAATACCCTATTCAGCTTATCAGACAGACCTTCAAAAGCCATAGTGAATCCTCCTTCTGGTGTACATTTTTAAATTTATATTTAAAGCAGTTTTAAACCTTCCTGAACTTTCGTTTCAACAAGAGCACATTTTTCCAGTACAATTGGTTTATCTGCTGCATCTTCAGCAATAGCTTTAGCAGCGGCAGAAATCTGTGCATAATTTTCTCTCAATGCAGATAGTCTTTCAGCAAACCTCAGTTTGCTTTCCATACTAAGTAAAATTTCCTCACTGCGTTTAATACCGTCCCTTACAGCCTGTCTGGTTATACCTGAAAGCTCTGATATTTCACCAAGTGAAAGATCTTCGCCATAATACAATTCTGACACTTGTCTTTGACGCTCTGTCAAGAACTCACCATAGCAGTCAAGGAGCATTATGAACTGCAAATCCTTTGCCATAAAGCAACCTCCTTACAGGGTGTAAAGTCATTCAGCTTTACAATGATAACACATATTTTTATCTTTGTCAAGGCTTTTTTTATTTTTTCTCAAAATCAATGCAAGAAAATTATTGTATTTCTATTTTAAATATAGTATAATAAAAATCAATAAAAAAATCGGAGGTGTTCTTTATGGAACTGTCAGCTTTTTTCAAAAGCATAATTGATTCAGATATTGCACCTGTTGTAATATGCGATACAAATCATACAATAATCTACATGAATCCAAAAGCCGCAGAACGTTATTCAAAAAGCGGCGGATACAAGCTTATGGGAAAATCTTTGCTTGACTGTCACAATGCCGATTCAAACATTAAAATCAAGAAAGTGATAGAATGGTTTGAGCAAAGCAAAGACAACAATAGGATTTTCACATTTCATAATCCAAAGGAAAACAAAGATGTTTACATGATAGCACTGCGTGACGAAAATGGTTCTCTCATAGGATATTATGAAAAGCATGAATTTCGAACGTTAGAGAACTGCAAATAATATAAAAAATATGCCGCACTTTTGTTTCGTGCGGCATATTTTTATTGTTTTAAGAATTCATAAGCATAGCTTTAAGAATAGACAAATCAAATACTTCAATTCTTCCATTGCCATTAAGATCAGCAACAAAAGGATTTACCAGTGTTACATTCGGTACAGCTAAAAGCCATTTTTGCAAATGAAGTACATCCATGATTGTAAAGCTGCCGTCATAGTTTATATCGCCTTTTAAAGGCAAAGGCTCTGCGGTAGTTGTTGTTTCTGAAGTTGTTTCATTTGAAACAGTAGTAACCACAGTCGTATCAGCTGTTGTTGATGTTGTTGTAGTGATAGTGGTTGTAGTAGTTGTTGTTGTTGTTATTTTCTCTGTCTGGGCATTCCACTTCTGGCAGCTGCTATTAGTAACACCCCACTGCTGAATATTTGCACCATTATCTTTCGATGCACTGCCCACTTCGACAAGACAAGCATCTTTTGACGCATGAGTTATAATGCTGTATGAACCATCTAAATTCTTGCTGAATCTAAAAAGCTGTGAGCTATCCTTTGAGCTATAGTTTGTTATATCAATATTGCTTCCGTTTGCACTGCCTTCAGCCTTGAGTGCGAAATCTGGATTCTGCTGTGAACGGATCCAATAATAATTGCCGTTGCCGAACGCTTTAAGAATCCACTTTTGATTATCATAACCGTTTGCTGTCCACTGCTGAACGTTTGCTCCGCTTTCCATAGAACCGTTTGCGATTTCCATGTTAAGACCTGAATTTACATTCTGGAATATGTACATATAATCAGTACTCATTGATGTTCCAGGGTCTGTTGCCGGTTCTAATATCCAGTCCTGACAATTTGCATTGTTTATCTCCCACTGCTGAATATTTGCACCGGAATCTTTAGAGGCACTGGTGACTTCTACTGCTGAATTTTCGCCTGTAATTTTTGTTCTTATCTTATAACTGCCGTCACCATTATCAGTTATCATAAACTTCTGATTTTCACCGCCGTTATAATTGTATATATCAATATTAGTACCGTTGGCAGTCTTTTTGCCTGCTATATCAAGTACATATGTTCCGCCGTCACCTACACATGATGCAATGTAATAATATCCATTGCCTGCACTGTAAAATTTCCAGATGTCATGTACATCAGTGCCGTTTGAACCCCACTGCTGAACATTTGTACCATTTGCAGCAGCAGCACCTGCGACCTGCATATACAGCCCTGAATTTACATTTTTGATACGATAAGCAGCACCTTCATTAAAACTCACAGGAACAGGAGCAATCGGACCGCTTGGAACTTCTGTATAGCCTGCACTAGGAACGCCCTTCTTTGAAAAACGCAGATACATTACATTATCTTTAGAAGTCTGACAACTGCTGTAGCTGCTGCAATATGATTTTGCATCTGAAGCAGAACGTGATATATATTTATAATTATTCTTTGGACGCCATTTACAGGCATCAGCCGTACTGTTTGAATCTCCGCCCTGTACTGTTCTTTTACAGCCTGAGAATATAGAACCGTCTTCCGCATAATGTCCGATATAAGTTGCCTTATCCCAGTCACATATAACATTGCCGCCGTTTTCATATACGCAATTTTCTGCATAAATATTAACGTCAGACATAACAGTATATGCCATATTAAAATTATTTACATAGTTATTAATCGAATGGAAGTAACCCCATCTCATAAGTCCAGGACCTCTTGTGTTACATCCGTCAAACTTATTTGAAATGAGTGACATACGTGGATAACCGCCGTATTTTGATTTATTAGCTGCATCATCTGCCGGATAGCCCAAAATCAAACCATATTTATGCTTGCCAAATGAGCAATCAGACACTGTGCAATAATCGGCATCATAGCAGCAGGCAAGGAATTTATCCTCATCGACCAAACCGGTTTTAGGAGCATAACCATAGTTATCATGACCTGTAAATGTCACATGGTCTACCCATATATTTTCGCCTGAACCAAAATAGCATACAATAGAATCATTATTATTGGATTCTGCATCATGCTGCATATCAAAGTTTTTGATTATAATATTATCGCCCTTGCCACTGTTTGATGAAGTACAGAACTGTACATTGAATAAAGTATGAGCATTATAGCTGCCTATAATAGTCTTGTTGTTATGTACATAGATTCTTCCAGCTTTGCACATATATCTTGAGCCGTTGAGATCAAGCTCTGTAACTTTGATATTATTAGTTACTACAATAGTATATGGATCATCAGAAGTAGCGTATTTTTTTAATTCATCAAAAGTTGAAACCTCAACTACTTCACCGAACAAGCCGCCTATATCAGCAGCTTTAATATTATTTGTGTTATCATTAAAGCAATATCCGGCAAATCCCTGTAAACCGTCTGGCGTAAGAAGCCACAACTGATTGTCTGCACCTGTATATGATTCCAGCTTCATACCGGCTGAACTTTGAGTAAGTGCAAGTGATATATCAGAATAGTTTACTATCTTGTAATACAAGCCATTTCCAAGCCTGTCATTTTTCACCGGCACAACATACCAATGCTGTGATTTATGAGATTCGCTGCCATACATTATAACATTTGCACCTGCGGCAACACTATAATTCTGCGGTGTAAGCAAACGTCCGGACTGAGCATTTACAAGCTTAAAAAATGTACCATTTGAATCAGCTCCAACACGGTCAAATCGCCATGAACATGAAAGATCGCTGCCCAGTGCCTTGACTGAAAGTGCCGAACCATCTGTTGTTCCGTTTTCAGTCAGGACTTTTGAATTATCCTTGACAGCAATATTCATAAGCTGTGCCGGATAATCGGTTGATATAGCCGAAACCGGAATATCAACACTAATATTCCTGCTGAACATTGGCAGCAGGAATGCTGCAAGCATAATCATTGCAACAAGAACACTTTTAATGCGTATAGATTTACACATAAAAATAGACCTCCTTAAAAAATACATAATCGCCATAAATTTGCTATATTTTAATTATAACATTTAAAAAAATAATTGTATATGATTTATTACACCTTATTTGTTGCAATTTGTTTCAAAATGCATATTAAGTAAGTCCGCCATTTATTGGAAAGACCTGTCCTGTTACAAAACTGGAAGCATCAGAAGCAAGCCAGCAGACAGCTGCTGCAACTTCTTCCGGTCTGCCAATGCGTCCCAGCGGTGTTTCCTCTGCAAGTGCATTTATATCTTCTTCTGAAAGATGCGAATTCATATCGGTTCTTATAACTCCCGGAGATACGCAGTTTACACGTATTCCCGAAAGTCCCACTTCCTTTGCAAGTGCTTTTGTAAAGCTTATGACTGCTCCCTTCGTGGCTGAATAATCCACTTCGCAAGACGCACCAACTTCACCCCATACAGAGGCTATATTTATAATACAGCCGCTTTTGCGTTTAAGCATATCCGGAAGTAAAAAACGTGTTGTTTCAGTAGTACCGAACAAATTCACTTGATAAAGCTCGTGAATCTGCTTTTCTGTCATGCATTGAAAAAGTTCTGTATACGATACAGCCGCATTATTTACAAGTACATCTACATGACCAAGCACATCAAGTGCACGCTTTGCAAGCAGTGCTGCACTTCCGTCACAACTAAGATCACATTTTATAACCTCTGCTCCGCATTCTTCTTTGGTTTTCATTGCGGCAGCGTCATTTCTGCAATAGCCTGCTGCAACCATATAGCCTTGTGCGGACAAGGCTCTTGTTATAGAAAGTCCGATACCTCGTGTACCGCCTGTTACAAATGCTGTTTTCATATTTATATATTCCTTTCATATCGGTTGTTTTATTCTTATAATTTAGAACTTATTCTCATAGGATTTGTGCGTAGATTTTCGAGCATAATTTTATCGAGTGCAAGGAAAAAAGCCGCAGGCATACTGACGTATGGCAAGGATTTTTGACGTGGCAATCGCTAAAATTTGCCGAAAAGATGCGTGCAATATCCTTATGAGAACAAGTTCTTAATTCAAATATAAAATTTTTAATGCAAATAGTGCTGATGTGGCTCTTGCACTTTGGAAATTTATGTGTTATAATTAAATGGATAACCGAAAAAATAAAGTTTTTGGAGAATAACTTATGGATAAAAATAAAATTGACAGGATAAATGCTCTTGCTAAAGCCTCTAAAGAACGTGATTTAACAAAAGCAGAAATCGAAGAACAGACTGAGCTTAGAAATGAATTCCGCCGATCTGTTGTTGCAAACCTCAGCGGTCAGCTCGACCGTACTGTGATCATAAATCCAGACGGAAGCCGATCTGAAATCAAAAAGAAAGATTAAAGCCTAAATTAAAGCTTAAAACTATTGGGAAGAAAATCGCTCAATTTATGTATACCATCTGCTAAAAGGATCGGAAAATCACCGGAGCAAAATTCAGATAATACCTGAAGGCAAGCGCCACATGGAATACATGGCAAAGATAATGCCTCTTCATCGGTCTTTCCGCCTACAATTGACAGTGTTCTAAACTTTTTCTCACCTGCTGCCACAGCTTGAAATACTGCATTTCGCTCGGCACATATTCCCATAGAATATGATGCGTTTTCCACATTGCAGCCAGTGTATACCTTGCCGCTTTCACATCTAAGAGCCGCACCTACAAAAAAGTTTGAATACGGTGCATATGCATTTGCCCTTGCAGTCATTGCTGCCTCTGTCAAATTTTGTATCATTTTGACGATTCCTTTCTAAAATGAAAAACGGGCAGACCAAAGCTACCCGAATTTCATATGAATTTTTAATGTTAAAAATCACTTGTCTGTTATCATTGCCAAGGTATCTCTTGCAATGAGCAGTTCTTCATTTGTAGGGATTACCCATACCTCAACCTTTGAATCAGGAGCAGAGATCTTTTTTAGTTCGCCCTTAAAATCGTTTGCATCTTTATCAATCTTAATGCCGAGGTATTCCATATCCTCACAAACCATCTCACGACAATTAGGAGCATTTTCGCCAATACCACCTGTAAAGATAACAGCGTCAAGGCCATTCATTATAGCTGCATAAGCACCGATGTCCTTTTTGATGTCATAAACAAGCATATCTCTTGCAAGAAGTGCTTTTTTATCTCCGGATTCAGAAGCAGCGGTAATATCTCTCCAGTCGGAAGAATTGCCGGAAACGCCAAGCAAACCGGACTTCTTATTCATATATGTATCCATATCGCTTGTAGTAAAGCCGTGCTTATTTGCAACATATGTTACAGCAGATGGGTCAACTGCACCGCAGCGTGTACCCATAAGTACGCCGTCAAGAGGTGTAAAGCCCATTGTAGTATCAATAGACTGACCATTCTGTACGGCAGTAATTGAAGAACCATTGCCAAGATGACATGATACGATCTTAAGGTCCTTAAGATCCTTGCCCATAACTTCTGCAAGAGCTGCTGTTACAAAACGGTGTGATGTACCATGGAATCCATATTTTCTTACATGGTATTTTTCATAATCTTCATATGGCAGACCATACATATAAGCCTTCTGTGGGATTGTCTGGTGGAATGCTGTATCAAATACTACGACCTGTGGAACATTTGGCATAACCTTTGTACAAGCCCAAAGTGCCAGAGCATGGCCATGGTTATGTACAGGAGCAAGTTCCTTGAGTTCCTCGATCTTATCAATAACTTCAGGAGTTACCATAGTTGTCTTTGTAAATACTTCGGCACCCTGCACGATACGGTGACCTACAGCGGAAATTTCATCCATGCTTTTAATAACAGAAGCATCACCTGTGGTGAGTGCATCAACAAGACGTGCAAAAGCTTCGGAATGTGTTGGGAAATTGCAGTCCTCTTCAATAGTTCTTCCATCAGCAGTTTTGTGGCTAAGGTGACCATCAATGCCGATACGGTCGCAGTTGCCCTTTGCTATAACAGACTCATCGTCCATATTGATAAGCTGATACTTGAGAGAAGAGCTGCCCGCATTCACAACGAGAATAATCATAAGTTTCAAATCCTTTCGTATTATAGCAGTTCATTTTATAATAACTGCATTTATGAGAACTCAAAAAGCAATCGCTTTTTAAAGTTCCTATATATATTATTATAAACTTTTTTCTGAAAATTGCAAGTCTTTTCCTTAAATTCGATTTGTATTTTCAGAGAATGACATATTCTTAAATATGGAAAGAAGGTATTTAAATGAAAGTAAGCAGTGTTATATGCGAATACAACCCACTGCACAACGGACATATTCATCACCTTAAAACAGTACGTGAAAACGGAGCAGATGCTATTGTAGCTGTAATGAGTGGAAATTTCGTACAACGTGGCGATGTTGCAGTTATAGAAAAGCTTGCACGTGCCAATCTTGCATTAAAAGCAGGTGCAGACCTTGTAATTGAACTTCCTGTAATATGGTCACTCTCACCGGCAGACCAATTTGCAGCCGGCGGAATAACTATATTAGACGCACTTCAGGTAGTAGATGAAATATCTTTTGGCTGCGAATGCGGAGATATAGAACTGCTGAAAGCAGCAGCTGATGTGTGTTATGAATGCCAAACTGAATACGCCGATACACTCAGACATTTTACTAAAAAGGGAAATTCTTATCCGGCAGTTCTACAGGAACTTGCAACACAGATCGCCGGTCCGGAAATTGCATCGGTTCTTTCACAATCAAATAATACTCTTGCAGTTGCATATTTAAATGCTCTTAAAAACAGCAACAGCCGTATAAAGCCATTTGCCGTACAGCGAAAGGGGGCTACTCATGACAGTATGACTGTTGAATCTGAAGAAGTTCAGGCAGACTTTCAGCCCGAGATACAAAATGAAAACAAAGACCTTTTTGCAAGTGCATCTTATATACGAAGATGCCTGGATGAGAATATAGACTGCCGAAAAATGGTTCCATCGCCTTCATGGAAAGAGATCTCTTCATCACAAAAAAACGGTTTGCTGGCAAACCTTAGAAATCTTGAAAGACCTATTCTCTATAAACTGCGTACAATGGAACCGGAAGAAATTGCTGAAATCGCTGAAGTTGGTGCTCAAGGTCTTGCGTATAGAATTTATCAGGCAAGAACAGCTACTTCACTTGATGACCTTATGGATCAACTAAGAACAAAACGCTATCCAGCATCAAGACTCAGAAGAATACTTCTGCATATGCTTATAGGAATAAAAAAAGAAGATATATATTCACTTCCGCCTTATGGCAGAGTATTGGCATTCAACAGCACCGGCAGAAAAGTACTTGCTCTTTCAAAAGGAATAAGAACCTTACCTTTTGCAGAATCTCTAAAAAGATTGTCAAATCAAAATGAAGCTGCAAAAAAGTGTGCATATCTTGAATCTAAAGCAACTGATATTTATCAGCTTGCCTGTAATAATATAGGCAAGGCAGGTTCTGACTTCAGACATAAAATACAAATATCAAACACCTCTGGAAATTAAGGAGGATATTATGGAAAACAACAAACAAAGACCTAAAAAACGTGTAACACGCAAACAGCTTCAAAGGCGACGCATAGGTGGACTAATTGTATTGCTGATTTTAATTTTTCTATTATCAAAAGGTTGTGCAAGTTGTATACGCTGTGCCTGCAAAGCTGATGAAAATTCTGACACTGACAAGCCAATGACAACAACATCTTCGGATGTTTCCGATGATTCATCTTCACAAACTTCCACAGTGATACCCGAAACGACTCTTCCTCAGGAACAGCTTGTTGATACTCTTCCAAGTTCTCATCAGATAACTGTACCTGTTATTTATCAAGATCCCGAACTGCCTACAGGAAGTGAAGTAACATCTCTATCAATGCTTTTGAATTATCTTGGATTTGAAACCGATAAGGTAACACTTGCAGATAATTTCCTGCCACGTGCAGAACGTGGCGACGCTACATTCTCACAAGCATTTATAGGCGATCCAAAAACTTCTGACGGACTGGGATGTTTTGCACCGGTTATTGTGGAAACAGCACAGAAATATCTAAACTCACAAGGCAGCAGCAGAACAGTCAAGTCTTTGAATGCCGACAGTTTTGATGACGTCCTGCTTCATGTTGCAAGTGACTATCCGGTTCTTGTATGGATAAACAGCAACCTTGAGCTTTGTCAAGAGGAATATTGCTTTACATTATATGGAACAGGCGGTGCTTCCACTACTACAGAACCGGCAGCAACATCTATAGTAGTTCTTGGCACATCAAAACAAGATTCTATTGAAACTACTACTGAGCCTGAAATAACTACAGCATTGGAAAGCCAATATAAGCAAGATGTATATTGGATACCAAATGCAACTTGTGTACTGCTTACGGGTTATGATACTGTAAATAATACCGTAACGATAATCGACCCTAAGCAAGGTGAAATAACTTACAATATGGGAATGTTCAAAACCTCTTACAATGCACTTTACAAGCAAGCTGTAATTATATATTGATCGAAAGGAACTTTTCATAATGAAAGAAGTACAGATCTTCACCGATGGAGCTTGCAGCGGAAATCCGGGAGCAGGCGGCTGGGGAGCGATTTTAAGATACGGAAAATTTGAACGTGAATTATCCGGCGGTGAACCATCAACAACAAATAACCGAATGGAACTTTCAGCAGTTATAGCAGCATTGGCTGCACTAAAAGAACCGTGTCATGTAACACTGACTACTGATAGTAAATATGTTGTAGACAGTATTACAAAAGGATGGGTTTATTCCTGGAAGAAAAAAGGCTGGATAAAATCCGATAAAAAGCCCGCCCTAAATGTCGATTTATGGGAGAAGCTGCTTCCGTTGCTGGAAAAGCATAAAGTTGATTTCATATGGGTCAAAGGTCATGCAGGTCATCCGGAGAATGAACGCTGTGACCAATTAGCTGTAGAACAAAGAGATAATAGTAAATTTATATAGCAAAAGCTCTCTGTCAGGTTGTAGTCCTGACAGAGAGCTTTTATAATATTATATAATTGGAGAAACAATGTATTTAATAGCTTTAAAAATCAATTTTTATCTAAGACCGGCAGCAGCCTGAGAATAATAGTTGAGTACATATGTTGCATCTTCTACATTAACATTACCGTCGCTGTTTACATCCATTTTATCATCGACAGCAGTTCTCATACCAGCGGCGTTTTCTGCATATGCACTAAGAATGGTTGTAGCATCTGCAATATCTGCTTTACCACTTGCATCTATATCGCAGATATATGGGTCAAGAAGGTTGATTTCAGGTGATGCGGCATCCTGCATAGTTTCTGGTCGCATATAATCTATCATAACTTTCCCATAATCATAACGCTCTGCTATTTCATCACGAAGGGCAGCCAATTTATCATATGTGTCAAAGTCAGTTTTATTGTCTTTTTCAAGATCAACGATAATGTAATATATTTCATTCTTAGGACCACCATAGTTATGGATACTAACCTCACCATATTCTGTATACTGATCTACAAGTGCCTGAAGTTCATCTACCTTATCCTGAAACATCTCTTTATTCGGTCCGTAAAGATATTTGCAAAGAATATGAGGATACAATTCTTCAGTATAATATGAAGATTTCATAGGTACTAATATCGCCTCTTCAACAACACCATCTTCATACATCTTAGCACATATTTCACTTAGTTGTTTATATTTATCCTCTACAGACTCATGAGTTCTTGGGTCATCACCACTTACATGTTTATCGTACAAATAAATATGAGAACCATCTCTAGAAAGTAAACGCTCATCAAATTTTAAATCTGACAGATACTTTGCAGCTACCGCACTTGCACTATCGCCATCTTTTACCGTTATATCTATATTATTGTATGTGAAAAAATCAAAGCCATATACTGATAAACCTTTTCCGGAAGTTATTCTATAGCTAACTTCTCCATTTTCACAGTCAAGTTCATAAAGTTCTTCACCATCAGGAGGCGTTAAAGGAATATCGCTTCTTTCCATATAGAATGCATTTGCACTTAGTGAACCCATTGTACCAATTGCAATTGCTGAACCTATTATAAATGATAATATTTTACTTGTTTTTTTCATAGAATTACCCCCTTTAATTTAACGCATTGATCAAATTTACCATGACTGCAACCATTAACACGAATACTCTTCTTTATGATACTATTCATAATAAATTTATTATGATTTAATATCATAAAGAAACTGCCAAAAATATTTTTTACATATTTTATCTTTCATTTATATTATATTATAATCTACTGCAAAAGTCAACCGTAAATTATAACAAGTTTACACAATTTATATGTGCATTGTATACAAAACATTTCTTATGTTTAACAAAAAAAGCACAACACACAACAAATTCACGCATGAAAAATTATAGTCATAAGCTGATCAGTCATAATGCAAAATGTATTATCATACTATTATAAAAAAGCTATAGGAAAGGACTGGATAACATGAAGCAAACAACTCAACCCAAAAGTGAACGCCACCATAATCTTATAATGGAGGACAGAAACAATATAAGTCTATCCGGAGTTACAGATGTTGATTGTTTTGATGAACGTGTAATAAGACTTTATACCCAGCTAGGAGAACTCACTGTAAAAGGCAGAAATCTTCATGTGGACAGTGTAAGCCTTGAAAGCGGCGATATGAAAATAAGCGGCGACGTTTGGTCACTGATTTATGGCGACAGGGATAAAACAGGTCCGTTGTCAGCATTTGGAAAACTCTTTCGCTAATGCTGATACCTGATACATTTCTCACCGTTCATGAAGAATTACTCCTGTTTTTAGGAGCAATTCTGCTCGGCTGCGTTCTGGAACTAGTCTTTGATATATTCAGAGCTTTCAGAATCATTATCCCACATAAGGCTGCCGCAAACGCAATTGAAGATATTATTTTCATTCTGATATGGTCTGGTTGTCTGATATGCTTTACAAGTATTTTTGCAAAAGGCGTTTTCCGAATGTTCTATATTATCGGAAGTATTTTAGGCTTTATATTATGCAGAGTTACCATAGGAAATTCCCTTGTAAGGATACTGTCACTCGTTTCAAATTTCCTTTTGCGTATCATAAAATGGATATTCTCACCTTTCATTAAACTTTGCACATGGATTCATAATAAATTCGCACGCAAATTTGTAAATAACGCCAAAATTAGTAGAAGAATAAAAAATATTTGTTCTTTCCCCTTGATTGCAGTACAAAAAATGTTGTATAATATATTCAATAGTAATGGAAAGAAGGGTGAGGAAGAAAATGGCGACCAACAGGACAACTCAAAAACGTAAATCATCTGCTAGGAAAAAAGCTGCAAGAAAAAATGTTTCACGCCCTAAGTTTATATTTCGCATAATTCAGCGTACTGCGGCCGTTGCTGCCATTATTGGCTGTACAATACTTATTATAAGCGTTCAGTCAACTATTGCTGAGAAAAATTCAGAACTTAAGCTTCTGCAAAACCAGATAAGTGAATATGAAGCTAAAAATGAAGACTTAACCCGTATTCTCAACAGCGGTGACGCTGATCGCTATATGGAAAAGCTGGCAAGAGAGGATTACGGCTATGCATACCCTGATGAATTTAGGTTTTACGATACCTCTCGAAATTAAAACAAAAAAATTATATGAAGGGATTATTGGAGATAATGCAGATTGAAAATGGTAAAATTTATGATGGAACAGTAAAAAGTATAACTAAATACGGTGTTTTTGTAAATATCTCAGGCACGGAAAATCAACGTATTATGGGAATGGTACATATATCTGAAATTTCTAACAACTATGTCAACGAGATCCGTGATTTCGTTTCTGAAGGACAATCAGTTAAAGTCAAGGTAATAGCTATTGGCGAAGATGGAAAAATCAGCCTTTCTATGAAACAGGCAAAGCCTGCTGTGCCAAAACAGCAAAAGCAGACCTCAGCACCAAAATATGAGCATAGAGAATCTAAACCAAATGTTTGGGAACCTAAGAAAAAACAGCCACAGGGCGAAATGACATTTGAAGATATGCTCAACAAATTCAAGCAGAACAGTGAAGAGCGTATGTGCGATATAAAACGCAGCACAGAAAGAAAAAATCACTCTAGACGCAAGTAATTTTAAATTTATGATCAAAGTTTTCGGCAGACTGCTTTTAATGCAGCATACTGCTGAAAGCTTTTTTATTTTTACCAAATTTTTTAACACGGTTGATTTTTGAATAATATGATAAACACTGTTGACAGTACAATAAAACCATGATAAAATATTTATATAAAGCAATTTAACCATTATATACTATTATAATATATAAAATAATAATATATAAACAAGCCTGAAAAGGAGGCTGTATCTTATGAAGTCAAATTTTAAAAAAGCAATATCCATTTTTACTGCCTTGACATCTTTTGCGTTCATACTTGCATATAATACAAATATAAATTATTCCTATGCCGAAGAAAATAGTTTCGTTCCCGGAAACGGCGGAGGATATGTTCATATGCCATACGAAGAAGAATATTATAAACAGTATGAAAATAAATCAGACGATCAATCTATAATACAAGTTCAAAACCTGCCCAGTCACTATGACCTTAGAGATGAAAACGCTGTAACTCCGGTACGCAATCAAGGTCCTGAAGGAATGTGTCATATATTTGCTGTTTTGGGTGCGTGCGAATCAAATATCTTAAAACAAGGCTTTGAAGATGACGCATCTAAACTTGACCTGTCAGAAGCTCAGCTTGGATATTTTCTATATAAATCACAGTCCGACCCATTCGATCCGCTTTATGGTGATTATTTAAACACACCTAAAAAAGGTGCAGACGGCGGCAATAGTTTATTGGCTTCTGCCGGACTGGCTACCGGAATGGGATTTGAAAGAGAGAGTCTTTGCCAATATCAAAATTGGAATTCTGATTACTCTGAATATTCAAGATACGGCGGTCAATACAGACTTAAAACTTGTGAAAGTATAGCAAATGCATCAGATACAGCATCTATAAATAAAATTAAAAATTGGCTGATGGAAAGCGGTGCAGTATCAATGGCATATTATAGTCAGCGTTCACTTTATTACGACAACGGTACAACATATGCTTACTATGCAAAAGGCAAATCTTATAAGCAAGACGCAAACCATGCTGCACTCATAGTAGGCTGGGACGATGACTATAGCAAAGAGAACTTTGCTCCAAGCAGTCAGCCAAGCAAAGACGGTGCATGGCTTGTAAAAAACAGCTATGGCGATAATATTTTTGATGATGGTTACTTCTGGATATCATATGAAGATCCGTCTATGGGTTCATTTTTTAAATATATTGTCGAAAAGGCATCGGAACATGATGATGTTTATGAATATGACGGTGTAGGTTATGTGACATCATATAGCTTCGATGCTGCGGCAAATATATTCACCGCAGATTATGACAGCATTATAACAGATGCCTCATTTTATATGCCATCAGGAAATCCTGTGAATACAACTTACAATATTTCTGTATATAAGCTTAATGAAAATACACAAGACCCAACAGATGGTCATATTATCGGTTCAGCAAGCGGAACTATTTCAAATAGCGGATATTATACAGTTCCGCTTGAAAATCCGGCAGAACTTATGAAGGGCGACCAATTCTCACTTGTCCTTACAATGTCTTGCAAGGACAAAAACCGTTTAGTATATCTGCCTATTGAAGAGAATACATCATTAACAAGCACATTTACACTTGAATGCAATGCAAATCCATATGAAAGTTATATATATACAGACGGAGAATGGTTGGATACATCAATGTGTGAAGGTTCACACGGCAGTATGGGAAATGTTCCTATCAAGGCATTTGCCGAAAGAACAAACAAAGATGAATACGTTCCTATTATGCTGAACACTGCACTTGAAGCCGCACGCAATGTTGAAGATTATAATGAAATAATTTCAGAGGCTGTTTCTATAGGCGAAAAAGCTCTTTCAGAAAATGCAGGTCCTATTGTATGCAAAAGAGCAGCTATGAGCATATTTGCATCACTTGAAGAAAGCGGTGAAAATATAAGCTATCCTGAATATATATATGATGACTATGATATAATATATGGTGACAGTGATGGAGATGGCGATTTGACAATTACAGATGCTATAGATATTTTAAGTGTATATGCGGGAAGAAGTGCATTGTTACCTCAAAGGCTTTGTCGTTCTCAGGAAATTGCAATGGATATAGTAAACGATTATCAAATAAATATATCAGATGCTATAGAAGTTCTATCACTTTATGTAAAACACGCAGCCGGACTATAATTTTCATGTCATGCTAATATAAGGATCTGTATTCATAGTATAAGCCGTACATCTTCCTTATGAATACAGATTCTAAATTGATAAAAATCAAGAGTTGCTCGCTCAAAAAATTTTTTTGAAAAAATTGAAAAAAAGGCTTGACAAAGCTTTTTTGATATGCTATAATATATATTGTGATAAGAAGCTATATTCCTCCATAGCTCAGTCGGTAGAGCACTCGGCTGTTAACCGAGTTGTCGTTGGTTCGAGTCCAACTGGGGGAGCCAATCATAATATTAAAGCAAAATCCTGAAAGCTTATATTTTCAGGATTTTTGTTTTGCCTTTTTGATTTTTTTATTAAAATTTCCAAAAAGCAATTGACAAATTCTTTTTAATATGATATACTATTTAAGTCGATTAAATAAGTTGTAGATTTACAGCATTTTTAATATCAAAATACGAGGTGTGGCTCAGTTTGGTAGAGCACTACGTTCGGGACGTAGGGGCCGCAAGTTCGAATCTTGTCACCTCGACCATATATTACACAACTCCATCTATATTGTTAGATGGAGTATTTTTTGTTAATTTTTTATGAAACTTGAATAAAAACGTTCAAGTTATACCCTCCACGGAAGTATTATTGAAACAATCTTTTTCATTTACATTTTTTAGGAGGATATATGACATTAGAAAATTTTAAATATAGAACTAATCCGCTATTTTTAAGAAACCAATTCAATGATAAATTGGATAACTTCGGTATACCAATTATTCCAAAGCCCAATTTTTCACAAGATGAACTTAATAATCTCAGATTACTTGGATTTAATAGAGTAAAACAAGATCAAGGTTTGCACGGTGACCGAATGGTTCATTTCTTTCTGTATGATTACAATTTTGAAAAAATTTGGAAGGACCCTGAACCATTTATCGAATCGTTACGTTCATACCGTGGTGTACTGACACCAGATTTCAGTATGTACACAGAAATGCCATACGCTTTACAGCTTTACAATACATTCTGTAATCAATGGTGCGGTGCATATATGGCACAACAAAGTTTGCGTGTTGTACCAACTGTTAATTGGGGAACAAAAGGGAGCTTTGATTTCTGCTTCTCCGGAATCGAGAAAGGTTCTATCGTAGCAGTTTCAACATATATGTTTCATGAACACGGCAACCATGCAGACCAAAAGGAACTTTTTTTAAATGGTTACAGAGAACTTTTAAAGCGAATCGAACCGGAATATGTAATTTGTTACAGTGAGCCATTTCCCGAAATGGAAGGAAATTTGATTTATATTGACTATGAAATGAGTTCATGGCGTCATATGAATGACGATATCAAGCCGGCGAAATATATAAAACATATTCATAGTATGTTGACAGAAACGTCTATTTGTGATATAATTACAAAAATAGGATATATATGTAAAGGTGGAGGCAGTGCATTTGGTGGAGATTGGAAACCAAAAAAGCCAAATGATGAAAAATTTTTGGGCAAGCCAAACACCACAAAAGAATGGATTAAAAAAACAAAAAAAGGCGGATATACAATAATAATGAAATATGGAAAAGATGGACGGGCTGAATGGGAACGACATCTAACAGACCACGACATACCAAAATATCACTCTAATCCTCATGACCATCATATTGATTGGAGCAACGGGCACCCTAACCCACAATCACCCATTAACTATTGGGATGGAAACATTCCTGAATTTAAAAACTATTATAAAACCGAAGGAGTTGAAAAAAAGATGAAGTTTAAAGATATGCCGGATGATCCTAGTTACAATCCTGATGACTATAAATTTGAAACACTTGGTGAATTTAAGTTTTATCTTGAAAGAGGCTGGAACGTTGGATTTGAATACAACGGTGAATATTATGGAATCGAAGGTCATAACAACAGCTTTTATATATGGATTTATGATGAAGATACAATAGCTGAAGGTCTTACTATTGATGAAACACTTGATTTTAAGTTTGACGGCGTAAAACTGAGAGATTTGATTCTTGATGCAACTATTGTTGAAAGACTTTGCACCTGATATTTTAATTTATATTTGACTTGTATCAGCTTTACAACATATATTTTTTTAAAAAAGTATTTTTTTGTGAAAAAGTACTTGAAATTTATTTCAGAGTGTGGTATAATAATAACATCTGATTCGGATTTCTGTATCAGTCGGATTTTTTCTGGTGAATCTCCGGAATATAGGTGTGCGGGTCCTGTGCAATAAAGCACCGTGAACCATGTCAGGCGGGAGACCGAGCAGCATTAAGCGGATCGTTTTGTGTGCCGCAGTAAACCTGCACACCTATGTTCCGGATTTTTTATGCGAAAAAAGGAGGCAGTTTTTATGTATAAAGCATTATACCGAAAATGGCGTCCTATGTCCTTTGACGATGTAATTTCTCAACCACATATCACCTCTACACTTCGTAATCAGGTTCGCAGTGGCAAAACTGCCCATGCTTACCTCTTCACTGGTTCAAGAGGTACTGGAAAAACTACTTGTGCCCGTATACTCGCAAAGGCAGTAAACTGCCCTAATGCAAAAGACGGTGTACCATGTCTTACCTGTGATATATGCAGAGATGCCGACAAGGGAACTCTTTCCGATATTATAGAAATTGACGCTGCTTCAAATAACAGCGTAGAGGATATACGTGATCTGCGTGAAGGTACTGTTTATATGCCCGAGCGATGCAGCTGCAAGGTGTATATCATAGATGAAGTACATATGCTCTCACCAAGTGCATGGGGTGCTCTTCTTAAAGTAATGGAAGAACCGCCGGCATATGTAAAATTTATTCTTGCCACAACGGAGATCCATAAAGTACCTGCTACTATTATTTCAAGATGCCAGCGATATGATTTCAGACGAATCCGTACAGAAGATATTGCTGAAAGACTAAACTTTATCGCTTCGGAAGAACATATCTCACTTCACAGTGATGCTGCTCTGCTTATTGCAAAAATATCTGACGGCGGTATGAGAGATGCTATCTCACTGCTTGACCAATGTGCAGCAGTTTCAGAGGATATTACTGTTCAAGTAGTTTCAGAATCTGTCGGTGTGGCGGGCAGAGATGCTCTTTTTGATATACTTGAATCTGTAGTTTCAGGTTTGGCTGCCGATGCACTTAGAAAAGTTGGCGAACTCTATAACCATTCAAAAGATATGAGCAGACTTTGCGAAGAGCTTACAAATCAGATGAGAAACGTTATGCTGCTTAAGCTTGGCGATAAACAAATGGATATGCTTTCATGTATGCCTGATGAGATAGAACGACTCAAAAATCTTTCTCAGAAGTTATCCATGGAAACGATTCTTTCACACATTGCCACTTTGCAGGATTGCCGTGAACGTATGCAGAGATGTCCAAATAAGCGAATAGAACTTGAAATGGCTCTGATAGCTATAGCAATGCCAAAACCTGTTCAGACGGTACAAGTTCAAACAACAATAAGACAAGCTCAGGAGAAAACTCAGACAGAGCAAAATAATAATATTACAAGTACAGATAATCATAATACAGCCGAAATTGCAGACAGCAACGGATCTAAGAAAAAGCTCAAAGCTGAAGATTTTAAGCCTCTTGAAAACTGGATGGATATTTTGGAAGAATATCGCAATGTAAATCCAGCAGTTTCCGGAAGTCTGGCTGAATCAAGTGCATTTGTAAGCGGCGGATATATGCTTATCGTTACAAAAAACAGATTTTTCCTCACGCTGCTTAAAAATCGTGAGAATGCACGTTCTTTGGGCGATACAGTAAAACGTATTCTTGGACGTGAATATAAAATCCTCGGAAAATGCAGCGAAGAAAGTCAAACAGAAAGTTTAGCACAAAACTTGATCCAAAAAGCAATAGACAGCAATATTGAAACTGCTGTTGAATAAAAACTAAAAAATTATCTTTAAGGAGATTTTCACTATGAAAGCAAGATTACCTAAACAGAACCAGGGCGGAGCTCAGAATATGAACGCTATGATCCGTCAGGCACAAAAAATGCAAGAACAGATCACTGATTTACAGGAAGAAATAGGTGCACGTGACTTTACTGCAACAGCAGGCGGCGGTGCTGTAGAAATCGTAGTTACAGGCAACAAGACTGTAAAATCCCTTACAATTAAACCGGAAGTTGTGGATCCAGAAGATATTGAAATGCTTCAGGACCTCATTATCAGTGCATTCAACGAAGCTGTAAGCAATGTTGAAAACACAACAGAAACTGAAATGAGCAAGATCACCGGTGGAGTATCCCTGCCGGGAATGTTTTAATCAATAATGGCTGACCATACGGCACTGCCTTTGGTAGTGCTTACAGAACATTTTGCACGTTTGCCCGGTATAGGCAAAAAGACAGCCGAAAGACTTGCATATTATATAATTTCACAAAACGATGAAGATGTTTCAGCTTTTGCAGAGGCACTTCTTACAGCTAAACGTGAAATACATTATTGCAAATGCTGTCAAAACCTTACTGACAAAGAGTTTTGTCCTATTTGCGAAGATGACAGAAGAGAGCATAATACAATATGTGTTGTAGAAAGTCCGAAAGACGTAGCCGCATTTGAACGAACAAATGAATATAACGGTGTGTATCATGTGCTGCATGGACTTATATCTCCACTGGATGGCGTTATGCCAAATCAACTTAAAATTCGGGAGCTTTTATCACGAATTCAAAATCAGGACATTAGTGAAATAATCATGGCGACCAATCCCACAGTTGAAGGCGATGCAACTGCAATGTATATTGCTTCGCTTTTAAAGCCTATGAATGTTACAGTAACAAGGCTCGCATTCGGTCTGCCTGTTGGTGGAATACTGGAATATGCCGATGAGGTTACTCTATACAAGGCACTGGAAAATCGAAATAAAATGTAAAAAATCAACGAGCATTCATTCAATATGCATTCTGTGCATTGAATGAATGCTTGTTTTAGTTTTATATCAACCATTCTCAAATCATTTTCCTTCTGAATACATTGATATAAGAATGATATAAAAGGAGGATTGATATTTATGTCGCCATGCGAATTAACAGCATCAATTACAGCACTGGCAAATATGCTTGCCTGTAAGCTTACAAAAGATGAACTGACATTGCTGGCAACGGTCTGCACACAGCTTGGATATACTCTTGAAACGATAAACGTTCAAAATGAAATATGCTGCAAAAAAATCGAAAACAAAAGTTAGAACTTGTTCTCATAGGATTTGTGCGTAGATTTTCGAGCATAATTTTATCAAGTGCAAGGAAAAAAGCCGCAGGCATACTGACGTATGGCAAGGATTTTTGACGTGGCAATCGCTAAAATTTGCTGAAAAGATGCGTGCAATATCCTTATGAGAACAAGTTCTTAATAACAAGAAGCCGTCTAACATAAAAAAGACGGCTTTTTGTTAGGAAATTATCTTCATCAGAAATATTAAACCAACCATAAATAAAAATAACAACGAATAAAATGGCAAAAAAATTGATATAGTAATGTTATTATAGTAGGAATAAAAATAGGTTCATTCTTATAATTAGGTCTTAAGTAAAGCCTAACACTGCCCGTATTGCTTACCTTATGTTCTGCTCGGCAATAATTTGTACCATAATAACCAGTATTTCCATTACTTACGCCTATACTATAAGGTACACCGTCAATAACCTTTGACACGATCTCAACATGATTAAAAGTGAAAAAAACTAAATCTCCGGGTTGAGGAAAAGAAACTACTTTTGCGTTTCGTTCACGCATTTTTGATTCAAAATCAGATACAGTTTCGCCATGAGCAACTATTGATGAATCCGCTCCTGCGTTTTCAATACAGTCTGCAACAAACTCATCACTCCAATTTTCAGTATAGCCAAGTTGTACGCCAATTCTTCCCTCCTGAGCTTTTGCAATAGCAACAACATCTTCAGCCATATTACCAGACAGAGTATAATTTTTATTAAAATAATCCTTGCAGCAACTAATGGCTGATACATTAAATAAATTCCAAGGCATAACTGCAATTAAAGTTAAAATCATGATAAACTCAATAAATAAATATAAACTTTTTTTCATATAAACCAACTCCTTTATCAGCTTTAAGCAATCATATATGACTACACACCGTAATTATTATAACCTTTTTAGATTAAAAAGTCAACTGTTTTTAATCACATATGGTAAAATAATTTAAAAAGGAGTATCGGAAATGGCTTTTTATCAAAGAATCAGAGATTTGCGTGAAGATTCAGACAAAACACAGGGTGAAATAGCAGAGTATCTAGGCACTACAGCACAATACTATGGAAAATATGAAAGCGGCGAACGTGAAATACCCTTTCAGCGTGCTGTTAAACTCGCTGACTTCTACAATGTTTCTCTTGATTATATCGCAGGCAGAACAAATATACCCTCTGTTAATAAAAATGATTTTATTTCAGATGAAGCTCTTGACATTGCTAAAAAATATATATTACTATCTGAACGAAATAAAGGTAAGTTAGAACTTTTTATTGACCAGCTTTGCGAAAACCAAAATGAATACCTTCATAATCTAAAAGAAGTCAAATAATCTTTTCTAAAAAATAAACAAAAAAGCTGCCGGCTTAAGCAGACAGCAGTACTGTTAAAATCCTACTAAAAAAGACATTTATTCTATTTTTACAAAAAAGGCTGTTGTAGTAATACAATAGCCTCTTTTGCAGATAGTTATTATCCAAACAAGTCACTTAAATTCAATGTAGCTGCGTCCATAGGTAAAAGTACTTGGTGCTACAGATTCAATTGCCGCTTCAACTTCACTTTCTGTAGATGCAGCACCATTCAAAGTTGCCTTGCCAGTGAGATAGTTTATATCAGCATACATGATTTCTTTAAGCTCACCATGTTCAAGTTTTTTTACAGAAATACCACGCAGTCCGGTATACGCCATATCATTTACTATAATACCATCTCCCCATCCGCATTTTACTTCGCCCATTGATCCAAAGCAATTTTCTCCGAGAAGTATTGCTTTACCATTTAGATAAGTATATATTGTACAGCCACCGTCTACGTGTGTTGTACTTGGAGAAAGAATCAGCTCTGGAATCATATTGCCGTCAATGTATGCCAAATCATATCGAGGCTCTAAACCGCTGTTTTTGCAGGTATTCATAAAATCTTCTGTAATATCCTTATATGCATCAAAAGCAGCACTATAAACGTCATATACTTTAAAATAATCACTGGGAATGACATCTTTTCCACTTGCATATTCTGCATAAAATTTAAGTATAGTAGTAGCATCGCTGACATTTATAATATCATCTCCGTTTACATCAGCTCCTACTCTCATTACTATATTATCTATAGGACCTTCCAATCCTGCGGCGTTCATAGCATAATGCTTAAGAACCATCGTAGCATCTCCAATTCCTACACCATATGCATTGTCATAAATATTATCGACCTGACCCGGCACGCCTCCGGTTTCAGCTTTTACTTCAATAGGAGATACATAACCCTGGCACATACTCACAGAAATGCAGCACGCAGCAATGCTTAAAATTATTTTTTTATTCATAATAACACTCCTCTTTTAATTTAATTAAATTGTTTATTAGTATCGCTCATAATAAATTATTTTTATCTTCTCGTATAATACTTCTCAAAGCTTTAATCGCCGTTTTTACAGCAGCGTCCATATCAAGCTGAGGTGTGCATTCAATTCCATATTTATTCTCACGTTCCTGGTTCCATATCATATTAAGCACCGAAGCACATCTTACATGAAGTACTGAAGCCGCTACAAACAATGCTGCCGACTCCATTTCAGATGCCACTACTCCCGCTGCTATCCATGCATTCCAATCATCTGTAAGACGATTTGCTACAGGCATTCTCTCTGGTGAGTGTTGACCATAAAATGAATCTTTACAATGCACAACACCTGATACATATGGAATCGACAATTCCTTTGCAGCATTTACAATTGCACTGGCAAGGTCAAAATCAGGCACTGCCGGAAAAGCTCCAGGCATATATTCATGTGATGTTCCTTCCATTCTAACTGCACCCGTAGGAATAACAAGCTGACCTGCCGGTACTTCTGACTGCATTCCGCCGCAAGTACCTATTCTTATAAATGTATTCGCACCACACATCACAAGCTCTTCAATAGCTATTGCCGCAGACGGACCGCCTATTCCTGTGGATACAATGCTTACAAACTCTCCCTCAAGACTACCTGTCCATATGCGAAATTCCCTGTTGCTGCTGATAAGTCTGGCATTGTCTATATATCCTGCTATTACATCAGTACGCCCAGGGTCACCCGGAAGCAGTACATATTTTCCAATATCATCTGCCTTACACTTTAGATGAAACATCGTTTCTGTTATCTCCATATTTATGCCCCGCCTTTCTGAATCATTTAATCTATAATATCCGCTGCACGATTTGAATATATTTCCAAAATACTAAGAGCATCTGATATAGCTACAACTCCATCTCCATCAAAATCTCCAAGTCGTTCACAAAGCTCATTTCTAATCGGATGCGGATGATAAGGCAAAGGTTCCATGTTGGCTGATAAATATGAATATCGTGTAAGAACTGATACAGCATCGTCCACGCCAATTTTACCATCACCGTCAGCATCGCCATATTCCCCATCAAATGTATAGTCAAAATTATAAAGTGCCGAATACATCTTGTTTACACCATAATATCCATTCTTTGCATCAGCTGCAAGCTCTTCATATGTCAGCCATGCTACACCGTTTTCTCTATCTGTCCATGTGATATTTTTACATCTGTTGCAAGCCTGAGCCGAATCCAGTATCAAGTACAAATCATTTTCAGCATCATAATCCGCAATAGATATCCAGTGACCGTAAATATTTGAACTTGCAGCACCGCCGTTTTTTACGTGCTCAAGAACTCTTGAAGATGAAGTCGTACCGCTTACAAAACTCATACCATACTCTGCACCAAAATCATTTATAAATCCATAAAAGAAATCAATTGCAACGCCTTCCACACCTGCTCTGCGATAGCCCTTGTCAAGTGCATATTGTGCAAGTCCTGTAGGTTCTATAATTTTACCAGTATGATAATAGACATTGTTTATAACAGAAAAAAGGCTGCACGCTGCTTTGCCAACTGTATTGCCGGTTTCGCTTCCTCTATTCCATGGATAATCACACCAATTGCCAAATTCAGGTAAATATGCTTCCCTTTGGATCTCTGCTCCCGATTCCTCATTCTGCTGAAATGCAACTGGAAATGGCGTATCAAGTGAAATAGCACCTGCATTCATAGGCGAAAACATTGCTGATGATAATATCCCACAAGCTGTAAATGCAAAAAACGCCTTTTTTATTATGTTAAAAGTCATATATTTTTTCCTCCTTTATTTGTAATTTATATTATAACATATAAACCTGCTTTTGTAAAGCAATTTGCCACATATAACATAATGCTTAAAACAATACTGCACTCGTAGAAATTTACTTTACAAAAGTGATACTGTATGTTATAATAAAATATAGAAAAAGGAGGTGCTTACTATGCTGAAAGCCGGTGTATCTACTGCCTGCTTATATCCTATGCCGGTAGAAGATGCTCTGTATGAACTGCTTCTTGGCGGCGTACAAAATGTAGAAATATTTCTAAATACTCACTCGGAACTGCGTAGGAGCTTTATAATGGGTCTTTCTGAACTGCTCAAACGCTTTGATGTTTCATGCAGTTCTCTGCACCCTTTTACTTGTGAAATAGAACCTATGCTCCTATTCTCCCAGTATAAACGTAGAACAAATGACGCTATAGATTACTATAAACATTACTTTGCTGCTATGCAGGCTCTGGGAGCTAAAGTATTCGTTCTTCACGGAAATAAAGTAATGGGAAATAATTCGCTTTATTTTGAAAGATTCAATATGCTGTCAGAAATAGGAAGTCAATTTGGAATAACAGTGGCTCAGGAAAATGTTGTTCGATGTACAAGTCGTTCACTTGACTTCTTAAAAGAAATGAAAGCTGATCTTGGCGATAAAGCTAAGTTTGTACTTGATGTGAAACAAGCCATAAGATCTGGAGAAAATCCTTTTTCTATAATAGAAGCACTGGCAAATAATATTATTCTAGTACATATGAGCGACCATGGCTCATATGGTGACTGCCTTATGATCGGCAATGGAAATTTTAAGGTGAAAGAATTTTTAAATAGACTCTCAATTTTAAGTCCCGACTGTACTGTTATACTTGAACTTTACAGAAGTGCCTTTGAGAATGTTTCTGACCTTTTGCAAAATTATCAGGTCTTAAACAGAATGATAGAAAATCTGACAGGAGATGAGAAAATATGAAATGCCCTTTTTGCGGTGAAGATGACACTAGAGTTCTTGATTCCCGTCCCTCTGAAATGAAAATACGCAGACGCAGAGAGTGCGGCAAATGTTTAAAAAGATTTACAACATACGAAGCTGTTGAACTGCCTATGCTAACTGTTGAAAAAAAAGATGGTAGCATTCAACCATTCAACAAGGAAAAGCTTATGGCAGGTATTTTCAGTGCCATAAAAAAACGTCCTGTTACCGCTGGACAAGTTCAGGGCATTGTTGACGCTGTTGAAGAACGTTTCACCGAAGGACTTAGAACAAGCATTACATCAACAGAAATAGGAAATGTCGTTATGGAGCAGCTTAAAGATATTGATCAGGTGGCATATATAAGATTTGCCTCTGTTTATCAAGATTTTTCAGATGTTGCCGGATTTATAAATGCCATAAGTGAACTTGGCAAATCATAAAAAATAAAACAGTACTGTAAATAAAAAACTCATACAGTACTGCTTTATATAAAAAAATAATTTAAGGAGATCTAAAAAAATGGCTTACGATTTTAAAGGAGAAAATCATTCAAACGAATTTGGAACACAGGATATAAACGATAACAAAGTTGTATGCGTTCTTGCATATATCCCATTTCTTTTCTGGATACCACTTGTTGCAGGCAATACACCATATTGCAAATACCATGCAAATCAAGGTCTGCTGCTGCTGCTTACCTGCGTTGCACTTGGAATCGCATCGACTGCTGTAGGAATAATTATAGGCTGGATCCCGATAATAGGTCATATAATCACAGGTCTTATAGATCTGGTAATATGCGTTGTAACTTTAGCTCTAATGATTTATGGCATGGTTTCTACAGGTCAGGGAAATTCAAAGGACTTGCCTGCTATAGGCAGTATTGCAAGAATTATTAAGTAATAATCGGATACATACGATCAAAATTTATGCAGTCATATCTCATCGCACCAACAAGCAGACCATCTTTTGTACATATAAGTTCTGCACGCATAGTTGGTAAATCGTTTAGAGTATATGTCCACATAACAACTTCTTCGCCGAAATGCTCGGCAAGCGGAAGCGATTGTTCTTTTTGCATATCACAATATGTACCAAAAGCAGATGTTCTGCATTCTGTAGGCAAAGTTATCTCAAGCCTTATTGGCGGTGCATCTTTTGATATTTTGCCGTATTCAGAAAGAAATTTCCGCATTTCCTCATCACTGTTTAAAACTATTTCCGCAGCAGGAGGATTTTTATGAATATACCGCACAAGACCAGCAGCTCCCAACATCACACCAACTACACCCATGGTAAGAATGATAAAAGAACGATTCATATAATATAATTCCTCCTATCAGCATTTTCTTTTATAAGCTATGCAGAAAATCTGCATTCAAGAACTTATATTCAAAAATTAAGGGCAAAATATATATAAGCTCTGAAAGGAGAAGATATCACAATGCGTCTTGACAAGTATCTGTCTAAGCGAACATCATTTTCACGAAACGATATAAAAAAGCTTGCTGCATCAAAAAAAATCTGTGTAAATAATATCATAGCACTAAAAGCCGATATGAATATCAATGAAGAAACAGATAATATAACCATTAACAATTTGCCTGTGAGAAAGGAAGAATTTCTCACTCTATTGATGAATAAACCAGATGGTTATATAAGTGCAACAGAAGATAAAATAGAAAAAACTGTTATTGATCTTTTGCCAAAAGAATTTCAAAGGCAAAATTTATCACCTGTTGGTCGTCTTGATAAAGACACTACCGGTTTGCTTTTATTGACAAATGATGGCAATATGCTGCATGATCTCACTTCTCCAAAAAAACATATTCCAAAATATTACAAGGCATCTCTCGCAGAAAAATTCACGCCCAAAGCAGCTGAACTTATTGCAAATGGAATAACTCTAAAGGACGGTACAAAGTGTCGTCCTGCAAAAGCTGTTGCTATAAGCGATGATGCTTTTGAAATAATAATATGCATAAACGAGGGAAAATATCATCAGGTAAAACGTATGCTTGCTGCAACAGGAAATCATGTTGAAAGTCTTTCTAGAATAGCAATAGGTGAGTTCATTATACCGCAAGATTTGCCTGCTGGAAGTATACGTATCATGACAGACAAAGATTTGTGCAAAGTGTTTAAAACACAGGATATATTTTTATCTCTTGTTAATTTATTTAGGAAATGTTCGTCATAATAAATGAATTATTGAAGAAAAGTTTGTGCAATAAACGACTTGAAAAATACTGAAAATTCTGTTATTATATTATTGTACAAAAGTGTGCAGGAAACTGCCACTTAATGATATGAAAAAGTATAGGAGGAATTGCTCAATGGCAAGTTTATCATTAAGACACATTTATAAGAAATATCCTGGCAACGTAGTTGCTGTTAAGGACGTAAACATCGAAATTGAAGACAAGGAATTTATCGTTCTGGTTGGACCTTCCGGTTGTGGTAAGTCAACAACTCTTAGAATGATCGCAGGTCTCGAAGAAATTTCTGAAGGTGAACTGTATATCGGTGACCGTCTTGTAAACGATATTGCTCCTAAGGACAGAGATATTGCAATGGTATTCCAGAACTACGCTCTTTATCCTCATATGACAGTATTTGACAACATGGCATTTGGTCTGAAGCTCCGTAAGGTTCCAAAGGACGAAATCGCTCGCAAGGTTAAGGAAGCTGCAAAGATTCTTGACCTTAGCCACCTGCTTGATCGTAAGCCAAAGGCTATGTCCGGTGGTCAGAGACAGCGTGTTGCACTCGGTCGTGCTATCGTTCGTAACCCACAAGTATTCCTCCTTGACGAGCCACTTTCTAACCTCGATGCTAAGCTCCGTGCTCAGATGAGAACAGAAATTTCTAAGCTCCACAAGAAGCTCGGTACAACATTTATCTATGTAACACATGACCAGACAGAGGCTATGACAATGGGTGACCGTATCGTAGTTATGAAGGACGGTATCATTCAGCAGATCGATACTCCACAGGCTCTGTATGAGAGACCAGGCAACAAGTTCGTTGCTGGATTCCTTGGTTCTCCACAGATGAACTTTGTTGACGCTGTACTGAAGAAGGGCAATGGCTATTATGTAGAATTTGCTGGCGGTGCAACTATCGATATTCCTGCTGCAAAGGTTACTAACGATCTGGCTAAGTATGTTAACAAGGAAGTTATTATGGGTATTCGTCCTGAAGCTATCCATGATGATGAAATGTTCCTGTCTACTGCTACAACAGGTATTGTAAATGCAAACGTAGAAATCACAGAAATGATGGGTGCTGAAACATTCCTTTATCTGAACTGCAATGGCGTTCAGATGACAGCTCGTGTTGATCCACGTTCTACAGCAAAGAGCCAGGATACTATCAAGGTTGCTCTTGATCCAAACAAGATCCACCTGTTCGATAAGGATGCTGACAACAATCCTACAATCATTAACTGATTTAGTTATTAAATTGCAAACAGCATAATATAAAAGAAATCCCGTTTGGTTTTTCACCAGACGGGATTTTTAGCTTATGTTTATTCAATTACAATTCGTGGAACTCTTTTTGAAATACCGCATACTATTTCATAACCTATAGTTCCATAAAGCGAAGCAAGCTTATCCGCTGTTATTTCACAATTTCCAAAAAGTGTTACTTCATCACCGGACTGTACAAGCTCTGATATTTCGGTAACATCAAGCATAAGCTGATCCATACAAACTCTGCCTAATATAGGACATTTTTTGCCATGTACAAGTGCATATCCCTTGCCTGAAAGCAGTCTTGCATAACCATCTGCATAACCTACTGTTACCGTGGCAACTTTTCTGGTTTCACTTGCTGTATATGTTCTTCCATAACTAATGCAATCGCCGTCAAAAACATCTTTGACCTGAGATATAACACTCTTAAAGGTCATTACCGGCTTTAGTTCGATCGGAAGTTCTACCGGATAATTAGGAAGTAAACCATACATTATAATTCCAATTCTCGCAAGAGTACAGCGTTCATTTGGACGTACTATACTTGCAGCACTATTCATACAGTGTATATGCTGCAATTTATGTCCACACTCGGCAAGACGATCGTAAACATCAAAAATACGCTTTTCCTGCATTTGCGTGTACTCAATATCACATGGTATTTCAGAATCTGCAACTGCAAAGTGAGTGTATATTCCTTCTATAGAAAGCATCTCCATATCAAAAAGCGGCAGCAATTCATTAACACAAGCATCAGTATGCTTAGATTGAAAACCTATTCTTCCCATACCGGTATCCAATTTTATATGACAACGTATAGGTGCATTTGCATTAGCACAAAGTTCCTTTGCATATGACGCTGACATCACGCCTTGAATGATATTATACTTGGCTATATCAGCTGCACATTCAGGAGGAGTATAACCAAGAATGAATACTTCAGCATTCGGACAGATTTTTCTTACCGAAAGTGCTTCTTCAAGATTTGATACAGCAAACCATGATACCCCAAGTTCCAAAAGCTTTTTGCATACAGCTTCATCACCATGACCATAAGCATTAGCTTTTACTACAGCCATAAATTGAGTGTTCTGTGGTAAAACCTTCTTTACAGATTCAACATTATGAGCAAGTGCAGAAAGATCTATCTCTGCCCATGCACGATGTAAAACCTTCTTCATAAAAAATGCCTTCTTTCAAATATATTTATTATAAAATAGTATTTATTTTTAACTGCACAAGTGCAGATGCTTAATAATAAATACAACTGATATTTACAGCAATAAAACAAGTCCTTGCATTATTTATAATAATGCGTTATAATTAAAGTAAACAATGAAAGTAGGAGCGTATATAATGCCAAAACTTATAAAAGATGAACAATATAATGATATGACCTTTTTACAGCAAAAAGATAAGACAGTATGCTTTACAGGACATCGGCCTCAAAAATTTCTCGACAATGTTCAAACACCTGAAAAAATCATTATCAATAGTATTAAAACACTGCTCACCCTTATGACTGCAGACGCTTATAACCGTGGAGCAAGATATTTCTTAACAGGAATGGCATATGGCGTTGACCTATGGGCTGGCGAACTGCTTCTATATATGAAACAATTTCTACCAGATTTGCATATCATTGCCATTGTGCCTCATCAATATCATGAAAACTACTTTTACGGCAGAGAAAAAGAACTTCTTTATAAAATAAGTGATGCCTCTGATGCCGTTGTATGTACCGCAGAAACGCCTTCAAAATGGTGCTTTATAAAACGCAATGACTATATGCTCGAACATTCCAGCACCGTACTTGGCGTACTTCATGTAAACAAAGGCGGAACTTTATATACACTTCAAAAGGCAGCAAAAAAACAAATTCCACGGCGTATTATAAATGTTCAGGATTACCGATGCTTGATCCCTATGCTCGATCGTTATCCCGAAATATGCCGGCTTTCTCTGCCATCTCAGCAATATGCATTTTGGGAAAGGAATCCTATGCTCCTGTATCAATGCGGATTATTCAAAGAGGACTGATCAGCCTTTTCACGCACACGCACTGCTTTACTATATACACATCCGCAAAAATCTTGTCTGTATAAATTATATTCCTTGGAAAGTGCTATTGACCTTAAATATCCGCCCTTTTTTTTAAAATCAGAATAAAGCCATACTGCACCATATTCTTCACAAAGCTGCACGCCTTTTTCATTGATAAACTCAGCATCTTTATGCGGACTTATTGAAAGTGTCGTAGTTACAAAATCAGCACTTTCTTCCGCCGCTTTTTTTATAGTTTCAGCAAGCCTAAGTCCTATACATTTTCGACATCGCTCTCCACGCTCCGGCTCATTTTCAAGACCCTTTGCAAGCTCATTAAAACGCTCCGGACAATATTCACCGTTAATAACTTCAACAGGATTCTGAAGTGGAAGCTCGGAAATAAGTCTTTTAACTTCGGACAATCTGTATAAATATTCCTCCTGCGGAAAAATGTTCGGATTATAAAAAAAGAGCCGGATCTTAAAATATCGGCTTAGCGTTTCCAGCACATAGCTGCTGCATGGTGCACAACATGCATGAAGAAACAGCACAGGCACTCTGTCTTTTGGCAGAGTGCTTATTATCTGTTCCATTTTTAACTGATAATTAACCTTGGGCTTATTTGGAATCATTTCAATTTCCCTCTAAACTTTTTATATTACTTATCCTCTAATTCCTTTAGTGCTTTCAATTCATCATTATTTACCTTTATGCGGCTATCACGCAATATCTTTACATCATCACGAGTAGTCTTTACAGGAACATCAGACTTATCTGTTAAAACTTTAATTACACCGGTAAGCGGATTAGCCTCTACAACTTTACCCTTTGTTCCATCGGCAAGTACTACCAATGCACCGTTTTTCGGAGTTATCTTAAGAAGCCCTTCATAGGTATTCTGTTCATGCTTAAGGCAGCACATGAGTCTGCCGCAGCAACCGGAAATTTTAGAAGGATTCAAAGAAAGTCCCTGTTCCTTTGCCATTTTAATTGAAACAGGCTGAAAATCCGGAAGATGAGCTTTGCAGCAAAATTCTCTTCCGCATATGCCTATTCCGCCAAGCATTTTGGCTTTATCACGAACTCCTATTTGTCTAAGCTCAATACGTGTACGGAAAACAGATGCCAGATCCTTTACCAATTCACGAAAATCCACACGATTTTCAGCAGTAAAATAAAACAAAAGCTTACTGTTGTCAAATGTACACTCAACATCTACAAGATGCATATCAATTCCACGATATGCTATCTTTTCTTCGCATATAATTGCTGCCCTCTCTTCTTTTTTCTTATTGGCAGCGAGTATTCTCAAATCCTCTTTTGTAGCAATTCGGACTATATTTTTTAAAGGTGTCGTAATATCAGATTTCGGCACTTTTTTATTTGGGATCATTACCTCACCACATTCCAGACCTCTGGATGTTTCAGTAATTACCTTATCTCCAAGCTTCACTTCAATATCACCGGGAGCAAAATAATAAACCTTGCCGCCGTTTTTAAAGCGAACGCCTATAATATCAACCATATATCAAAAATCCTTTCTATCTGCCCATCATAAGTTCTGCACACAAGGCAGAAAGCGTGAGCTGCAAGTTTACATTAGCATTTATGGAAGCGTAGGCGTTTAATATGCATTTATGAAAATGCTGCCCACGTGACGAAGAAAGCCTGCCTGCAAGCAGCTTTGCACCATCAGGGTCGCAGCTTATGCACGGCAACGCTTGGTCCATTCGTAATACCAAGGCATCTCGAAAGACCTTTTCAAGCATACCAATAAATGCTGTCGTTTCATTTCTATCGGTACTGCCGTTGTAAAACACTCTTAGCAAATCATATTCACGCTTTTCTATTATACAACGAACAGCCTCTTTTGTCAACGCTACAAGCTGCCTGACCTTTTCATTTTCAATATAATCCTTGCATCTGCCGATATTTCCATGAAAGCAGGAAACAGCGTCTTTAGCATCTTCCTTTGCAAAACCCATTTCATCAAGTGCCTGCAATGCTTCATATTCAGTACATTCAGAAACTCCGAATGGAATAAGTCTTGATAAAATTGTAGGCAATAATGCCTGTACAGAAGCGGCAGTAAAGATAAAATACGTAAATGCAGGCGGCTCTTCAATGACTTTTAAAAGAATATTTTGCGAACGAATATCCATTTTATCGCAGTCATCAAATATATAGATTTTTTTATCACCACTGTTTGGTGCAACAAATGCATCTGCACAAATCTCTCTTACAGTATTAACTGAAAATCCGCCAAGCTTGCCGCTGTGTTCCGCCCATACAACATCAGGATGAACATCATTTTGTATTGTTTTGCAATTTTTACAATGACCGCATGGTGCATTTTGGTTTTCACAAAGCAAAAGCTGTGCAAACCATCTGCTAAGTGCTTTTTTGCCTGTACCCTTATCTCCGTAAAAGAAAATACACTGAGCAAGTCTATCACCATTTGCCATTTTAATAAGAGAGCTGCGTAAATTTTCGTTGCCATACAACATGATACTTCACCGCCATTACCTGCATGATTCGTCATTATTATTATACAACATTTTTGCTTCATGGTCAATAACAAATATAAAAGTCGGTATTATGATTTAAATTTATACCTGTCTAAAACAAAAACAGTCACAGTTTTTCTTCCTGTGACTGTTTTTATAAATAAAATTACAAATCAATCTTTTATCTAGAACAAGTTCTTAAACATTAACTTTTCTTCTTTTAATATTAAAGACCCTTTTATACGCCATAAGTGCTGCCGGAAGTATTACAAAAAGCAACGGCAGATCGAGTCCAAGCTCAAGTACATTCTTAGTCACTCTTGCAACAATAGCAGTACCATATGCAGCCTGTGGTATAAATCCATAATGCATATTAAGAGCAGTATTCAAAAGCAGATTTATTATAATAACATCACAAAGTCTTGCGACAACTATTCTTATTATAAATCCAACATTCTTTTTTGCACGGCTTGTGTTTTCGCTTATATTATCATAAGCTTTATGATAAAGCAACACGCCGTAAATAAGACCCTGTAAGCCTGCAACAAGCACATATATCGGCAAAAACGCACCTGTTGGATGAGCTATAAAACCTACAATATCGCACGCCAGACCAGCTGTAAAGCCTACAAATGGTCCAAAAAGCATACCTATTATAGCTATAGCAATAAATGCAAAATTCAGCTTTACAAAACCAATGTCTACTGAAAGCATTTCTATAAGCATTGATAGACCTACAAGCATTGCTGTAAGTGTAAGTGTACGGATCTGCTTAAACTCTTTTGCAGATGTTGCCAATGAATTAAATAAGCCTTTCATTTTTAAAACCTCCTGAAAGTTCGTGCTTCATGCACATAAGATCAAGGGCTGCAACGAAAGGCTCTTTATTCTTATGAACATTCAGCGGGATGCGACAACGATACCGCAAGGTGTAAAAACCTTTTCGTTCCGGCAACAACTCCCCGTCTGCCGATCACTTAACGCACCGTTATCTACTCTGAAATATTTTTTGTTTTTATTGATTAAACCCGTTTTTGCCATATGGCTTACCGCACTTCGGACAGAACACTGCTCTGGGGTTATTTCTTTTCGTGCCGCAATTCTGACAAAAAACAAGTTCTTCAACCTGTGAATCATTATTGACACCGTTTAAATAATTATTATCATTATAATTATTATCAACAGGTGTCTGAACAGCTCTGGATCGCTTTCCGACTACTGCAATAATAAATGACGCTGCTGCAATAAGTACGATTGCAGCTACCGCTATGATAATAAACATTTTACTATCAAGCGTTGAACCATCATCTTTATCATTTTTATTTGTAACAGCCGCAATTGCCTCTTCATCTTTTATTGAAGTAGATGTAGCTGTTGTTGTAACAGTTGTAGCAGGCGGCGTTGTTGCAGCTTCTGTAACAGTTACTGTAACTGTTACAGGCACTGTAACTGTAACCATCACTGGTACTGTTACGGTTACTGTTTGCTTATTATTAGAATTATTATTACTGCTATAGAAACTTACATAATTCGAATCTATCCAGCCATAATAATCGCCGTCATCTGTATCCCAACATTCATACCATGTTAGTCCATGTGAATAGCAGTAATTATAGGCTGTTATATGCCAACCATTCTGAACTCTGTGCTGAGTTGTCTGTGCACCGCCATAAAGAACATAATTATCAGTATATCCATAAACACCGTTGCCATTTACATAGCCACTTTGTGGCGACATACTGTAAGATGTGACACTTGATGAATTGCTTGATGAATTACTTGAACTGTAAAAATAAAGATAACTACTGTCTATCCAGCCATAATAATCTCCATCATCCGTATCCCAGCATTCATACCATGTTACTCCATGAGAATAATAGCTGTCATAAGCTGTTATATGCCAGCCATCATATACTCTGTGCTGTGATTCAAAGCTGCCGCCATACTTGACATAATTTGTAGTATAACCATATAAACTGCCGGATCCGCTGTAAGAAACTTCACCTCTTTGGGCAGCGTATACAGTTTCAGACTTATTCAGTCCAAGCACCGCAAAAGAAAACAGCATAAATATAATAGCTAAGAATACTGATAATGCCTTATTCAACATCTTTTTCTTAGTATTCATAATAAGTCAATCAACCTATAATTCGTACTCTAATAACACCATCGATCTTAGTAATTGAATCTGCAAAAGCGTCAGAAACATTGCCATTAACATCAAGCATTGTATAAGCGAAATCGCCTCTGCTTGAATTTACCATATTTGCAATATTAAGTCCATTGTCTGCTGCGGCAGCTGTTATAGCTGCAATCATAGCAGGAACATTTTTATGAATAATGCAGATCTTTGTGCCTACAGCATTCATTTCAGCATTAGGAAGATTTACACTGTTTTTAATATTTCCTGTTTCCAGATATTCCATAAGTTCATCTGCTGCCATAACTGCACAATTGTCTTCACTCTCAGGAGTGGACGCACCCAGATGAGGTGTGGCAATGATACCCTCTGCATTTGCTGTTTTAGCATTCGGGAAATCAGTACAATAGCAAGAAACCTTTCCTGATTCGAGTGCTGCAATCATATCATCATCATTTACTAGTTCGCCTCTTGCATAATTAAGAACTCTTACGCCGTCCTTCATCTTTGCAATAGTTTCGGCATTTATCATACCCTCTGTATCCTTGTTGAAAGGAACATGAATTGTGATATAATCAGCTGCTGCAAATACATCATCATTTGATTTTACAACTGTAACAGCAGGATTTAGTCTAAGTGCTGCACCTACTGACAAAAATGGATCTGTACCAACAACTTTCATGCCAAGTGAAATAGCAGCATTTGCAACAAGTGCACCAATTGCACCAAGACCGATAATACCAAGTGTCTTGCCCTTTATCTCAGGACCTACAAACTGGCTCTTGCCCTTTTCAACCTGCTTTGCAACTGTAGTTTCACCGTCTTCAAGAGCACCAGCCCACTTGATTCCCTGTACTATCTTACGTGAGGACATGAGCATTCCTGTAATTACCAGTTCCTTTACAGCATTTGCATTAGCACCTGGAGTATTGAATACACAAATCCCCTCTTCTGCACAACGTGATGTAGGAATATTATTTACACCTGCACCTGCTCTTGCAATTGCAAGGAGATTATCGCCAAACTGCATATCATGCATAGCAGCACTTCTAACCATTATTGCATCAGGATTTTCTACATTATCGCTCACATTGTAATTTTCACTGAATCTGCCTGTACCAGCAGCAGAGATCTTATTAAGTGTTTCTATATTAAACATTTCAATATGTCCTTTCCGGTCTGGTTTATGCGTTTTCTTCCTCAAACTTCTTCATGAAAGCAACCAGAGCTTCAACACCTTCAACAGGCATAGCATTATAAATAGATGCTCTCATACCGCCAACTGTTCTATGACCCTTGAGGTTTTCAAAACCGGCAGCCTTCGCTTCCTTTACGAATTTAGCATCAAGATCCTTATCACCTGTTACAAATGGAACATTCATAAGTGAACGATCTTCCTTGCGTACAGTACCCTTGAAAAGCTTGCTCTGATCAAGGAAATTATAAAGAATAGCAGCCTTTTTCTCATTGTGAGCCTTCATAGCTTCAAGTCCGCCCATTTTCTTTATCCACTTGAATACCTTGCCGCAAATATATATACCATAGCAAGGTGGTGTATTATACATAGAACCATTATCAGCCTGTGTCTTCCACTTAAGCATTGTAGGAGTGTTGGAAATAGGTGTTTCTTCGGGAATAAGATCCTCACGGATTATCATTATAACAACGCCAGCAGGACCTATATTTTTCTGAACACCACCCCAAATAACACCGTACTTAGAAACGTCAACCGGTTCACTTAAGAAACATGAAGAAACATCTGCAACCAACGGCTTACCCTTTGTATTTGGCAGAGTCTTGTATTTAGTACCATAAATTGTATTATTTTCGCAAATATAAACATAATCAGCATCTTCCGGTATATCGAGATCTGAACAATCCGGTATATATGAGAATGTTTCATCTTCAGAAGATGCAAGCTTGATAGCTTCGCCGTACTTCTGACCTTCCTGATAAGCCTTTTTAGCCCACTGACCTGTAACAATATAGCCAGCCTTGCCATTCTTCATCATATTCATAGGAATAGCAGAAAACTGCTGTGATGCACCGCCCTGTAAGAAAAGCACCTTGTAATTATCAGGTATATTCATCAGCTCTCTGAGATCCTTTTCTGCTTCATCAATGATCTGCTGGAATGCAGCACTTCTGTGACTCATTTCCATAACAGACATACCGCAGCCACGATAATCAAGCATTTCTTCTGCTGCTTCTTTTAATACTTCTTCCGGTAATACAGCCGGACCTGCACTGAAATTATAAACTCTCTTCATTGCACAAACCTCCAAAAATCGCACATGAGCCTATCTCCCGCATGCTTTAATAATATATACTAACAAATTCTATTATACGCCCTTTTCCAAGCATTGTCAAGTACAGTGTTTTAAATTTCTGACAATTAAGCCCTGCTGCCGATCTTATAAAAATCATATATAATAGCAGCAAGGCTTATAAATATCAAATCATGAAAATCAAAAGTGAAATTTAGCCCAAGATTCTATACTCATCACCGGAAACTGTCATAAGCAGCTCCATCTCTTTTAGGATCTCAAGTTCTTGACCATCACAGTCAGCAGTCATTGTAAATTTCACATTTATAACATCATCGCACTGCTTCTTAAGTTCCTCTGAAAATCCCTCACCAATAAGCGTATCATACTGTGCGAGATATTCATCTATAGCAGAACCATCTTCATCGTCACTGTCAGTTGTTGAATTAAGCTTCAATTTTGTTATGCGAACTTCTTTTACATCTTCTCCTGAATTCGCAGTTACGGCAGCGTCCATAATAGTCTGATGCATTGTTTCAAATGATGTCTGCATACCATAGCCGTAATTTCCGTCAAGCCATGAGTTGTACACCTGAAAATAATATGGATCAAGTGTAGCCTTGTAATCATCATATTTCTGATTGATAATAGCTGTAAAATAGTTGTTTATAGTATCAGCACAATTATCATTTACATCAGTTCCATCATATTCAAGCGGAATATCTGCCTGAACAGTTGCATCTTCCACATCTGAACTTTCATCTGCATTTGAATCTGCATCTGCTTCTTTTTCAGAATCATTTTCTGCTTCGCTTGATGAATCAGCCTCAGACAAACTGCTACTATCATCTGTACTGCTGTCATCTTGTCCGCCGCAGCCAAAGAGTGACATTGACATAGCTGCTGCCATAAAAACAGGAATCATCTTTTTTATTACTGACATATTTTTTATTCCTTTCTTGTCAAGCACTTATCATCAAAGTGCTTCTGTATTAAATCCGTTTTCATTTGCCCAATCACTTATCTTTGAACCGGAAGGACAAGTAATAACTAAATCAGGCATAACTTCGCTATCAAGTCCCCAACTTTCGTAAATAACACTCTTGCTTTCGATAATGAGATTCTTAAAGCTTCCACAGCCGCTGAATGCTTCTTCCATAATTTGTGCAACATTTTCTGGAATTGTTACATTATCAAGAGCAGAACAGCCTGCAAATGCTGCACGTCTGATAGTTACAGTAGTGCTTGGAATATTTACAGATTCAAGCTTTCCGCAATCCATAAATGCACTCTCGCCTATATAAGTTATGCCTTCCGGAAGAGTAACATCTGTAAGATCCCAGTTAGCTTCAAAAGCATGGTCTTCAATTGCAGTTACTGCCATACCGTCAATATTATCCGGAACACTTATAACAGCGTCATTTCCAACATATCCGCTTACTGCAATAGTACCGTCTTCATTTTTAACATAAAGATAATCAGTATTTGAACTATATTCTGCAACCGTTTCAACCACACCCATAGTTCCTTCTGTATAACTTGTTTTATCAGAATCTGTACTACAGCCTGTAAATGAAAAAACTGTAGCTGCTGTAAGAATAGCTGCCCAAAACTGCTTTTTTGTGATATTATACATAAACATCTTCCTTTCTAATATCTTAATATTTAAAACTCGTTCTCATAAAATAAAAATGATATTTTTTGATTTACTGTTTCTTGCCTCTCTGCTTTGCACGTAGCTGATTGCTGAGGATCTGCTTTCGAATGCGCAGTGATTTTGGAGTTACCTCCAGAAGTTCATCGTCAGCAAGGAATTCAAGGCAATCTTCAAGGCTGAGATTTCTTGGTGGAACAAGACGAAGTGCATCATCGCTTCCGCTTGCTCTTGTGTTTGTAAGGTGCTTTCTCTTGCAGACATTTACCACAAGATCTTCTGTCTTTGGAGAAGAACCTACTATCATGCCTTCATAAACTGGAACGCCTGCACCGATAAACAACGCTCCTCTCTCCTGTGCATTATAAAGGCCATATGTTACAGCTTCACCGGTTTCAAATGAAATAAGAGAGCCTGTATTTCTTCTTGGAATATCGCCCTTATAAGGCTCATATCCATGGAATACACTATTCATGATTCCCTCGCCCTTTGTATCAGTAAGGAATTCGCTCTTGTAGCCAAAAAGTCCTCTTGCCGGAATCAAAAATGTGATTCTTGTTCTTCCGCCTTGTGGATGCATATCCTGCATTTCAGCTTTTCTTGTTCCCAGCTTTTCCATAACAGAACCAACACATTCATCAGGCACATCGATCATAACTTCTTCGATAGGCTCATAACGCTTGCCGTCCACTTCCTTGTAGAGAACTCTCGGTGTAGAAACGCCCAGCTCATAGCCCTCTCTTCTCATATTTTCAATAAGAATAGAAAGGTGCATCTCTCCTCTGCCTGCCACACGGAAGGCATCTGTGCTGTCTGTTTCTGTTACTCTCAAGGATACATCACGCAGTAACTCACGCATAAGTCTGTCACGAAGCTGTCTTGAAGTAACAAACTTACCTTCTTTCCCTGCAAATGGACTGTCATTTACCAAAAATGTCATTTCAACTGTCGGTTCACTGATTTTTGTAAACGGAAGCGGTTCAAAACATTCAGGTGCACATACAGTATCACCTATGGAAATATTTTCAATACCGCTTATCCAAACAATATCGCCAACTGTAGCACTTTCACTTGGAACTCTCTGAAGTCCCTGAATTTGTAAAAGTGAAACTACTTTATTTCTGCGAGTTTCATCAGGATTATGATAATTACCTATAATGATCGGCTGATTCACACGAATAGAACCTCTGGAAATTCTGCCTACTGCTATTCTTCCCACATATTCATTGTAATCAATAGAAGAAATAAGCATCTGAAGAGGTTCTTCAGGCTCGCCTTCCGGCGGATCTATATAATTTATGATCGTGTCAAAAAGCGGTACAAGATTTTTTCCTTCTTCAAATGGCTCTGGGCTTGCAGTACCTGCTCTGCCTGAGCAATAAAGGAATGGTGTGTTTTCAAGCTGTTCTTCACTTGCATCAAGATCCATCAGCAGCTCTAAAACTTCATCACCGATCTCATCAAGTCTTGCATCCGGTCTATCTATCTTATTTACAACAACGATAATCTTAAGGTTCATTTCCAGTGCCTTTTGGAGAACGAATCTTGTCTGAGGCATAGGACCTTCAGCAGCATCAACCAGCAGCAAAGCACCGTCAACCATGCTGAGAACACGTTCAACTTCGCCGCCGAAGTCAGCATGTCCAGGAGTATCGATTATGTTGATTTTAATATCTCCATACTTTACAGATGTATTCTTTGCCAGAATAGTAATGCCACGTTCACGCTCCAAGTCACCTGAGTCCATTACACGATCAGCAACATTCTGATTTTCACGGAAAACTCCTCCTTGTTTAAGCATCTCATCAACAAGAGTTGTTTTGCCGTGGTCAACATGGGCGATAATAGCAACATTTCTTAAATCTTCTCTAATCATAAATAAAAACCTCTTTCATCTGATAAATACAGTGAATATACAAAAAACAGGTAAAACCAAACGGTCTTACCTGTTTCTGATTGGTGGGGGAGGACGGATTCGAACCATCGAAGCTAGAAGCAACAGATTTACAGTCTGCCCCCTTTGGCCACTCGGGAACTCCCCCGTTTGTTAAGTTGAATAAAAATAAAATGGAGCTGGTGGACGGACTCGAACCCCCGACCTGCTGATTACAAATCAGCTGCTCTACCAACTGAGCTACACCAGCGTCTTACAACGTTATTCATTATAACACATTTTTATGAGTTTGTCAAGCGTTTTTTAAAAGAACTTTTTGTGAACTTTATTTTAACATTTGATGTTTTAATCCAAGCATTAACTATTTATATTAAGCTGTACTCGAATATCACATATCAATATTCGAGTACAACGTTGGTCGAGACGACAGGATTCGAACCTGCGGCGTCTTGCTCCCAAAGCAAGCACTCTACCAAGCTGAGTTACGTCTCGCTCTTTAAGTTTAACACTTGTCCGTTGCGACTTTGTTATTATATCATATGCAGCAGATATTGTCAAGCGTTTTTTTGATTTTTTTGCAACTTTGACGTTGTGCTGTAAATTTTATTATGTTTAAAATCATATTATGTAATGTTTGCATAAATAATCGGCAAATATGCGTTTATATCAAACATCGAATCATAAAGTGCTGATTTTTTGCGATTTTTGTGTCAAGCTAAAAAATCAAATGGTTCAAACTGCTCAAGCAAAAAGACAAACAAAATTCCTTTTTAATCTCTTTCACCAACCATCAACAGCGAACCAAAAAAGGCAAGTAAAAAGCAAAAAGTCCGCCCCTATTGGAACAGACCTCGTGGAGCGGATTACGAGGCTCGAACTCGCTACCTCCACCTTGGCAAGGTGGCGCTCTACCAGATGAGCTAAATCCGCATAATATAAAATTAAAGCATTGCTGCCGTCATTTGGAAATAATTCCAAAAATAAGTAAAGCCGCAAGATCACCTGCGGACTCACTAATGAAAAAGAAAAAAATTGGAGCGGATTACGAGGCTCGAACTCGCTACCTCCACCTTGGCAAGGTGGCGCTCTACCAGATGAGCTAAATCCGCTTTCTGCCCTCTCTATTGAAAGGGCAATGGTGCCTCCGATCGGAATCGAACCAATGACACGGGGATTTTCAGTCCCCTGCTCTACCGACTGAGCTACAGAGGCTGGCGATCTGGATGGGATTCGAACCCACGACCTCTGCCGTGACAGGGCAGCGTTCTAACCAACTGAACTACCAGACCTTGATGGTGGGAGTTACAGGACTCGAACCTGTGACCCTCTGCTTGTAAGGCAGATGCTCTCCCAGCTGAGCTAAACTCCCATTTAAGCCGCATTTTCGAGGTTTTTATTACCTGTCCCCTTGCGACTTATTTATTTTACCACATTACGCCCAAGTTGTCAAGCACTTTTTTCAAAAAAAATTGAATTTGTAAGATGAATATATAATTTTCCAATATATATATATACTATATATGCAAGATATATGATATGATTATCAATTCATGCCATTTTCAGCTGTAAGCGCAAAAAGTCTTAAAACTTCAAGACGCAAAGCTCTATATTCCGGAAGATTCAGCTCAGGATCTTTTTCAAGTATTTCTCTTGTAAGATTTTTTGTTTCTTCAAAGAGAAGCATATCCTTTGTAAGATCCGCTATTTTAAGCGGCGGCAGACCATGCTGACGCTGACCAAAAAAATCTCCCGGTCCACGCATTTTTAAATCCTCTTCCGCTATTTTAAATCCATCTGTAGTACTGCTCATAAGACGCAAACGCTGTCGTGACTCATCTGTCACATGATCGGTCATAAGTATGCAATAGCTCTGGTGCTTTCCTCGTCCAACACGTCCTCTAAGCTGGTGCAGCTGAGAAAGTCCAAATCTATCCGAATTTTCTATAAGCATGACAGTGGCATTAGGCACATCTATACCGACCTCTACAACAGTAGTACACACCAGCAAATCAATCTCATGTTTCTGAAACGATTCCATAACCGCATCCTTTTCCTTTGAAGAGAGTTTTCCATGAAGAAGGCCTACTCTGTATCCAGAAAAAGCATTTTGTGCAATATCCTCTGCATATGTAGCAGCTGCTTGAAGTTCTCCTGAATTTTCTTCTATCATAGGACATACTATATAACCCTGTCTGCCTGCACTTAGCTGCTGTTTTATAAAATTATACGAACGCTGACGCAATTTTCCTGTTACAGCATAAGTTTCAATAGGCTTTCGCCCTCCCGGAAGTTCACGCAGCACAGATATGTCAAGATCTCCGTAAATGATAAGTGCAAGCGTTCTTGGAATAGGTGTTGCAGACATAACAAGCTTATGTGGCGTTCCGCCCTTTTCAGCAAGCATAGAACGCTGAGTTACACCAAAACGGTGCTGCTCATCTGTTATAACAAGTGCTAAATTCAAAAACTCCACATCTTTTTGAAAAATAGCATGAGTTCCTACAAGAAGTCCGGTTTCACCGCTTGCAGCAGAAGCAATAACGGATTTTCGTTCTTTTGATTTTACAGAACCGGTAAGCAAATCGACTTTTACGCCCAATGGCTCTAGAAACTTTGAAATAGTATAATAATGCTGAACAGCAAGAATTTCAGTAGGTGCCATAAGTGCAGCCTGAAAGCCATTTTTTATAGCAAAATAACAAGCCGCTGCTGCAACGACAGTTTTTCCGCTGCCAACATCACCCTGTAAAAGACGATTCATAGGAACAGACTTAGCAAGGTCACTGCAAATATCATCTACTGCTTCACGCTGAGAATTTGTCATTGCAAACGGCAGCATTTCAAAAAATTTAGTTATATCTGTATCTTCACGCATTTTATTTGCACTGTCGCTTCGTGACCTCTTTTTATACATAGAAAGTCCAAGCTGCAATTCCAAAAGCTCATCAAATGCAAGTCTGCGTCTGGCAGCAGCAGCCTTTTCCATCGAAGAAGGAAAATGAATCTCCGGCAATGCATCTTGCAGGGTCATAAGACTGTGGTCCTTAAGAATACTCTCCGGCATCCATTCAAATGGTTCTCTTTTAAATATATCAACAGCGACCTGCATATCTGATGTGATACGACTAAGAGTAAGTCCTGTAGTCAAACGATAAACAGGTCGGATAAGATTTTTGCTGTCGGCAGGAATAATATGCGGTGAAAGTATTTCTTTTTTTATAATATTGCCGCTTATTTTTCCGGACATACAATATTCGCTGCCTATATTAAGAGTATCGAAAATATATCCTGTATTATAAAAAACAATCGTGATATTATCAGTGCCATCTGTAGCAACGGCTTTATATATAGAAAATCCTTTGCGTATATGCTGAGGTGAAAATTTAGAAACAATGGTAAGCTTTAAAACAGCAATTTCGCCAAAGGCAGCATCAGCTATTGTTATAGGTGAAGTATAGTCAAGATAATGACGCGGAAGATGGTAAAGCAAATCATACGGTGTGCTTATCCTTAATTTCGCATATGCAAGACTTCGCTTTTCTCCTACACCTTTTAATTTTGATATAGATTTAAAAAGTTCATTCAAAGCAATTCTCCTTTCAATGAATAAATTTATGAAAAATAAAGAAAAAGCCTGCATGAATAATATGCAGGCGGAAAACAAATATACAAATAAAATTTAGGGGAATTGTGAGGATTACCTAATCCATGATTTAATTATAATTGCTGCGGCTTAAAAAAGTCTTAAAGATCCCCTATTTATTTTCAAAAAAGCACGCTGTTTTAAGTGCAATTTCCATCATCTGCAAAAATGAATTTTGTCTTTCCTCTGCTGTTGTGGATTCTCCTCTAAGCGGGCAATCAGATACCGTTGTTATACAGAGCGCTTTTTTACCTGACTCTGCTGCATTCATATAAAGTGCCGCTGCTTCCATTTCAGTAGCAAGCACACCCATTTTACCCCACATAGGAAGAGGACTTTCCTTGCTGTAATAAAATATATCTGATGACAGAACATTGCCGACACGAACATTTACACCAAGCTCTCTGGCAGCGTTTACAGATGCTTCAAGCATCTCATAATCAGCGATCGGAGCAAATGTTCCATCTAAATCATACTGATTTGCATATGCAGAATTTGTACAAGCTGCTTGTGCTATTACAACATCTCTAAGCTTTACATCATCTCTTACTCCGCCTGATGTGCCTACTCTTATTATTCTGTCTACATCGTATTCATGAAAAAGTTCGTATGAATATATGCCTATAGACGGCATACCCATACCGCTGCCCTGAACTGAAATTCTAACGCCATTGTAAAAACCAGTGTAACCGTACATATTGCGTACTGTATTATAAAGCACTGCATCTTCAAGATATGTTTCAGCTATAAACTTTGCTCTAAGCGGATCACCGGGCATTAAAACAGTCTTTGCAATATCTCCTTTATTTGCATTATTATGCGGTGTTGGCATAAAACGACCTCCTTACTTTTATATCAATATTTTTATCTTGATTTAACCTGCTTCAGTGTATTTACAATTGCATTTCGATTAAATATTACCATAAATATCAACCCCACAAACATAATAATCATTTGTCCGGGAACGTTATCATGAGTTACAATATATCCAAGTGTGAACATTGCAACAAGATTGACAAAAAACTTCTTCTGATCAATTGGAAAAGGAACATATCTTCTTGCATCCCTTTGACGAATTATATAGCTTGCAAAATATCCTGCAAATGTAGCAATAGCTGCACCGTTTATTCCAAAGAGCCATACAAGAAGTGCATTGAGAATAATATTTGTAACAGCTGCAACTAAACTCGTCCAAAGCGAGTGTGATGTGTGTTTTGTCGCTGCATATACACTGCTGAAAAACTGATTAAGACACATAGTTATTACAGCAACAATAAGCACAGGAGTATACAAATATGCTGTACCATATTCAGGGAATTGACTTGTATCAATAAGTATCGCAGACAGAGGTTTTACAAATACTATCATAGCCGTTCCCGCAATAAACAAAAACGACGTATATGCATCAAAAACTCTTTCATAAAAACGGCTTCTGTCCTCTGAATCATTCTCCAGAATAGCAGACATATTCCATGCCTGAAAAAATATTGTTGAAAACATTGAAACAAGGTTCGGTATCTTATTAGCTATTCCATAAATACCGGCAGCAGCGTCACCAACAAGACCTTCCGGTCCGGGCATATATCTTATAAATATACGATCGGAAAAACCTGTTACTGTCCAAAGAAGAGTTGATGGGATAAGCGGCAGTGAAAAAGCAAGCATTGCTTTACTAAGTCTGCCGTCAATTGCCTTTGGATCAAAGTATTTTCTAAGTCCGGCTGTAAACCACAAAAATACTGCTGAAAGGAAATCAGAACAAATAACCGACAGCATAAAGCCTGTTACGCCAAGCTGAAGTACTGCTATAAAAATTACATTAAATATAAACAGTGAAAGCGTTGCCAAAATTCCATCAAGTGCAAACAACTTTACAAGACCTCTTGCACGCACAAACTGTGAGTTTATCGACCTAAGCGATGACGTACATACATAAACCATAAGAAGCCACGTATACCCATCTACAAACGGCATCACCGACAGCATAGGCGATATTGACAACATCATCAAAGCACCTATAGCCGTAATAGCAAGGGAATTTGTATATACTTTTGATTTACTGTATTTCCTGTCAAGTCCAAATCGTATTATCGATTCTGTAATGGAAAATGTTACAAGAGGAATCAAAAAATTTGCTGTAACTTCCAAAAGCTCTTTTGTACTGTTATCAGCAGGATTTATATTTGCCGTATAAAGTTTTGTAAGAAACAACAGCAAAATCTTTGAGCCAAAAGAACCAATCGCAAATATTATTGTATTTGACGCAAGTTGTTTATATTTGTTCATATAAGACTTCCTTTATT